>JAKURJ010000014.1:0-8029 GCA_022452125.1 Candidatus Poseidoniaceae archaeon
ATCCCCTGAATTAGAGGATTTGGTCGACTTGGTTTCGATCGATGAGCCGGTTATTGTTAACGCAGGCGCCACGGACAATCTTGGAAATCCTTTACCAAGAATTGCAGCAATTGATTGTGGAATAAAGTACAATATTCTTCGCAGCCTATGTTGTCAATTCGAAGTGGTTTGGTGCCCTCCACATACCTCTTTCAAGGAAGCACAATCTTTCGGTATAGTCGCCTTATTCTGTTCGAATGGGCCGGGCGACCCTGCTCATCCAGGAAAAGCAACAATGGCAAGAAACACGCTTGCTGAAGCTGTAAAAGCAAACATTCCAGTGATGGGAATTTGTCTTGGACACCAGTTGTTGGGTCTTGCAAGCGGACTGCAAACATACAAGATGCGCTATGGTCACAGAGGCGCAAATCAACCGTGTGTTGATTTGGAAAGCGGAAGAGTTTGGATTACCAGTCAAAATCACGGATTTGCTGTAGCAGATCCTGATGCGGGGATGCTAGCAGCACACCCATCTGGAGCATGTTCTCCAGAAGGAGAAAACCTACACGGCGATCAGGTCAAAGTCAGATTCGTAAATGCAAATGACAGAACTGTAGAGGGATTAGACATTGTAGATAAATCCGTTTTCACTGTTCAGTTCCACCCTGAGGCCGCACCGGGTCCACACGATGCTTATCCACTCTTTGCAAGATTCCGTGAAATGGTTGATGCCCATTATGGGGGTGCAAACTGATGCCTCGTCGTGAAGATTTGGAGACCATTCTTGTTCTAGGTTCCGGGCCGATTAAAATTGGGCAAGCTGCTGAGTTCGATTTCTCAGGATCACAAGCGGTGCAGGCGCTCAGGGAAGATGGATACAAAGTAATCCTTGTCAACTCCAACCCTGCAACGATTCAAAATGACCCAGAAATGGCTGATAAGGTGTACATTGAGCCACTTTTGCCCGATACTATTCGTCGTATATTGGAGATTGAAAGGCCGGATGCTTTGTTGGCAGGAATGGGTGGTCAAACAGCACTAAACATCGCTAGTGAACTTGCTCACGCAGGGGTATTGGACGAACTAGGTGTGGAATTGATTGGTTCTGATTTAGATGCAATCGATAAAGCAGAAGATAGAGATTTGTTTAACCAAGTCTGTCTTGGAATTGATTTGCCAATCTCAGACGCAAGTGCTTGGAATTCAATGGAAGAGGGTCGAGCCGCAGCCGCTGAAATCGGTAGTTGGCCAATCCTGATTCGCCCAGCATTTACTCTTGGAGGATTAGGTGGAGGAACCGCTTGGAATACAGGTGAGTTGGTAGAAATCGCAACACTTGGTCTAAGAAACAGTAGAATTGGCCAAGTTCTAATCGAGGAAAGTATTCTTGGATGGCAGGAATATGAATACGAAGTTATGAGGGACACTGCAGATAATGCTACCATCGTCTGTACCATGGAGAATATCGACCCGATGGGAGTTCACACAGGTGAATCAACAGTTGTAGCCCCGGTTCAATCATTATCAGATAGAGACCATATGCAACTTAGAGACATGTCGCTTTCACTGATCCGTGAATTGAATATCAAAGGCGGCTGTAATGTACAGTTCGCAGTAAATCAATCGACAGGAGAAGTAAGGGTCATCGAAGTCAACCCTCGTGTTTCGAGGTCTTCTGCGCTTGCTTCGAAAGCAACGGGCTATCCTATCGCAAGAATGGCTGCGAAGATCGCTGTCGGTTACACACTTGATGAATTGCCAAATCCAATCACTGGAGAAGGTACAACTGCTGCCTTCGAGCCAACACTAGATTACTGTGTTGTTAAAATTCCGAGATGGCCTTTCGATAAATTCAGAACTGCTGATAGAACACTAGGAACTTCGATGAAGTCCACTGGCGAAGTTATGGCAATAGGGCGATGTTTCGAGGAGGCATTCCTCAAAGCTTGGGCATCACTTGAGCAGGGGGCACCTCACCCTAGACCGCTAACTAGGGCGGATGAATCAGAAGGAGAAGGAATGGCTGAACGTGCATTTGAGCAACTTCCTGACAATGTACTAATTGATTGGTTGAGGATTGCAACTGACAGGAGAATGGGTGCTGTAATCGAGGCATTCAGAAGGGGATGGAGCATCGAAAGAGTCCATGAAATCACCAGAATTACTCGATGGTTCTTGTATGGGTTCCAGAGAATCGCCAATGTTGAAAATGAAATTGTGGCAAGAGCTTGCAGCCCTAGAGATTTGACTGCTGATGAATTGAGGAAGTGGAAGAGTTTCGGTTTCTCTGATGGTCACATTGCTGATGCGTTGTCAGGATTCCCAACAACAGGTCTCAAAGAACTAGTTGAAAGTAAGAGTGAACAGGCAGTAATGAAAGCAAGACATGGCCATGCAGTTCATCCAATCTTCAGAATGGTAGACTCTTGTGCTGCGGAATTCGCTGCTAAGACTCCATATTATTACTCAACTTACGAGCCTTATGGTGACAATCGCATCGACATATTGCCAGATTTGGAAAATCGAGTCAAACGAAGGCAAGTCGTAATCGGTTCTGGGCCAATTCGTATTGGACAAGGTATTGAGTTCGATTATGGATGTGTTCATGCTGTTAAAGCGATTAGAGAAGCAGGCATGGATGCTGTACTGATGAATAATAATCCCGAAACAGTATCGACGGATTTTGATACATCAGACCGTCTATACTTCGAACCTCTGACTCTAGAATATGTCACAGAAGTTCTACTACGTGAGAAAGCGCATGGAATCCTACTGCAATTCGGTGGACAGACAGCAATCAATCTTGCTCTACCGCTCGAAGCAAGACTACCTGTCCTCAACATGGATTTAGAAATCCTAGGGACGAGCTGCGATGCAATAGATGAGGCTAGCGATAGGGAAAGATTCGAAGCCTTCGCTGAGAGAATCGGTTTGCAAATGCCTCGAGGCGCGACAGGGACCAGTGCCGATGATGTTAGGGCCGCTGTTGAGAAGATAGGCTACCCCGTTCTGATTCGCCCATCATATGTTCTTGGCGGAAGAGGTATGGAGATTCTAGCCAATGAAAAGCAGCTTGAATCTTACCTAGCAGAAGCATATCTAGCACCTGACAAACCTTTGCTAGTGGATGAATATCTTGGACATGCGATAGAATTGGACGTCGATGCAGCATCAGACGGTAAAGAAGTCCTCATCGGTGCCGTAATGGAACACCTGGAAGAAGCAGGAATACACTCCGGAGATTCAACATGTTTCATTCCTACTCAGAATATCAGTAATGAAATGCTGGAACGGGTAAGAAAGCAAACTAAGGAAATTGGAATTGGACTCAAAATCAAAGGATGTTTCAACATACAATTCGCTATACAGGGAGATAACCTGTATTGTCTTGAAGTCAACCCCAGAAGCAGTAGGACCGTGCCGTTTGTAGCGAAAGCTACTGGGGTTCCAATGGCCAGAATCGCTGCAAGAGTGACCTTAGGAATAGACCTGAGCGAACAGGAAATACCGAAAGCGACTTCTGGACATGTTGCTGTCAAAGCACCTGTGTTCCCATTCATCAAATTGCAAGGATTAGACCCTGCTCCTGGGCCTGAAATGAAGTCTACCGGTGAAGTTTACGGTTCCGATACGAGAGCAGACGTTGCCTATCTCAAGGCTAGATTGGCAACTGAGATACCTGTTGCCAAAGAAGGAGGTGCATACCTGACCGTTAGAGATGAGGACAAGGAAGCATTGATTCCAGTTGCGAAGCAACTCGAGGATATGGGCTTCACAATCTATGCTACTCCTGGAACTGCTGATACTATTAGAGCAAGCGGCGTCGAGGTTCAAACTGTCTATAGAATAAATGAAAGAAAGCATCCTGATGCACTTGATTTGATGCGTAAAGGCCAAGTTTCGTTTATCGTAAATGTTCCTACTGTCTCTGGCGGTGCTGTCAGAGATGGAAACATGATGAGAAGATTAGCTGTAGAGATGAACATACCATTCGTGACAACTATGTCTGGTGCTGTCATGGAAGTCTTAGCAATCAAGGCAAACCGTGAGGTAGACTTGGTTCCAATGAGGCTCAAAGTGAATTACTAATCAGCAGGCATCGTATGCTTCGATGATATACTCAGTAAGCGGGCTTGTCCAAGCAAGTTCACTGATTCCGTCTTTTCCTTCTGAATCATAGACTCTTACCACATCTTGGACACGTACATTCCCATCACTCGATCTGGCCAAAATGGTCTTTGGTTTCAGAACCTTTCCTGTGCCGTGAGGGTCGTAGATGCTGTCCAGTGCCTCTGCCAAGAACCAATCGGCTTTGTCCGCAGGGTCACCTTCGAATGTTTTCTTTGGTCGCTTAGTACCGCCAAATAATCCACCTGCCTTTTTCTTTGGTGTAGTAGCATTGGATTTCTTCTTTACAGACGCTGTTGATGATTTGGATTTTGAAGCAGTCTTCTTTTCTGTAGCGCCTTTGCTAGCAGCGCTGCGCCCCTCAAATTCAGCTTCAAGTTCCTTTCTAATCTCTTTCTCAAGTTTCTTCCTAAGGGCATTTTCATCAACAGATTTTGCATCCTTCTGGATATTTTCAATGACTGTGAGGTAGTGAGATGCAACTTGGATTAACGCTGTCTCCATACTTGCTTCAAGTTGCATAGATACGACATCTCCAGAGGAGTCTCTCCACTTCCTCCACTGAAGCATTGTGTTGGAATGAATATCAGAACCACACTTAGGACAGAATGACCTCTTGGGTGGTTTCAATACAGGAATTGAGCGCATAGCATCTGGGTCGATACCTTCGTGTTCACCGCTTGATACATCATGAATGTGAGTACTCGCTTCCATTCCAAGATTCATTGCATCGCGGAATAGTCCTTCAGATAAGTCGAGGTCTCCTTTTTGGACCAAAACCCAGGCATCTGTTCCTCTTACTGTAGCACGAACAGCAGCAGCGGCGGCTTCGGACTCACCAAACTGATAGTTTATGAATGCACTTTCGCTAACTTCTGCTCCTTCTTCTTGTTCTTGCTCAGAGTCATCATCGTCAGCTGGTGCAGCGATTCCAAGTAGAATTGGATTGGCTCCTTCTTCGACCTTAGCAATCATGTCGAATTTTTCAGCCATCGACAAGTCGTCACGTGTTCTAATGACGTCCTTTAGTTGATTCAAATCGTGCCCAGTAGCAGTAATTGGACCTCTTACTGTGAGGTCATTTCCACAAGATAGACAAAACTTCGAAGCGGGTTCGACGCTAGCCTCACAACTGGGACAATACACTCCGGCCATGACACGGCAACAACAGTAGGCCCCTTTCAATCGAACGGTTCAGATACTACGTATCTGTTGAATTTGCTTAGTTTGGAGTTCAGCCGAGTAATTCCAGAACTCTAATTCTTTCCAATTCTGACAAAATCGGGGCTAGCCTCGGACCTTTTTCTACACCCAAGATTGCAAGGTACAGGTTTCTGTAGCCTTCTTTTGGACTGATTTCATTGTTCTTGAAACATGAAGATATTGCTTCACCAATCGACTTCGTGTTCCATTCACAATCAGCTAAAGATTGGCTTAAAGCACTGGATATGCCTTCATCTATTCCTACCATCCTTTCTTTTCTGACACTAATTCTTAGTTCAGCAGGGAAATGATCACCATTGATCCAATTTCGCATTCTAGTTAATTTGTCGGAAATCCCATCTCCTAGGGATTGAACAATCTCCTCGTCACTCTTTACTTGCGCAAGCATTGCCAAATGTCTGAAAGAAACTTTCGAACTTGTAGAATCACCAATTCGGCTCATTCTCAGTGCTCCTTCAGCATCTTCGATAGCAACTCTTTGTCTTCGTGACAGACTTTCATCACTCATTTCTGATTCTAAGTCTCTTGACAATAGTCTCTCATATTCATCCGCCAATTCGACTAATGACATTCCAGAATCAAATGTAATTGCCTTCTTGGGCTTTGTTGAAGCGATTAGATATCGCAAAATTTCTGGAGGAACCAATTCCAAAGCTTCCAGCGGTCCTATTGTATTGCCAGTCGATGAAGACATAGCGCCTTGTCCTTTCAGTGAAATCCATTCGTAAACAAGAGGATGAGGTGGATTATCTCCAAATAATGCAGATATCTCCTTTCCAGTTGCATAAGACCCACCGGCTGCACCGTGGTCCTTTCCAAACGGTTCACAAGTTACCCCAATCCAGCCCCATTTTGCAGGCCAATCAATTCTCCAGGGGAGTTTTCCTTCCGCTTTGTTTAGGTCAGATTTACCGGGTGTACCATCCTGAGTCCAATGGACATATGGCCATTCGAAACCTGTTACGGTTACCCCGTCCAAACTCCCGTTGTGCCCATATGGGTTGTAAGGGAACCAATCGGGTGCAAGTTCGCGACTACTTACTCGCTCAATTATCTCTCTAATTTCATCAGCCTTTTCACAAGCAATGCGTGCTTTTTCTGCGAACTCACCATTTGCATAAGAGGTATAGTTGTCAATAATTCTAGGCCTGACATCAATTTGTTCTAGAGCGGCCAAGAAAGGCTCTAGGAAGTGTTCAGCATAGTTTCGCCCGTCACTTCCGGGACAGCCATTTTCATCTGGAGCGGGTATAGTAGCCAATGCACAGCCAATGTACTGTCCGTATTCGTCTGATAAGAAAGGATACACCTTTCGCAAAGGATCAGCTGAATCTACAATAAAAACAAATTCTGCATCCATTCCAGCGTTTTTACAAGCCCTAGTTATCATGTCCCCTGTTAGAATCTCTCTGAGGTGTCCAATGTGGAATTCTCCACTTGGAGTGATTCCAGATGCGATAATGTGCTTGTTTCCTCGCTGCGACAAGGTTTGTGCAGCAAAGTCAGCCCAGTGCAAGAAAACCACCTCAGACTAGAGCAGCTCTGATTATTCCTCTTAGAGGCACTTCTTCGATTTCATTCCTTGCAGTTTTGTTGACTAGAACCATGCAAAGTGCGACTTCAGCACCCGCTTCTCGCATCGATTGGATGGTACGTGACATAGTTACTCCTGTTGAAAGGACATCGTCAACAATTGCTACTCTCTTGCCTGCAACTTGTCCATATTTGTTCGACAAGGAACCTTTTCCAGGTCCGCCGTCAACGTTTCTATGAATTGCAACCTCGCATCCCAACTGGCTAGCAACTTCATTTGCAAAGAGTACTCCATTGATGGAGATACCGACTACAGTGTCAATGCTATCACCGCATTCCTCATCTGCGACATCGGCCATTATTGCACCGATTGCTGCAATTCTTTGAGGGCGCACGCCAATTGTTCTCCAGCCGATTCGAACATCTTCTGGCTTTTCATTAGTGCTGCTTTCTGCCAATAGCCACGAAATAGTGTCTTGCGACAGAGACAACTCATCTGCGATTTGCTGAGAATTGAGTCCATCCTTTCGCAAATTAGAGACCATGTCCCTCAATTGCTCTATGCTCAAACCTTGCTCCATAATGGATTGGGGGAGTCTATCAGACATCAAACCATCGTTTCAAAATGGGCTAATGGGCGGAAACCCTCAAATGGGGCGGGCTCGGCGAATGGTCTGATGTCAGACTTCGAGTACGAGTCCTTGCTTGACCGAGCCAGGTCAAATATTCCTGAGGAAATCTCTAATCGTGCTAGATGGACATTACCTGATCCCCAGATAATGATTGAAGGTTCAAACACGATTTTCAGAAACTTTACAGAAGTTGTAAATCACATGGATAGGGATGACAACCATGTTTACCAATTCATGCTGAATGAATTGGGTACTGCAGGTTCTAGGGACGGACCGCGTGCAAGATTCAAGGGACGTATTCCACCAAAGAGATTGAAGAAAGCACTTGTCAACTATGTCAACCTGTACATCAAATGTGTTCAATGTAATTCTCCAGATACTCACTTCATCAAGGAAGACAGGACTACTCTGTTGAAGTGCCAAGCATGTGGTGCAACAAGGCCAGTCAAGCTTTGAGGTCGAGTAAAAATTGTGTTGGCAATTTCCCGCCATTCATGTATTCAACCAAACTTGGAATCGCTTCTTTAGTGATT
>JAKURJ010000014.1:8039-20316 GCA_022452125.1 Candidatus Poseidoniaceae archaeon
CCACTCACCTTGTGGATAAATGACGCATGTAGGTCCATTCTCACAAAAGTCAAGGCAGCCAGATTTCTGTACTCTAACATCTCTGATACCCTTTTCTTTGGATGCTAGTTTGAACTCTTTCATCAATTCGAGAGAGTTTTTGTCGCTACAACATCCCCTCACAGAGCCTTCGGGTCTTGTGTGCCCACAGACGAAGGCATGCATTCTATAGCCCGCAACATCTCTGCCTTTAGGATCCATTGGCGAACACTCCATCTATACCTTCAGCTAATTTGTGGTCTCTTTCGGTAATAGAATCAGTATCGTGACTCCAAGTCCTAACACAAACACTGCCCCAGGATAGGATAAATTCAGCATGATGGTCTTGTTCTTCGCATACTTGGCCTGCTTTATTTACAAAATCGAGTGCTTGGATGAAATCAGGAAACTTGAATGTCTTCTCAAGATGATGATTTTCAACGACCTCCCAAGTCAAGAAATCAACCCCATAGGTGCGAATCATCATTTCCTTTGGTCTTCTTTTCGACCTTCTCATGAAGATTAGTGCGGCGCTTTTGATCTTCTCTCTCGAATTCCAACAAGTCCTTGTCGTCTATGTATGCAGGTCGTGTGTGTGCGACTAGTACTATCTTTACAATTACATCACGTGCAATGTAAGCATGTTCGCCATCTGAAGTCAAAATTTCTAGTGATGATTTACCTGAAGAAAGTAATCTACCTCTGACCCATGTCTCATCATCTTCTCTAAATGCCCTTGCATCGAGCTGAATTTCGACCAGGTCGTCCTTTCTCAAGCCATGCCTACGTTCCATCAAATCGCCGGTATGGACGCTCTGTAAATCGCTTAAATCTGGAGAACCTAATTCTTCCCACATGCTTTTTGCCCAGTCCGGTAAGTCCGACATGGTTGGGTGTCGGGGCTCCTCCTTCTAAGCACTGACGCATACAAAACCTACCTACTGATTGAAAAATAGAAGGCTACACCGTTGTCTTGGAGGACTCACTATGAAGGTGGTATGGAGAGACTTAGTCACCGTACTTACTGAAGAGGAAGTTCTGGACAAAGGATTCAGTCGTGCGAAAAAATCTGCTGACCGAGTCGATGACCCGGTCAAAGTTTTCCGGGTACGCAAGCAATTGACAAGAATGGTGCAGACCGCTGCAGATGTTATGTCACAATATCTCGAAGATACAGAGCGCGCTTGGCCAAGTTTAGACCAAATGCCGATTTTTGACAAAGCTATGGTCGATGCATGTGTGGGTTGTGACGATTATCGGCATCACCTCTCTATGCTTGGTTGGGCTTCCAAACAGATGCGAAAAATCGCTAAACAAAATTCTGACAAAATCGTTAGGACAGCACGATTTGAAGTAATGCATGATGCTCGAAAAGAAGCCTATGGGAGGCTGTCTAGCATAATGCGAAGAGTTGGACCATCTCTAGATTGGCTTCATGAAAGTAGAATGATTCTGAGGCAGTTGCCAGTTATTGACCAAGTCTGCCCGACCATCGTAGTTTGTGGGGCACCCAATGTTGGGAAGAGTGCATTCATCTCCTCGCTATCTAGCGGAAACATGGAAGTCAACCACTATCCGTTTACTACAAAACAACTTCACGTAGGGCACTTCAAACATCGTCGTGTACCTCATCAAATGGTCGATACTCCGGGTCTTTTGGATAGGCCGATGGATGATAGGAATGCTATCGAAATGCAGGCTATTGCAGCGATTGAGCATGTAGGTAGTTTGTGCATTTTCTTGATGGATATTTCAGAACAATGTGGTACAAGTTTGGAAGATCAGAATAATCTGTTGGATGAAGTCAAGACATTATTACCAGAGATTGACATGATAGTCGTAGTCTCAAAGGCAGATTTGATGGTACCAAGGCCAGAAAACTGGGATGATGTCAAGGCTTCAGAATCTGAGTGGGATGGAGAAGGTGAGCCTGAGATTCCAGTGCTGATTGATGAGGAAGGTTGTGTAACCATCTCGTCATTAGAAGATGTTGGAGTAACTGCTCTTAGATTGGAAATAGTCAGGCGCTGTAAAGCAAATATGTCCTCAGACCCACTGGAATTGCCAGAGGGATGGCACCGTCAGTCCTAGATTTAGAACCCTATTCCAACCGCGCGAAGTAAGATCGGAACGAAAAATATTCCAACGAAGATGAAGAACATTATTCTCATCATTTTGTCATTCTTTTCTCGTTTCTCTAACGCTAAACCACAATCTATGCTCTTACAAATGCGAGGCTCTGCCTTTGCATCGATGTTGATTCCACAAATTCGGCAATGCTTGTGAGCAGTTAGGTGAGAAGATACCTTACTTCTTGTGCTGCTGATTTTCTTGCTAACCTTATCTTTTATCGCCTTTGCATCAACCATTCTATCACTCAACCTTTACTAAAGTTCCAATGAAGGGTCTTCCTTCAAGAGCGTCTTCGACTCTGCTCAAATCTCTACCGTCTAGAACTGCCAATCTGATTCCATCATCCATTGCCCATTTCACGGCGATTGGGTCAACAGCAGCAGATTCTCCAGGGCTCAAAGCCTCAGTTCCTGTTATTTCAGCTAATTCGGTGAGTGTCAATTCCTCGATTGGTTTTGCTTCAGGATTCGTTCTAGGATCGCTATCGTGGATATGGCTAACATTAGTCGCAATCACGCAGTGAGGTGCCCCACAATCTCTTGCAAGTGCGACTGCTACAGCATCGGTAGTATGACCGGGTGTTGTTCCACCCATTACCACAATATTGTGCGTTTCTAGTAAGTCTGAGGCTTCACTAGTTGTTACTGGAATTGATGGGCTAACATTGCACCCAATGTCAATCAATGATTGTTGCAAAATTGTGGCATTCAATCTTGTTGCAGATATGCCGACAGTGTCTAGTCTATAGGAGTCCGAGAATGATTCTTTAGCTAGAGTGATTGCTTCTCTTGCCGGAAGGCCACCGCCAACTACGATTCCTAACTTCCTGCCATTACCTTCGAAGTGAACCGCCATTTGGCGAAGTTGTCCGAACCAAATTGAGCGCTGCTCTGCTTCCTCAGGCCTCAGAAGCGAACCGCCTAGGGCGATAATTTGGGTCGGCATCGATACTCCGTGAAAGACGACCATTCAATATGGTTCCTTCTCAGAAGCCTTCAAAGTCCTCGCCTCAGCCCTATGGGCTGGGGGAGACCTGTATGAGTGATGATCCAGAACAGGCTACCCGCAGGTTGAAACTAAAGTTGGCTCTTGAGGACCTCAGAGAAATGAAAGGTTTCGGGACCGAATTGGTCACAGTAATTATTCCTCCTGACAGACAGGTTTCAGACGCCAGGCAAATGTTGCAAAACGAGCACGGGCAGGCTGCTAACATCAAATCTAAGTCCACAAAGAAGAATGTTCAAGGCGCCATTGAATCAGCGATTTCTTCACTTTCCAAGTACCGAGATGCTGGAGACAGAGGAATTGCTCTGTTCACAGGTTCAATTATTGTAGGCAACAACAAAACAAGACACATCACGGTGGTAATTGATGACCTGCCTCAACCTTTGCTATCATTCAGGTATCGTTGTGACTCCAAGTTTGAATTGACCCAATTAGAAGATATGCTCATCGATAAGAAATCATATGGATTGTTTGTTATCGATCGTGCTGAGGCAGCCTATGGCATTGCCACTGGCAAACGAATACATGTACAGGAATTCCTGGTTTCTAACATCATGGGCAAACACCGACAAGGTGGTCAATCTGCTCAGAGATTCGAGAGGCTAATTGAAGAGGCTGCTCACAAGTTTTTCAAGAGAGCAACTGAGCATGCTTGTTCATACTGGCTACCAGAACTAGAAAATATCCAAGCGATAATTATTGGAGGACCTGGTGCTACCAAGGATTTCGTAGTCAAGAATGACTACTTCCATCACGAGATTGTTAAGAAAATCGCAAAGACAACTTTCGATGTTGGTTATTCGAATGAAAGCGGCGTTAGAGAATTAGTCGACAATGCTGGTGGACTGATGGGTGAGATTGAATTGGATGCTGAGCGTCAAGTTGTGACTGAATTCTTAGAGGAATTGATCAAGACAAGTCCAAAGGCAACCTACGGTGAAGCGATGATTCGACAAGCTCTGGAACAAGGGGCTGTTGCAAAACTGCTTATCAGTGAAGGTATGAGGAAAAATGTTGTTGACATCAATTGTAATTCATGCGGGCATGACTGGACAGTAAGTATCGGTCGAACAGATGCGTTACCCGCCTGTCCAAAATGTAAAGCCGACGGCGATGATTTGCGTGAAACGAGTTCAGTTTCGCTAATCGACGAGTTTTCAATTTTGGCTGCAAAGGGTCGCTCAGAAGTGAAGTTCATCTCTATTGATACCGAAGAAGGCGCTCAATTGGCTTCTGGTTTCGGAGGACTAGCAGCGATTCTTCGCTATCCGATAATGTGAGGTGCGATTATGGATATTCTAAGGAAGATTATCGAACCATCTCTAGAGTCCGCTTTGGCAGATATTGGCGTCTCGGATGATTTCTGGAAGAAAGCCTTGGGAGTCAGTAGAGAAAAATCACAAGGTGATTTATCATTACCGTGTTTCCCATTTGCTAAACAACTAGGGCAAAATCCAGCAGAAATAGCCGAACAGTTGGCTTCTTCACTCTCTGGTGAATTCGACGTTGCTGCAGTGGGAGGATATTTGAATTTCAAAGCAAAATCAGAATGGCTCGCAAGGAATGTTATGAGCATTGATTCAGCACCTGGTAATACCGAAGTTCTGATTGAGCACACTAGCGCTAATCCGAATGGTCCATTCCATGTAGGACGCGCTCGAAACGCAATCCTTGGAGACACTCTTGTCAGACTTAACCGACTTTATGGAAATGAAGTCCGGGCGGAATATTATGTCGACGATATGGGGAAGCAAGTAGGTGTTCTAGCCTGGGCACTTTCCAACTTGTCTAAGCAGCAAGTTGACGATATTCTTGATGATGCAGATAGCATCAATCCACGTTGGGCTGGAAAGAAGGACCATGAGACTGTTAGATGGTATCAAGCCGCACAAAGTCTACGCTCGAATGAAGGTGCAGATGACATCGAAGAGGCAATTGGGAAATTAGTACATGCATCAGAACATGGTGACGATGCAGTTCTAGCACAATTTGAACAGGCTTACAAACCAGTTCTAGATGGTATGCTGGAAACACTTTCACGATTAGGAATTGAATTCGATACTTTCACCAAAGAATCGGAATTCGTCGTTAATGGCTCGGTTTCTTCATTGATGGAAAGACTTGAGGGGCTTGAGATTCATGGGGTCGCAGACAATGGAGCTCACTTCTTGGATCTAGGTCAGCGAGGTCTAAAAGGCAAGACAGATTTCTTCTATAGAAGAGGAGATGGCTCGTCTCTCTATGCCACGAGAGATATTGCATATCACATGTGGAAATGGCAACAATGTGACAATCTAATCAACGTTTTAGGTGAAGACCACAAATTGCAAGCTAAGCAAGTTGGTATGACATTAACCGAGTTAGGTGAGAAAGTCCCGAATGTGATGTTTTACGCTTTCATCAAATTGCCAGAAGGAAAAATGAGCACTCGGAAGGGCAATGTGGTGTTCATGGATGATTTGCTTGAAGAGGCGAAGGCGCAGGCAGCATCGGTTGTTCGTGAGTTGAGAAGCGATCTAACTGATGATGAAATCGATTTGATTGCAGAAGCAGTTGGAGTTTCTGCTGTCAGATTCAATATTGTGAAAGTAAGTCCAGAAAAGGGGTTCACCTTTAGATGGGAAGAAGCGCTTTCATTTGAAGGAGAAAGCGCACCATTCGTTATGTATTCACATACAAGAGCATGCTCTATTGCAAGTAAGGTAGGGCGGGATGCTAACTTCGAAAGTACAGGTGAGATTCCCGATGCTATGCATGAATTATTACGCGTGATGGCAAATTATGTTGACAAACTTCAACAATCAATAACCGAAAACAAACCTCACATCTTCGCATTATACATGCTAGAATTAGCCACTGCGTACAATTCATTCTACCGAGATTGCCACGTAATCAAGGACGGAGCAGTTGACGAGTTCAACTACGCAATTAGCGAAAAGGCCAGAGAATTACTCCGCAACGGTATGACTGGAGCTGGAATTATTCCTCTGGAATCGATGTGAATGGTTCATCTGGAGTCCTTCCAGCCGCCTCAACTTCTGCTCCAAGAATTCGTAATTCAGCCATTGCATCCTCCAAGGATTCAGTTTGCTTGAGAAATCTAGTCGGAGGCCACCCCAAGTCAATCTTTCCTGGTTCTATTGTGGATTCTTCAATCCAAGCTTCACAAGATTGGCCTGTGCACATTGCCGAGTAACTTTCCAGATCAATCCAAAACGTTCTTCGTTTACAAACAGGGCAATCTCTGCAGTGCATGCTTGACAAAACAGTCATCGCATTTTCTCCGACTTGGTCGATTTCCCAAATTACTAAATCAGAACGGTTGAGTGACATCAAATGAGATTTCTTCAAGAATGTCCGCAATACCTTCCAAGCAACCTCTTCGGTAGAAAAAACCCCTAAGCCAATTGTGTTTCCGTTATCCTCTGTGACCGAGGGTACGAATACTCTCGAAGGGGCGGACATAGTGAGGGCTGGTAATAGACAGCCCTTCAATCCCTCGTCCATTCATGTTCAACTACTGCTAATCCACCAGGGTGTGGGAATGGAGCATCAGGCTTCTCAATTCTTATGGACAAAGCAGAGACGACAATGTTTTGTGAAATGTTGCTTACTAGTTTGTAGCACAATGTTTCCATTAAATTCACTGGCTCGGAGTTGACAACCTCTGTGTCGACCGCAGATTGCAAGTCTGCATAGTTCAGAGTAAGTTCGATATCATCACCTTTGACATCCTCAGCTAAGGTTGCCCATATTGAAATGACAAATGGTTGAGTTTTCTCTCTTTCAAAGTCAAAAACCCCGTGGCAAGCTAGGACTTCATAAGATTCCAAGCCGACTCTAGTAGTCATGGAATCACTCCTCTCTTTCGTGAACCCAAATCAAGTGATAGCCAAATTGAGTCTTGATTGTCTCAGAGACAGTTTTCAGCGGGATTGTCCACACCGCTTCATCGAACTCACGTACCATTTGGCCCTTCCTGAACCAACCTAGGTCGCCTCCTTTCTGACTTGAAGGGCAATCAGATTTCTTCCTTGCAGTCTTTTGAAAGTCTTTGAACTTCTTAATGTTCATTGCTAGTTGAGTTGCTTCTCCTTTGCTCTTCACAAGAATGTGGCTTGCATGCGCGCTTGGATTGACCATATTTTCACCTCAGGCATCAGGGTTGTATGCTAGGAACTTCATGTAGTTTCCATAAATGGTTGCAGAAATACCCAAGCTCTCTTCATTGAACCTCGACATGTCATCGAGGTATGTGTGATATTCATAGGAACC
This sequence comes from Candidatus Poseidoniaceae archaeon, assembly GCA_022452125.1. GTDB lineage: Archaea > Thermoplasmatota > Poseidoniia > Poseidoniales > Poseidoniaceae > MGIIa-K1. Next base: position 15,471 of record JAKURJ010000014.1, read on the forward strand.
ACTTCCATAGCACACTGCGGCTCTACCTATCACATTTCCACCGTCAAGGCTGTATACGAATGGGCAATGGTCAGAATTGCATGGCATGCTACCTGGCTCACCTTTTGCACCTTGATATAATCCTAGATTGATTACGTATTTCTTTGCCATCTCAGGGTTATCTCTCTTGTATTCCTCAGATAGGGCCTTAATATGCTCATAATCATCTGGATGGTTTGTAAACAAAGTTACCGAGTTCCCTCTGTTTTCTAGATCGATATCAACATGGTTCATGTCGAGATTAACGTAAAGTCTCAGGTTCTCCGCTAAATCTTGGTTAAATTCCTCGACGTATGCAGTTGAGCCCCACAGTCCTTCTTCTTCGCCACCCCATGTACAAAATCTGAGGGTTCTTTCTGGTTCACCATGCTCTGAAATGTATTCGGAGAACATTGCTGCCATCTCTAGAACTGTTGCAGTTCCTGAGGTGTCATCCACTGCACCTGGAGCGTGGTAGACTGTGTCGTGGTGGCCTCCAACAATCAATAATTCGCTGCTTGCGCCATAATAAGTTCCGCACGGTACTCGAATAGTCAACTCCTGGTCGTTTGTGACGTCCATAATCATCTCCAGCCTGCCGCTACCATTGATTACGACAGATTCTAGGATTTCACCTGCATCTTTGCTCATCGCAATGAAAGCCATGTCCGTAGGCATGCTTCCCCCATTAGCTTCGATGATTGCACTGTGACTGGTTCCTTTGAAAATTGGAACACAATCATTGCCCTCGATGAGTCCACAATTGTAGTTTTTGTTGACTCTGATTATAGACGCAAGGTCATTTTCTATAGCACGAACCATTATGTCAGTATTACTTGAGACTGAACCGCCTCCGACTAGATATCCAACCTTACCTGCTGCAGATGCCCAAAGTGAATCATCAGAACCATCTCCAAGGTAGACTACCTCAATATTGTCTGCGAACGTGAATGAAGATTGACCTGAGAATCCTTGAATGACATAGTCCATGCGATGATTAAGCGTAGTGACTTGCTGGCCAACATCCGCTGGTGAACAAGGGACAATTCCGAATCCTCCGGCAGCACCTGGTGTGCAAACTCTCAAGCTTGGTTCGCTGTTTACACTGTGCATTGGGACTTCATAGGTATGCAGTGTAGATTGGTATCCTAATTCTTCGAATAGATTGTTGATATATTCTGCAGTAGCTTGCTCTTCAGCAGTGCCACTCATTCTGCCGTACCAATCTGGGTGCCCTAACTCCAGTAAATCCTCGACATATCCTCTAGTGCGGTCTTGGTCGTAGGTTAGTGAAGTTCCGTAGTCTACGGGTTCTTCTCCTAGATAGAAATACATGAATGTCGATGAAACAAAGAGGGCAACTAGTATTCCTGCCACGACAGTTGTGTTTTGAAGAAACCCTAGCGCTGTGCGCCTGTTATTGGCTTCACTCCATTCTTCAGCGATTTCGGCAGATATTACTTCATCATCGCTCATTGCAATTCCTCGCCGGTCCAGCGCTTGGTCAGGTCGTTATCCCTGCCGAGGTGGTCGAGTACTCTTGCAACTATGAAGTCTATCAAATCATCCATGCTTTGAGGTAGGTTGTAGAATCCTGGTGAGGCTGGGATAACTGTAACTCCCCAGCCTGACAGTTTGGCCATGTTCTCTAGATGAACAGTGGCATATGGGGCCTCTCTTGGAACGATGATTAGATTCCTTCTCTCTTTCATTGCAACTATCGCTGAGCGGGTTGCTAGATTATCACCGATACCTGCTGCGAGCTTGCCGAGTGTAGTCCCGCTGCAGGGGCAAATGACAACAGCATCTATTGCAGCAGAGCCAGAAGCAGACTTGGCTGCTATGTCGTCGTTATTTTCGAGAATAGCGCCGGTTTTTTCTGCAAGTTTTTCTGGGGTTAATCCTTCACATTCGTGTGACATTGTAAGCCTACCTGATTCGGTAACCACAATTCTAGCATCGCTGCCTAAGATCTCTGCTAAGCGCACTCCGTATATTGCGCCAGAAGCGCCAGAGATTACCAGAATGACTTCTCCCATTGCCCACATCTCGCAAGGGATCATGTATCAAGTTATGTCCAAGGCTGTACGGAGTACAGTTTCTAAGACATCAACTGCTTCAGCAAAAGATTTTGGGTCTATAGACCAACCTACGCGCAACCAATCGTCAAGTCCAGAATCAAACATGCATCCTGGTACTGCAAGCAGCCCATGCTCCTTTCCAATAGTGTCAATCATCTCTAGAGTGTCCACGCCCGGTACCCTGAATGCTCCAAAGACTCCATATGGGGGAGGATTCCATTCTATTCCTACTCGATTTAGCATTGATTGTAACAGAGGTAGATTCTCCTCTCGATAGTGGTCGATAAGGTCTACAGGTCCATTGAGTTGGTCTTTGATTTGTTCAGCTATTCGGATTACGGGTGAGGACATTATTCCTGCTAAATTATGGAATGTGTTCTGTGCATTCGCAATAATTTCCTTACTGGCAATAATCCATCCGTATCGGATTTGTCCCAATCCGTGGACTTTAGTCAACGAAGAAATAGATACGCAGTTGTCTCCTTCAAAGTAAAATGGCTTCCAGTTTCTGTCAGCTCCAGAATATACTTCGTCGCTAATTATTCGGACATCATGTTGTTTGCATGCCTCGATTAACCACTCTCTATCAGACTCGGTGTACGACCATCCAACAGGATTTAATTGCGGACAGACCATTAGAAGGTCGACTTGGGATAAAACCGATGCCCACTCTTCACGATCGATAATCCACGCACTTGCAGTTGGTTTTCTTCTGACCACAATTGTTTCGAGACCAAGTATTCTTGCTGTTTGACTCAACGGGCCGTACGACGGCATCTCAACAGCAACTTTTCCTCCTCGAGATGTTGCAGAGATAGCAATGCTGATAGCTTGAGTTGCTCCATGAGTTAGGTGTACATTCTCGACATGTACGCCATACATCTCACTAACCATTCTTCTATCATCGATTCCTGGCCCTCTGTGGTCTTTCCAAATGTCCTCAATAGTCCCCAAATCCCATGGATACTGAAGTCCTGAGAACGAAAGATTGTGCGGCCGCATTTCCTTTAATCGGGGAATATACCATTGCAGATAGGCAACGGGAGGGACTCCCTCAGCCCTTGCTGGGCCTCCAGCAGTTGGATGGTAGCCTTCCATGTCACTCTGAAGGGGAAGCAACTAATGAAGATTCATTCACTGTAAATTTCTCTAGAAAGTAGGGATATATTGTCTATTAGTGAATCCAAAATTTGTTTGCGTGTCAAATTGAATCCCAAGGTGGAAAGACTAGTTGTCGTGTCCTTTCCTAGGCCACATCCGCTTACCATTTCGACTCGGCCGGGAGGTGTGTCATAGTTGATAGTGAAGCCATGTCTACTGGTCCAGCGCAAAAACGCCAACCCTATCGAGCAGATTTTGTTTTCACCAATCCAAACGCCCTGCATCCTTTCATCTCTGTTCGCATTTATTCCGTGTTCAGAGAGTGACTTGATTACCCAATCTTCTAGAATAGAAATGATTGCTTTGACATTTGATTCCCCATCTAAATCCCATTTGAAGATAGGATAAACTACGATTTGTCCTGGTCCGTGCCAAGTAAGACCTCCGCCTCTATCGACCGCAGAGGTTGCATAATCTTCAGGTGGTTTGATCCCGTCATTACGGGCTCTAGGTCCTACAGTAACTATTTCATCATGTTCACAAACAATTAGCGTATCCAAAATTTCATCATCGATTCGTTTTGCTTGCATTACTCGCATCAACTCGTCAGCATCAGCATGGCTGATTTTGCCGATATCGTTGATTACGATTTTTCGCATTAAGACACCTCAGAATCTGCCGCTACTACCAAATCCGCCTTCGCCTCTATCGGTTCTAGAAAGTTCTTCGAAACTGACTTCTCTGTAACTAGTAACAGGGACTGGGGCAATCAACATTTGCGCAATTCTCTCTCCTTTTGCTAATACGATCTCGTCGCCTTCTCCAATCCAAGTTGCAAGTACCATCAGTTCGCCCCTGTAATCAGAATCAATAGTGCCTACTCCATTTGGCATAATCATCCCCTTTGCACCAAGAGATGAGCGGGAGCGAATTTGCCCTTCCCAACCATCTGGAATTGCTACAGCTAACCCTGTCCGAATTTTCGTTGAACTCCCTCTTCTGACGACAGTCTCTTCAAGAGCTCGTAAATCCCATCCTGCGGCAGATTTGCTACCTTGTGTTGGAGCGGATGCATCCGGGTCTAACTTAGCGAACAACACTTCGACACTTTCTCGCATGAAACACTCCAAGAACTGGTTGCTATCAAGGGCTTTGGTATGTGCAATGTAATTATTGAATTATTTCTATGGTGTTAAACAAAAGATAGAGATGATAAACTTCCGACATTCAAGTAGGAGGGCTGAGCACGCGAGTATGCCTCTGAAACCGAGGCGAATTGGGGGAGTTGTTTCCTCAACTTTATAGGCTCGTTTGAACGGCCAACAAAATCCACCGCGAGCGAAGAATGGGAGGGACACAAGATGCAACCAGAATCACAAAACCAAGATGGCTTCGACCTAGACCTATCGTCTGAGTTCGTAGAGCCGATGCTAAAAGAATCACTAGACCGCTTTGTATTATTCCCTATAGAGCACGCTGAAGTGTGGGAGATGTACAAGAAGCACGCAGCATCCTTTTGGACTGCAGAGGAAATAGACCTTGCGGACGATGCTAAGGAGTGGGCGGCATTATCAAATGACGCGCGCCATTTCCTAAAGCATGTCTTGGCGTTCTTTGCTGCGTCCGATGGTATCGTTAATGAAAAT
>JAKURJ010000140.1 GCA_022452125.1 Candidatus Poseidoniaceae archaeon
TTTGCAGTCTTCAGACATTTGTCCGTGTAGTCAGTAATTCCTTGTTTGTCCTTGTCTTCTTGGAATTCCCAAACGAATACGTCTTGGTCGGTTGCACTTCTAGGAGTGTCTCCAAACCAAACGGTACCGCTGAAATCGCCGCCTGAAACAATCGTACCATCGTCCATTGCCAGTAAAGCTCCAACAGTATCATTGCCAGCACCACCAATGCTCATTGACCATTGATAGTCTGAGTTATTGTCAATTTGTGCCATGAATCCATCTAGGTAGATGGTCGAGCTGTTTTTCTGAAGTGTAGACGACCCAAACTTCATTTCATCCTGGTGCCAACCTCCAAATTGGACTTGGCCCTTCGGATTGACCGAGAGAGATTGTAATCTATCGTCACCATTTCCACCGGCATGATAATCCCAAATCTGTGTGCCTGTAGCGTCATATCGCAACAGAAGGACGTCCCAGCTTCCTTGGCCGCCAACAGGAGCACCGCTCTGTTTCTTGTAAGTCATCAAGAAGTTTCCACCGACGACTACTCCTCCATCCGGGTGCATCACTACATTGTTGAAATAGACACCACAATTAGTACCAAAGCATTGGCTTCCTCCAGTGTTTTGGCCCCATAGGAAACTTCCATTATCGGAATATTTGACTAGGAATCCTGCATAAGTCGATTGAGGATTGGACTGGAATGTTCCTGCCCATTCTTCGCTACCGGTGTTGTATCCGACCACATAAGCAGAGTTTGTGCTGGTTTCAACTACTACCTGATAAGGTACTGAAACACCATTTCCATAGGAGTCCTTAGCCCAATCCCACAGTTCATTGCTAACATTGTAATATGCTAGGAAGAATCTAGGATTCCCAGACTCCAATTCATCTTCCAACTGAGTAGCATCAAGTTCTGAAAAGTTCTGGTAATAGCCTGTGACGTACAGGTTGTCATAATTATCAGCAGCTAAGTCCCATCCTACGTCGACATCGAAGCCTCCAAACTTCACTGCCCAGTCCCATTGCCCTGTGGTATTTACTCTTGCAATCCAACCATCGAAGCCGGTTGTAGAAACTGTTGTGTTTCCAAAATTAACTTCGCCTTGGAAGTAACCTGTTCCGTATACATTATCATTTGAGTCTATTGTTACACCACGGCATTCGTCGTAGTACAGTGCAGTACCAGCAGAAACAGCCCATTCCCAAGTTCCGTCTTTGGTTAGTTTAGCAATCAAAATATCTCCTTCACCTTCTGTAAAAACTTGAACTGCTCCGAACTGTGATGCTTGGTATATTGTACCGCAAACTATGATGTTTCCTTGTGAATCGAATATCATTTCATAAATCTCATCATTACTCTGTGAACCGCCTGCTGCTGACCAATTAGTATTAGTGCCACGCGCTAAACCTGCTGCATTTAGGGCTTCTATCTGTCCTAGAGTTAACTCTGAATCATCTATCAATCTTGAGTCTGAAATTCCCGCTTCTTCGCTCTCAACAACTATTGGAGAGTCGGAAATTGCTGGAATAATCGACAGAAGAAAACAAACCAGTATACCAACCGCTAGGGTTCTGCGCATGCCTATGCGTGGCGGCGACCCCTCATCAAGGCAACGCCCCTATGGGGCGTTATCAGACAAAGGGTGGGCGGACTATTACAGCTCGAACTTTCTTTCGGGGAGATGCAACAATCATTACCTCATCACCGGGAGAAACCCTTGCGATGTAACCCATACCGATTCCAGTTCTATCAAGTGAAGGAGCAGGAGCTCCGCTAGTCAAAGTCCCAATTTGGTTTCCTTCCAAGTCTTCCACTTCTTTACCACCTCTTGGCAAAGGCCCTCTTTCAAGTTGCTTCACACCCCAGAGTCTTGCTTCTTCTGGAGCATGTGAAATGACACGATTGCGACCTACAAATTCGTGATCAACATCTAATCCGAACGGTACATTTGTTTCCCAAGAATCCCTGTGCAGCAAATCGTTGTCATCTAAATCAGGAGAAGCAAAATCAACGCCTGACAACAGATATCCCTTTTCTAAACGTAGTGTGTCTCTTGCACCTAGGCCAACAGGGGTTGCGCCTGCCTCAATTAGGCCACGCCAAAGGGCTGGAGCATCAGCATTAGGAATGAAAATCTCGTACCCTGCTTCTCCAGTGTAGCCAGTGCCCTGAATCCAGCCACTAATTCCAAGAGGATTTTCTTGGATTTCAGCCCATCTAAATCTTCCAACATGGTTCTGGCCAAGTACTGATTCACAGTACTCCCGGGATTTCGGACCCTGAAGAGCAATGATACTGGTTTTTGGCGACAAGTCCTCAATTGTAATCGAGCCATCCGCAGGCAATAATGAATTGAACCATTTCCACATAACAGGTACCATACTCGCATTTGGTACTCCAAGTATCTCTTCATTTGAAACGACAGCAAATATCATGTCATCGATCAAAAATCCATCATGGTCAAGGAAGTGGGTGTAAGCACACCTGCCTGGCTCAATCGAGGAGCATTTTTGTGTGGCTATTGATTCTAGCCAATCCCTCACACCGACACCCGAAAATCTGAACGAACCCATGTGTGAGACGTCGAACAAACCAGCGTTTGAGCGGCATGCTAGATGTTCTTCGGAGATGTTTGAATACCATATTGGTAATTCAAAGCCATGAAAATCAACAATATTCGCATCTAAGGCAAGATGCTCTTCGTATAGAGCGGTTCGAACAGGAGCCTGTGCTGCCATGTGTTTGTGTCAGTCGATAAGGCATTAAATCATCACGCATGCTAGACTGAAAATTCATTTGCGAAGAATAGACCAATTTTTACGACCTAATCCTTCTAGTGCAACTCCAGTAAGTATGCCCCATACAATCTCAGATTCAATCTTCAACACAAGCACGACTGTCATCGCAATCACAGCGATAATCCAATGGTGTAGCCATATTGATTTGCTGCGAACATGAAATTTGAAATTCTCAGTGACCCACCTTGTGATTGCGAAAGCTGCGATAACCGCTAACGAATAATAAGCAAACTCCATGGTCAATAATGAGCGGCCAGAGGTATTCAAGTTTCGCCTTAATATGCAACAGGAACTGGATCAAGCATGCGCCACAAGTACCAGGAGGCAGCAGTTCTGTATGGCTTCCACCTGTTTGCAACTTCTAGAACTTGTTCTTTTGTTTCCGCTTCTGGAACCAACATTTTGACTGCTTTTACCAGTCCTATGTCACCAATACTGAAGACATCCCCCCGCAACAAACTAAAGATCATCTACATCTCTGCTGTCCATGTTCCAATTCCGTTGAAACTGACGAAGTGCTTGTGAACTTCGGCATCGGTCATTTCATCCCAATTCGGCGATAGAAAATCTTCAGGGTTTTGTGCGACGCCAAGGATGTAAGTCGCTTTGGATTTGGT
>JAKURJ010000141.1 GCA_022452125.1 Candidatus Poseidoniaceae archaeon
CAACATGTTTCTGAATCTTTGGTGCGTTGAGGCATAACCCTTCTCCAATTACTAGAAGAACACCTCCTCTTACTCTTCCGTCATCGATATTCCTTACTTCTCGATAACCTGCACACTCGATGTCTTCTGTAGATTCCCCATTAATCATCACTGGACATGACTTTACGATCACATCAATTTCTTCGGGTGTAGGTTTGTATTGCATTCCTGCACGATATAGTCCAAATTCTTCCTTAACTCGTTAAACTTCTGCAAATGTCGGCTCATATTTTGCAAGACCTAATTCTGAACGAATCATATCACCAATCAGAACTGCCATTGCTTGAGCAGTTCCTCCAGCAGCTCTAATCGGACCACAAAAATCGATGGATAAAAAGGTGGAACCGTCGACATTATTCAACAATCTGACTTGCCCGATTCCTTCCAATGGAGCGACCAAGATAGCTTCAGTGAGGATAGCAAGACCTACTCTCAAGCCAGCATCAATAGAACGTTGTTGATCTCCAGTTCTTTCCATCATTTGGTTAGAAACCTGACATGCTATTTTGATCGCAGTAGTTTCGCGATCTTCTTCTTGCAACATTGTTCTGATGCTTTCAGCAATTTCTAGACCATCCAGATATTCTTCGAGCAATTTCTCTGTTCGATCTGCTAAATCTATCGCCCTTGGTATTTCTACTTCAGTAGAAAAATCAAGCCCTTTCTCCCTTGCTTCACTTGCAAGAGTATACAGTCTCTCAGTTTCACTATCCAATTGATTGTGGTATCTTTCCATCTCGGATTGGAGCCTTTCTTCATCGAAAGCAGAGGTTCCAATGCCGCTCATTCCCAACCCTCAGGAAACTATTCCGTAGAATGACGCTACATGAACAAATCGCTAAATGGCTGGGAACCTTCATTCATCGTCTAAGTTAGGAAGTAACATGGCAGAGTCAACAACCCCTGAGAGTGCTAGGGCCACTTTAGCAGATCGTGTTAGACGCCTAGCTTACCTGTATCAGCCAGATGATCCATTTACTCTTGCTTCAGGTAGAGTTTCTCCGCATTTCTTTGATATGAAACCAGTAATGTGTGACCCTGAATGTGCTCACTTGCTTGGAGTTTTGATTCATGATAAAATAAACGAGATTGGATCTATTGATGCAGTTGGAGGATTAGAATTAGGGGCAGTTCCATTGACAGGGATTGCGATTGCAAAAGCCCCTTCAGGAAGTGGATTGAGGGGATTCATCATTCGAAAAGAGCCCAAGGGAAGGGGAGGTCGAAAAACAGGAAACCCTCCTGGGATTGAAGGTTCTACACTTGTGTCTGGGGATAAGTGTCTGATTTTGGAAGATGTCACAACTACTGGCGGCTCTGCATTACAAGCATGCCAACGTTTGGTGGAAATGGGTTGTGAAATTGTTGGCTGCATCACCATTTTAGATAGAGAAGAAGGAGGTTATGAAGCCTTTACCGATGCTGAAATCCCTCTTTATCCGTTACTTACTTTATCTGATATTGTCAATGCATGAGGCTAAATCCCTCCTAGTGCTCGCATGGGCATGGCAGGAACAAACGTCCTCATGAAGACAACAGCAGGAGACATCACGATTGAACTATTTACAGATACAATGCCTATTACAGCAGGCAATTTTCTAGATTTAGCAGACAAGGGTTACTACAATGGCCTTCATTTCCACAGAGTAATTCAAGGATTCATGTTACAAGGGGGATGTCCAAATTCCAAGGATCCAAATTCTCCACGAGCTGGTACAGGTGGTCCAGATGGAGGAGGAACATACACAACTTCTGATGGTCAAGTCATTGTACGGGATAGAGGAGGAAATATTCCAGACGAATTGACTCAAAAATTCAGTAATGAAATTGGAACTCTTTCTATGGCAAATACTGGCCGTCCAAATTCAGGAGGATCTCAATTTTTCATTAATACAAAACACAACAATTTCCTTGATTGGTTTGGCCCCGGTCAATCCGCTCATCCGGTTTTTGGAAAGGTAGTTTCTGGAATGGATGTCGTAACAGCAATTGAAACAACTCAAACTGGATATGGAGATAGACCTACAACCCCTCAAGAAATCATTTCAGTTACTCGAGTCTGAGTGATAAAAATGGCTGGCCCAGTGCTGGTAATACATGGAGGTGCAGGAGGGGATGGTCCTTGGAAAGGCATGACTTCTCTTGATCCAGGTCGAATATCTTGTATGGAAAATGTGTTATCTACAGTTGGTAAATTTCTTTCAGAGGGCATCAGTGCTCTAGAAGCAGTTACAATTGCTGTAGAGATGATGGAAGATGAACCATTATTCAATGCTGGCAAAGGATCAGTATTGGATGAAAATGGTCAAGTTACGATGGATGCAAGTATTATGCGAGGTTCAGATCAAGCCGCAGGATCTGTAGTTAATGTCTCCAAAGTCCGCCATCCGATTCGGGTTGCAAATGCGTTATTGCAACGTGGTTGGCCAGTTATGTTGAATGGAGCAGCAGCAGATGATTTTGGAATTGAAGCGGGCGTGGAAGCAGTAAATGCAGATTTTTTGGTTACAGACCTCCGTCAAGCTCAATGGAAGAAATGGCATGATACTAGAACTGCTATTGGCTCAACTGATGAAGACGATTCAGTCTTAGATCATGATCTTGAAGGAAGAGTTGAGACTGAATTTAGTGACGAACCCCAAGGAATGGGAACAGTAGGAGCAGTTGCGTTGGATGTCTTGGGAAATCTTGCAGCAGCAACGAGTACTGGAGGGATGACTGGCAAACCTTCTGGGCGTATTGGAGACACGCCAATCATAGGAGCAGGGACATGGGCTGATGAGAGAATTGCAATTTCTTGTACGGGAGTGGGAGAAGCATACATTCGAACATGTGCTGCCCACGAATTAGCAATACGTATGAGAAATGACAATTCAAATCTTGAACAAGCATCGACACAGGTGTTAGACATGGTAGCACCATTTGGTGGCCGAGGAGGATTAATTTCTGTCATGGCAGACGGAAGAGTATCCCTTGACTTCCAAACCACATTGATGTATCGAGGAATTTGGCAAGAAAATCAAATTGAAGTAGGCATAGGACCTTAATCAATTTAGATTTGTTTTTTTTTCCAAAAAATAGAATACCGGAGCATATTGAAAAGTATATAGTTGAAAACTAGTCCGCAAAAACAATGGCAAAACGAGACCCCAGGAAATCTGAAGTTAGGCGGTTACAAATGACTGGGGGGTCTTCATTCATTGTTTCTCTACCAAAACGTTGGGTAATTGAACATGGTTTGG
>JAKURJ010000142.1 GCA_022452125.1 Candidatus Poseidoniaceae archaeon
AACTGGTATTAATGGGGGCAATTTTTTCGATGGAGCGGGAATCGGGGCGACGCACAATCAAACATGGGATTATCAGGTAATTTACTCAGATTGGGAGAATCGCACGGTACGTCTTGTGTGGGAGGAATCGGGTGCAGATTCGTCAAGTGGTGAAGAATTCCCAGAAAGAAGTCCAATTGAAAAGGAACCAGAACCACCTGAAGTTGAGGAAGCACTTGGTAATTTAACCGTTAGTAGAGAGACTGGTTTGATGCCTATACCGATGCATCCTGGAGATAAGATTCGATTGGATGGTCAAGAAGGACTGACACTTGTTGTAACAGCAGAAGCAGTGGCGAATGATCCAAGAGATGGGCATAATTTCCACGTTGTGTCTTGGTCCGGCGTCTATGAAGGGAGTGAGTCTGGTACTGCTACAGGAGCAATAATTGATGAGGGTCCGTTAAAGGGTTTGATTTCGAGTGTTTCTAGAGTATTAGCTATACCATTTGGTGAAGAAGGATACCTTGCGAACTTTACAGAAACTCAGTTATTGACTAGGGTAATCTCGCCTGCAGTTGTTACGGCTGAAGAAAATTCTGCACCTATAATTTCAGGGCTTTACTTACTCGAGGGATTAGTAGTTTCAGAGGGCGGTAGTGTTGCAACCCTAATCGCTGAAGTAAGTGATGTAGATTGGAATCTTGAACAGGTAACCGTTGACTTGACCCCTATCGGTGGCTCAGTAGTGGTAATGAATGATAGAGGGATTGATGGCGACGCTGCTATTGGCGATGACAAATACTCGACAATGATTGTTGTACCTGGTTTAGAAGTCGGTGACTTCACATTGGCTATCGAAGCGCAAGATTCGTTTGACAGTATTAGTTCATCTACGGGACAGATAACAGTTGTCAATCAAGCACCGAGACTCACAAGTGCCGAGATTTTGCCCAATCAAGGCCCTAGAGGTACCAACATGGTTGTCAATGTCGAAGCCTATGATGGACATGGTGTATCCGAAATCAGTATAGATTTACAAGAATTTGGTGGTGGATTGTTTGAATTAGTGGAAAACTCGGGAATTTGGACAACCAGGTTGATAGTGCCCGAGGGTATGTCGCCAGGAAAACAAACATTGGAATTTGTAACTGTTGACGGATTAGGAAAAGTAGGTTTAACCACTGTTTGGCTTAACGGTCAAAGAAGCACTTCACATCCATATGGGCCGCACTTTATCCCTGATAATGAAGCAATACCAATTGAGATCACAGTGGAAAATTCACCACCGCTATTTAACATTCCAGGTGCAATAAAATATACTCGTCCAGAGTCTTCAATTACAGTTGTCTTTGAGGTTGAAATTTTAGATTCCGATGGAATAACTAATGCTAGAGCAAATCTAGGTGTATTTGCACCTTTGAGTGCTCAAACCGGATGGGTAGTAATGAATGATAATGGCATTAACGGTGATGCCGTACCAGGTGATGGGATTTATTCTGTCGAACTATCTTTACGTACTAGTACGCCAATTGGGACTCATGAAATTCTAATCCAAGCTATTGATGGTTTTGATGTTGCAACACCAATTACTCCAGTATCGATAATTGTTGAAGAAGAAGCGAGTTTAGTCCCTAGTCTAGATAGTGATACATTATCGTCATCTGTTTTGATAGTGATTTTAATTGGATTCACTTTAGTTGCAGGAATCACTGTATTCTTTTTGATGCGTAAAGGCGGAGATAAAGAGTACCTAGAAGATAGGTTTGGCTTCGAATAGGCTAATTTCCGATAACGGTTTATACCCCCGTTTGGTGGGATGGCTACATAGCGAGCGTAGTGTAGTGGTTATCACCGGGCGTTGCCAACGCCTGAACCCGGGTTCGAGTCCCGGCGCTCGCACCAAATTGACTAATTTCGCTAAAGTAACATTTAACCGTAGAATGATTATGGCATAACAGGGTTCAGTATGACAGACAGACGAACAATATTCATCGGCAAGAAACCATTACACGCTTATGTAAGGGCAGTTGTAATGGCAATGGAATTGGGTGACCGTAACCTAGAATTGGTGGCTCGCGGGGCTACTATCGGTAGAGCAGTTGACGTTGCAGAGGTATGCCGTCGCAGAAATGGCATTATTGCATAGGTGTTACATGAAGAAGTCGTCATAGGAGAAATCACTTGCTAAAGTGAAGTGATTCCTTCTGAAGATGGTAAAGACCGTACTGTTAGTGTTCTAAGGATTGAACTTGATGGCCATGGAAGTTTTCCAGAAAGCGAAGAAGAGTAATTAATCAAGCAAGGATAATCTTCGCTCAATTTCTTTTGCAGTTTGTTCAAAAATTTCAAATGGTTGACCTACTGGATCATCCAGTTCCCAATCTTGGTCTATTTTAATTGCAGGGCATTGAACTCCACATCCCATTGAAATTACTAAATCAAACTCTTTAGGGTCGAATTGATCAAGGTTTTTTGGTTTCATATCAGATGTGTCAAAGCCTTTATTTTGCAGGATTGTTAATGCATGCAGTGAGACTTGCTTAGCTGGATGAGTTCCAGCAGAATGGGCATCATAGCCATGTAATTTTGCGATTCCTTCAGCCATTTGAGATCGGCAAGAATTGCCCACACAAACAAATAAAATCCGCATATTTAGGACTCACAGAGGAAATATTTAGATTATTTCTATTTAGAAACAGTCAGTATTATCACTATGCTTTTACTGGAGAATTCGACCACAATGCTAGCTAAGTATCTTGCTGTAATCTATTTCTGTGTTTTGTTTAGCATATTATTTGTTCTACACATAGTCTTTGCAGCTAACGATAATCACTTGATGTTTAGGAGTGTAGCGATAATAATTACTGTTATGGTATTTCTTTGTGGCCCTATCTGTGTATTTTTTGAATCATCTAAAGATAGGTACAAGTTTTCCTTTAATGCAGGAATGACATTATCTTCGTTATTATCAGTCGGTCTCGGCTGGGCATACAATGATATGTCAATGGATTTTGTAATGATTATTTTTCCAATATTATCGGTATTGATTCATTATATCATCAAACAAAGTCCTGCTGGAGATACCTATGGGTTGAAGTAGGATTGTTATTTGGAAATTTCATGGCCGATTCACCGGTGACTACTCATGACCCAAAAGGTGCAGCGTCACCAGAAGGACCCTCTGCTCAGC
>JAKURJ010000143.1 GCA_022452125.1 Candidatus Poseidoniaceae archaeon
CAATTGCGTCGCCAGAAAATATCCAGATACCGTCAACTCTGGTAAGGTCCGATCTTCCAAGGTGGCCCCGGATCTCAGAACCAGAGATGGTTCGTCATTACACTTGGTTATCTAGCAGAAACTTCGGAATCGATACTGGATTTTATCCTCTTGGGTCTTGTACTATGAAACACAATCCTAGAATTAACGAAGTAATTGCTCAAATTCCTGGGATTGCTGATATTCACCCCCATCAACCCGAACATCATATCCAAGGATTATTGTCTATTTTCCATGAAATGCAACACATGCTGGCAATTTGTTCAGGTATGGACCAAGTAACATTACAACCTGTTGCAGGGGCACAAGGAGAGTTCACTGCTGTCAGATGTGTTCAGGAATACTTCCGAAGTCGCGGTGAACATCAAAGAACCAAAGTCATTGTACCAGATTCAGCGCATGGAACTAATCCAGCTAGTGCAGCCATGGCAGGTTTCGAGATTATAGAAATTCCTAGTTTAGAAGATGGAAGAATCGACATAGAAGCTCTAAAAGCGGTAGTCGATGATACTGTTGCACTAATGATGGTTACTAACCCTAACACACTAGGATTATTTGAGAACGATATTTCTGACGCTTCTGATATTATTCATTCTGTTGGAGGACAAATGTACTATGATGGTGCAAACTTTAACGCAATTCTTGGTCGAACATCCCCTGGCTTGATGGGCTTCGATGCAGTTCACTTCAATCTGCACAAAACAATCAGCCAACCCCATGGAGGTGGCGGACCAGGGTCTGGTCATATCGGAGTGAAAGGCCCCCTTGCTGAATTCCTAGCAGGACCAATTGTCAAGAAGAGACCAATTGTTGGAGACGAAGCAAAGTTTGCAGTAGATGATATGTGGTATGGTTGGTTCCAACCAGCGAATAGTATTGGTAAAGTTCAGCAATGGCATGGAAATTCTGGCGCTGTGATTAGATGTTGGGCTTATTACAGAAGGTATGGGTATGGATTGAAAGACATGTCTGAACATGCAGTATTGAATGCTAATTACTTGAGACATGCACTACATAGAGAAGCTAAAAATGCTGGCGTCGAAGATATGTTTGTAGACGGAGCCAATACGCATGTTGCTAAGCATGAGTTCACATTATCCCTTCAACCGGCCAAAGAGAAATATGGAATATCAGCAATGGATGTGGCTAAGGGTCTTCTTGACCAAGGATACATGGCTCCAACTGTATATTTCCCGTTGGTTGTACCTGAATGTATGATGTTTGAACCAACTGAAACCGAGAGCAGAGATACTCTAGATCAGTTTGCTAAGGATTTCATTAAGGTTTTACAGCAGGATGCTGAGACACTGCATGAAGCACCTATAACTACTCCAGTTCGTAGAGTTGATGAAGTATATGCAGCAAGGAATCTATGTTTACGTCATCCATTTGATGATGAGTAGTGGTTTTGATGGTCAGAGCCAGAGACAAATCACCGGAAAATTTTGGATGGCAGAAAATAGAACTAAAACCCAATCCCAAAGCGGTCCTATATCCGTTATCTTGGGGAATTTTGCCGATTACATTTTCTGTGATTATGGCATTTACTGGAAAAGGAGAACAATGGATTGAATGGCTTGGTGGATTTGGAATTCTTCTTTTTCTTGTTGGAGGGGTCGCTGCAATTGGGCCGCGACAAGGAAGTTTCAACTCAATGAAGGTTGCATTAGGCTTCTTTTTCTGCGTTCTCGCACTTTTTTCTTGGATTCTAGTCGCAACTGATAATTTAATGTACATATATGGTATTCTCAGTTCACTACTTGCATTAACGATGATGTACCGTTCTATTGACTTCATTTTCAAGGATTCAGGATTGGTCTATCAACTACGGTGGGATGCTAAGAGATTTCTGCCAACTGAAAGTATGAGAGATTGGGATGTTCGCTCGGCAAGATTTGCTCAAAATACTATGGCATTGAAAAGATTTGATACTGATAGTTTCGCCCAGATTTATGGATTTAGAACAAAAAACGGTCTTGTATTGAGACTTGATATTTTTGGAATTCATCAAGAAAGCAGATTTGATTTTCGAACTTTAGAATTAAATTTCGATGATTTTTCCTCCGAAGAAGAATAGTCATCTTGAATAACCGACTGCTATGGCAGGATGTTATGGAAGTTACAATACTGCTAGGTTCGTCCTCCGATATGCCCGTTGCCGAAAAGTGTACTAAGATATTGAAGCAATTCGATGTAACATATCAGTTACGAGTTGCGAGTGCACACAGATCGCCAAAATTTGTTGAACAGATAATTCATGATGCTGAAGAAGACGGTTGTAAAGTCTTCATTGCTATGGCTGGACTTGCTGCTGCATTGCCTGGCGCAGTTGCAGCATTGACAACCAAACCAGTAATAGGCGTCCCATGCGGTGGCAGAGTGCCATATGATTCTCTACTATCAATTGTTCAATTACCTCCGGGAGTTACAGCCGCAACCGTTGGAGTGGACCGTGGAGATAACGCTGGCTACTTGGCCGTTCAAATGCTTGCACTGCAAAATGAAAAGCATGCGGCAGCTCTTAAGCAAAACAAACTTGACCAAGTCGAGAGAGTTAAAGCCCAAGATCGTGAGGTTAACGGGGGCGCTTGAGATGTTTGATGTCGATGAATTCATTCATGAATCCATCGAGTCATTACAGAATACAATCGATGACATTGCAATCATTGCTTGTTCAGGGGGAGTCGATTCCACAGTAGCAGCGGTAATTGCCAACAAAGCAGTTGGTGATTTGCTTCATTGCGTGTATGTTGATACAGGCTTTATGCGCAAAGGAGAGACTGAACAAATCGAGGCTTTACTTGCTGAACAAGGTATCAAGAATTTAGTCACAGTAAAGGCAGCAGACCGATATTTCGAAGCTCTAAAGGGGGTTACTGAACCCGAACAAAAGCGTAAGGTAATCGGTGAATTATTCATTAGAATTTTTGAAGATGAACAAAAGAAATGTGGTGCTAAATATTTAGTGCAAGGAACCATAGCTCCAGATTGGATTGAATCTGGTGGTGGAGTAAGAGACACTATCAAATCCCATCACAACGTTGGAGGCCTTCCAGAAGACATGACTCTAGAAGTTGTCGAACCGTTAAGAGAACTATACAAAGATGAG
>JAKURJ010000144.1 GCA_022452125.1 Candidatus Poseidoniaceae archaeon
AATTTTCCGTCCTTGTTCATGTCAGCAATTTGGAACAACATTTCTGGAGTCAAACCTCTTTGCTCAATTTGCTTTCTTAATTGGTCGAGAACTAAGTTGTGTGCAACTTCAGTGGCTTCCTCGCCACTTTCTGATGTAGGTAATCTAGAGTTGATATTGTACTTGCCAGCATCAATATTTTCTTGCAATTTCTCTCGACCTTGTTCTCGCAGTTCCTCTGCACGTGCAATGGCTCTCTCTCTGCCGGATTTGATGATACGAGATGCGCCTACTGCGCCAACTCCGGCAGCAACTCCTATCGCTCCAAGTTGTAGGCCGGACTTCGCTAAATCGGAGTTGTGTAGTGCCTCAATTTTCTGCTGTTTAGAGCCACTGTTAACGCCGTATGTACTTGCAACAATTGACAATTCATTGTCATCCAAATCCTGAAGAGTTCTTCCTCCTCTGATTTCAGATACCAATCGAGACATAATCTGAGTGTTTTGGTCGTTATAGTTGGCCGCAGGGTCATTGACTACAGGTTCAGGAATGTTTGAGTTAGGCATCCATTCCCATTGCCCGGTAGAGTTTTGTTTCAAAACCATGGCACCATCCGAACTTACAGCTGCACCGGAGTTAGATACAATCGCTCCAGCAATTAGGCCAAATATTCCCAAGCAGCAGAAACTTGTTCCTATTGCTGACTCTCCAATGAAAGCCGACTCCAGCATCATTGTCACAAAACCGATACCTACAGCCCAACCGCCTGCGGTCGATACCCAATTATTGGGTTCAGTCATCTCGGACATAGTATTCCTAGCAAGGATATGGTGATGAACTTGGTGCCGTCATGGCCAAGAAGGTCGAGGCCATTCTTTCGGGTCACCACTAGCCCATGGAATGGTGCATAGAGCAGTCTCCATTTGTGACAAATCAGTGTAACCTCTCTCGATTTGAATACGAAATAACCAATCTTTCAACCGACCCAATTTAATTCCAGGTTCAAGGCCAGTTCTCTCCATAATCCAATCTCCATTTACCAAGCATTCGATTCCAGTTGGATATTGCAATGATTTATTGATTAAATCCGTATTTCCTCCAAGGGTTTCTACGAGGATTGAATGCGTCTTAACTTCCTTTGAGAGAGTGTTTCTATAGAGCCGCAAATCGGTTTGCTTTGGAGAGTTTTTAGTAAGGAAGTGGAGGAATTTGACTCGAGAAAAAACCGCTTTTGGAACCTTCAATCTCTCCAGAATAACGGTTACATCATCATCTTTTAGTCCTGAAAACAATATTGTCATTCTCGCCTCTAAATCAGCCGGTAGTTTTGCCAATTTAGCAAAGGTCTCTTCGGGCAATGGGAAGCCAATAATCGCTGGTAGAACTCCATCATCATTCATTCTTGAAAGAACTATACTTGCGTTTGCGCCATTGATGATTCTAACCAATTCACTCCATACTCTTTCAATCGAGACCATAGTTAGCATTGCGCGATTGTCAATTAGAGCTGAAGATAACTCGCTATCTGGTAACCAAATGCCTCTTTTTTGTCGGTCCATGAATCGATAGGCACGCATAATTCGCAATCCATCCTCTGAAAGACGTTGACTAGGATCTCCTACAGCCTTTAGGAAACCATTCTCTAAGTCTGACTTTCCTCCGAAAGGGTCATGCAATAATCCTCTTGCATAGTCATAGGCCATTGCATTCATTGTGAAATCTCGCCTAGAAAGGTCAATTCTTAGGCTCGAGCCCCATTTCACTTCGTCAGGCCTTCTGCCGTCCCCGTACCCCGTTTCAGTCCGTAGAGTGGTTACTTCAAACATTGAATCTCCACTCTTTACAGTAATTGTGCCGTACTTTATTCCGGTTGGTATAGTGTCTTCAAACGATTCAATGACTTGTTCTGGAGTAGCAGTAGTGCATATGTCGTATTCCTCGGGTAATTCTCCCAATATGCAATCTCTAACTGCGCCGCCTACGACCCACGCGCCGTATCCTGTGGCGCACAGTACATCCAAAACATGTGCTAAATCTTCATTTTCTGGTAGTAACGAAGGGAGGCTTACTCCTTGAACATCTGCAAGTAACCCTTCCTCCATGATAGGGTGTCAGGCTCACCCTTTCCAAAGCATTATCCCATCAATCGGCTTGGAATGGGTTATGTCGTGGGAATCAGAAGATGTTTCACTAGTCGATTTGGACTGGTTGAAACCTCACGAAGAAATCAAAGTCAAAAATCGTGACAAACTTCTCGAGATGACAAAAAAATGGGGTGGATTTACCAAACCATTGCTAGTAGATTCCCAAACCGGTTCTATTTTGGATGGACACCATCGCCATTCAGTGGCCGTTTGTTTGAGCCTAAAGCGAGTACCTGTAATCCTAATCGATTACTTGAGCGATGACCAGATTACCGTTGATGTTTGGCCCGGGAGTGGGCTTGAAAGTATCACAAAAGAAGAGGTAATCGAAATGTGTCTCAGCGATGACTTGTATCCTCCAAAAACAAGTAAGCACACTATCTCTAATCACTTGCCTCCAATTCACGTTTTGCTTGAAGTTCTAGCAAAATCAGAATGATCAGCGCATAGTTGCCTTGATTGCTTGCCAAAGTTTGTTGCCTTTGCCCTCAACGATAGTCAAGTGATTTGGATTCGCAGTAGGTGTAATCTTAACTTCGTTCAATACTCCTTCTCTAGCAATTGTAAATGTGGTGTCAACTCCTTCATTGGCATAAATAGAGGCGGTAATGTCGCTTGAAGATTTGACGCGCAAGCCATCGATTGCAATAAGCTCATCACCAGTATGGATGGATTCTCTGCAAGGTGAATCAGTTAGGTGTGTTCGCACCTTGACACAGTTGGGATTATTTGCTAGATTCAATCCAAGCCAAGCACCTTTGTTTTTCTTATCTGCAACCATTTATAGACCGAGTGTTTTCATTGCGGAAATTACATCTGGAGCCTTTCTTTCGCTACCTAAGGAATCTAGCATGACACCAAGTCTTCTTCCACAGGGAGTATTTACTAGCGCTTTCTTGATATCCGAATGAGCGATTCCAGGATT
>JAKURJ010000145.1 GCA_022452125.1 Candidatus Poseidoniaceae archaeon
GCAGTCGCACCGTTGGTTCTTGGTTTCGGTATAGATTACTCAATACACCTTCAGAGAAGGTATAACTCATTCAAAAAGAACGTTAGCGACTCTGCTGAATCTTGGCTAGCATCCTGCGGGAAATTATCCACCCCACTAGGTCTTGCAGTTATCACAACAGTGGCCGCGTTCTTGGCCAACATTATTTCTCCTCTACCCCCACTAGAAACATTTGGAATCGCCTTAGCAGTCGGTGTTTTGTCTGCCTTCATCAACGCAACTGTAGTCGTCGGTGCTCTCCATGTGGTTCTTGATTCTAGTAAGGATAAGCTTACGGCTGAACCAATTAGAATGCCAAGACTTTCAAAGAAAATTGTTGATTTGCAAAGGTCGCAACAAGCCCTAGTTCTGATTGTCGCTTTGATTATCTCAGGTCTTTCAATCATTGGAGCAATGGGGCTTGAAACCGAATTCGATTTGACTGATTTCCTAGATGATGAAATGGAAATCATGGAAGTTCGAGAAGATTTGGACACCAGCTATGAAAGCGCAGGCTGGAAAGTAGTCTACGTTTTGATGGAACCCGCTGGAACTCAGGATGAGATAGATGATGATTTCAAATTGTTAAATGAAATGCGAGGCTTACACTTTGCCCTTGCAAATAATCACGACGTAGTTGGTGGGGGAGGAGTTGATTCCAGCCCTTCATACGAAGGCCCATACAAAGTTCTCTATGATGCAGTCGACAACGATGTTTTGTTTGGCGAGAGGTATGGATTGGTTATTACAAACGGTGATTTACGCCGTGGAATCGCCTCCCAGTTCGACTTAGGTGCTGCATTTGCTAACCTTTCCGAAAATACATCAGTGGCTGACCCATACGCAGGAGATTTATGGGCGGACAGAGTTGAAAACACAGTTCACCTAGAAGGAGATAAAATCAAACATATCAGAATCGAAGTCCGAGTGGATGCTTCCACATCTAGTGAAACCAGCCGTGTAGTACAATGGTTTGAAGATGAGTTGGGCGAAGAAGAGGATTCAGGAAAAATGCGCAGTGAATTGTCAGGGGTTGCTAATGTCTACGTAACAGGTGATTTGGTTGCTCTGCAAAATGTGCTTGACGGTCTAAACTCTTCACAACTTTCATCCACGGCAATTTCGTTCATTGTATCCTTTGTTGTCTTGTTGTTGTTGACAAGAAGACCTGTGCCTGCAATCGTTGTTTTGACACCGGTTGTTTTGGCAACGCTTTGGGTTGTAGGTTCAATGGTTGTTCTTTCATTAAAGTGGAATGTTCTCACTGTAATGGTGACCGCACTCTCATTGGGTATTGGAATTGATTATGTCATCCACATGTGGCGTAGGTTCGAATCTGAGAGAGAAAAACGCGACGATGTCTGGGAAGCCCTTGAAGAGACAATTTCTACAACCGGGGTAGCACTCGTTCTCTCAGCAGGAACCACAGGTCTCGGCTTCCTAGTTCTGTTGTTTTCACCGATGCCAGTCGTTCAACAATTCGGACTTGTCACAGCATTGACTGTAACTTATTCACTGATTTTGTCAATAGTTGTCTTACCGGTATTACTCTTGATGTCCGAGAACAATTCACCTGGAGGAGAATGAATCGATAATCGAATTCATCTCGAGATTTTGCTCACGACTGATTAAACACAATGCCATCCACATTGTACAGTACCGTAGCGCCTTGACTTTTCTTTCAGCTCTGCGAGTAATTTCATCTGACTCGATTCCTGATTGTTTCGAAATGAATTTGACAAGCCGCTTTTGCATTCTAGCTCTTGGGTCCACAGGTTGGTTGTCTTGTTGCGATACACTTTTTTCCACCTCAGTAATTTCCACAGGTTGCAATGCTTGCTTCTTAGAACCAGTATCATTTACGGCAGGGTCAGTAAGTCTAGAAGGCCGAGGTTGCCATCCTAAAGGAGCGTTAATTCCCTTGATGTCACAATTTGGCGACAGAAAACCATCTTCATCAATGATCCATCCTGCGAAAACTAGCGCTTTGATTGCATCATGAGCGGTTTCTGTGTCCATCCATCCCATGTCGAACGATAGTATCCTCTCAAGGTCATCCGCAGTCTGCCTAGAGCCATCTCTGAAGCATATTGCCAAAACTCGTTTGACATCCTCAATCTCAGGAGACACTACAATCACTCCAATTTGGTGAAAGAGCCATCATCTTCCAGCTTCCATCTCCCAATCTCTTCTCCTGAGTAGTAGGTTCCCTCTGTGAGGTACTCATATTCACCGCCTCCCGGTAAGGCTTGATAACTAGGAACACTTTGAGGTTGTGCATCATTTCTACCCGGTAAATCGCTCAATGACAATTTGGCCATAGCATCAGCTACATTGGTAGTTGGTGTAATCTCTTCTGTTGGCTTTGGCTTAGGCGGAGGACCACTCTTCGGCTTTGTTGAAGGAGGTGGGCCAGATTTACTTCGAGAACTTTGAGGAGGTCCAGAACGAGGTAAGTCTTCAAGCGAAGGCAATTTCTTGGATTGAGTTAGTTCACTTTCAGAGCGCTTGCGTAGAACGATGAATAGTGCAAGTACGACTAGAACGCCTCCACCTGCTCCCAAATATAGCATCAGATTGATTTCTTCAGGTGCTGAGTATGTCTTGGAGAAAGTGTTGTCATCTTCGTTCAATTCCCAGATTCTCTGGTCTTCGTCTACAATAACCAATAATTCCCAATCTCCATCGGGTACTGTGACAGCAACTCGTTTGATTATTCCTTGACCCGACGCAATCTTTGCCTGTGAATAAAGCCCAACTAGCGTTCTTTCTCCATCAATGATTGTGTAAACTGTAATGTTGAAAGATTCCTGCAAACTTTCACCAGAGTTCATCACCGAAATCTCCGCTCTCAATTCTTTGCCTGGCTCTATCATTCCATCCAGTTTTACATCAACAAGTTCGATGTTTGGACCTACAGTCGATAGAGGAACGGTTAACCACGGGTCATTGAGTGACTCTCCAGAGAATCTCTGCAATTCCCACCCTGCATCATCCATGCCAAACGCCCAACAATCAATGTGCGC
>JAKURJ010000146.1 GCA_022452125.1 Candidatus Poseidoniaceae archaeon
AGGTATGTTCAGCCCCTTCGTTAACGACCACCCATGCCGAGCGTGCTTGTTACCGGTGGTAGCGGGTTCATTGGCACTCATCTTTGTCGCCATTTGCACGACTTAGGCCACCATGTGATTTCTTTGGACATCATGCATACTGATAGTCATCCATGGGAGTGCATTACCGCAGATATTCGTGACAATCTCCAATTTGATGGAATTGATTACATCGTTCATCTGGCAGCACAAATCTCTGTTCCTGAATCAATAGATAATCCAGATGTGACACTTTCGATTAATGTCGACGGAACCAAATCGATAATTTCAGCAGCCGAAATAGCTGGAGTGAATAAGATCATCTTTGCATCTAGTGCCGCAGTTTACGGTGACTGTGAGGATGTTCCGATAAGTGAGAGGGCTCCATTGATTCCACAATCACCTTATGCGGTTTCAAAAATTGTCGGAGAAGAGTTACTCCTGAGATCGGAAATCGAGACGTGTTCGCTGCGATTCTTCAATGTCTACGGCCCAGGTCAATCTTCAGAAGGGGGGTACGCTGCGGTTATCCCAGCATTCAAAAAAGCGATTTCTCTTGGAAAGGAATGCACCATATTTGGTGATGGCACACAAGTTAGGGACTTCGTGCATGTTCGGGATTTAGTTCAAATAATTGCGTCATGTTTGGAGGCAAAAAACCTACCAGGAGAGATGAATGTTGCATCAGGGACAGGAGTCTCGTTATTGGAATTGGTTGAAACTCTGAATGGATTGAATCCCGAAATGCTTCCACCTGTGTTTGCGGAAGAAAGAGCAGGAGACATTCATACATCAGTAGCAGACATTTCCCTATTGCTAAGCACTTTACCTGTAGGGGAAATGATTCCGTTGAAGGAGGGCCTTTCGTGAATATCGTTTGGCTTTCCTCAAGGGCATTGGGCTCAGATTTGTGTTCGACAACTCAAATCCAACTTGCGAATGGATTGGTATCCAAAGGCCACTCAGTTGACTTTTATTCACCCGGTAAATCAGTTGCAAGTTCATTCAATCATCATTCAATAGAGCGCAGTAGTCGTAGAGGATTCCAAGCTAGAAGTGTGGTCAAAAAATTGCACGAACATCTTGAGGAAATTAATTCTGCAGACGTTGTTCTGATTGACTGGCCAATATTCTCCATAGCGAATAAAGTCAAGCCACAGGTTGTACTAATCGACAGAGGGCCCCCTGCGGATAATGGAGTCTTAGCTATGCTACAATGGCGGCCTTGGCGTAAGGCATGGTCAAAAGCAAACAAAGGTACTACGGTTTCTTCAGCGCATCGCAAGTTCGTCACTGACAAAACCAAATTCGCAGGCAAATCGATACAAGTTATTCCTGCAGGTGTTGACCTTGAATTATTCCAACCAGGAAAAAAAGATGGCCCAATCAAACTGGCATATCATGGAAGAGTTGACGTGCACAGGGGCGTAATGTCTCTGCCAATGATTCTAGCAGGATTGCAATTACAAGGAATTG
Organism: Candidatus Poseidoniaceae archaeon; assembly: GCA_022452125.1. Lineage (GTDB taxonomy): Archaea > Thermoplasmatota > Poseidoniia > Poseidoniales > Poseidoniaceae > MGIIa-K1. The sequence goes on from JAKURJ010000146.1 coordinate 1,495, forward strand.
ATGCAACTCTACATATTCATGGAACCGGGAATGCAGTTGAGCGTTTGAGAAATATTGGAATGGAAGGCCTTGAGGTCACTGATGCAATTCCGCATGAGGACCTAGCAGCAAAAACCGCCACTTATGATGTTGGCTTTTTACCGATGCCTGATCATAAAGTATGGAGCCTTGCAAGCCCATTGAAGCGCTCGGAGTATCTTGCCAGTGGCATGTTAGTTTGTGGAATTGACCATTCTGGGCACCAGATAGATGATTCAGGCAAATGGTTGCAGTTATCATCGCAAAAGGACTTCATTACCAACACAGTTGCTTGGATTAAATCTCAGGACAGGAAATCACTTTCTGCTCTGCAAAGCGAATCTCGTAAATACGCAGAAGATAATCTCTCGTGGTCTCATTCAGTGGATGCATTGGAATCGATAATCCTGTCATAGATTTCTCCCCATTGCTTGCTTACAACTTCGACTTGATGTTTAGCGACCGCTTCTTCAAGGCCTTCTGTAATTGGGTTTGCTATTGCATTCTTCCATCCACCTTCATCGCCTAAATCGACAGTCCGAACACAATCAGGCAAGTCTGGAATAGCACTTGATGCAACTACTGGACAACCTACTGAAAGAGCTTCAAGAATTACCATTGGTTGACCTTCATATTCTGAAGGAACGATTAGGCATCCAGCGGTTTGTAGGAGGCGCCATTTTTCTTCTTCACTTACCCCACCAAGAGCAGTGACGCCTTCAGGTGCGCGGTCCACTCCGGTTACTCTAAGGTCACCTAAGCCCAGAGAATATGCAAAAGCGTGTCCTTTAACAGGGTCATTACGCCCCATCAGTAAGGTGAAATTTTCACGCTCAACATTCTCCATTGGTTGCGACGTAACCGGATTGGAAACAGAGATAGACTCGCCAATTAATGGTCTCAATTTCTCGCTCCATGATTCGGATAGGCATACGATTTCGTAATCCTTCAGTTCTGACTTGGCATCGATGTCAAATCTGCCAGAATGAATGTGGAAAACTACGGGTGCATTTGCTACTTTGGCAATTGAAATTTTGCGTTTGTATGACCAGCCAGCCGCGCAGTGGATGTGAACTAAGTCAAAATCGCCGGTTTTGATTTCCTTTTTTGCAATCTGCCATCTTCGCATTTTCTGTATGACTCCACGGCGTGAGAATGTATTGCAGGATGAGGCCCTCCATCCTTCAGGCGGGTTTGCTGCTAGCAATTTGATGACTGAAGCCATTCCACCTGGAGCCATCAATGGACCCACGTGTACGACTCTGCGCATGTGAAGTCCTCCATATTCA
>JAKURJ010000147.1 GCA_022452125.1 Candidatus Poseidoniaceae archaeon
GGTCAAACTGACTCTTTCCCGCTAACATACACCTTCAGTACAACTCCTGGACCTGGAGAGCATGGCATAAATATGCAAACCGTATCTTCGCAAGTCATTAGTGTTGCAGATATGGACGGTGATGATGTAATTGACGTTCTTGCTCTAAATGATGAGAACATCGAAAACGTAACTTATGTTACATCCTCTTCCTCTGGTTCTTGGGGCAATCCTCAATTAGCCTATTTTGGACCTTATATTTCTTGGTCTTTGACTGTAACTGATTTGAACGGCGACAATGAGCCTGATTTCATTAATCCCACAATCGCTTATCAACAAAATTCTACAGATTCAGCAGGTGGAACAAGTTCGAGTTTCTTCTTGAACTTCCCATCTACTATCCAGGTTACACTTTCTGATGGTAATGGAGGGCACCTAAACCCGCTATCCTATGCAGCCGGAAGAAGACCTCACGTCGCTGAGGTTGGTCAACTGGCCGGAGCGTCAAACTCTGCCCCAGACATAGTTGTAGGTCACAAGAACTGGAACTTTGGTGGATGGAGAGATAATTTAGGTTGGGACGGCCAATATGATACAATTTCGGTAATTGAGATGGATAACAAAGATCTATCCGTTTCTGGAATAGAAATTGACCCTGTAGATAGATACTTTGGATTTGTTGGCGAGGGTAACAGAAACATCAATGTTACAGTTACTAACACCGGGATGGACGTTCTTAACGGACAAAGCGCTCAATTGGACGTAGAACTGAAAATTGTTGACGAATTGAATTCAACAAATCAAACTGTTTATGCTATGGATTGGGATAATCCTGAGAATAAAGCAGGATGTGGTGGATGTACTTGGGACTACGTGGATTATGTTGACGGAACTCACCACTGGTTTGAAGAAACAAACCATTCTTCTGGTACTGGTGTAGACCCTGATGAATCAGAGTCAGAATACTCTCCAAGTTACCTTAATCCTACTGACTTTATGTGGTCTGGAGAAACAAAGACTAACTCCAGTGGTGGCACATGGACAGGATATGGCAAGAATTGGGATGAAGCAATGATCCTACAAGACGTCGACTTAACTGGTTCAGACAGAGCTTTCCTAAGTGTCGAACTTTACCAAGACCTAGGTTGGGGCGGATTAGGTTCAGCTTCAACTACTGGCGGTTTCATTCTAACAAATGTCTGGGATGATATTGCAATGATTGAAGTTGGTAGTGAAGAAACCGGTTGGAACGTGATTAGTTGTCCTACTTCCGCTGCAGTTAATGGAGCCTGTTACTCTGGCAGTTCCATGTGGGGCGGATTTGACATTGATCGCTATGTCAAAGGTGCAACAGGAGGCTATCCTGAAGGTTTATCGAGCAACATTTATTCTTTCAATACCTATTATGGTTGGAATAATTTCACTGATGAAGGATTTGGTACATTTGACCTAAGTCCATGGGCTGGTGAAACCATAGATCTAAGATTTAGATTTAGAACAGGTTTCGACGGTTCAATTGCAGATGATAATGAAAGCCGCTGGACTGGTTTTGATGGTTATGCAGTTGATAATTTAACAATCACAAAACAAAATACTGCTTTCTTCCCGAATGCGCAATCACAACAAACACAAATCAATCTCCAAAACCTTGGACCCGGTGAAGAGTATACTACCTCTATTCAAGCAAACTTCTTGAATGACACTACGTATCGTATTTCGGCAACTCTGTCGAATAATGCCTGGGATGAACAGGTAATCAATGACGAGATTGTTGGTTATGTTACGCCATTCAACCTTTACGATCCGGTGATTGAGAAAATTGAAGAATTCTTGCCTGGTGGTCTATATGCACAAGGTACTTTCCCAATTTCGGCTACAACAAATAACTACGGAAATACTGCCGTAGATTTTGACATTACTGCTACAGTGTTTAAAGCCAATCCTTCAGATGTAAAATGTGGTACACCAAGTTCGACCTGTGAAATAACATTTGACAATGCTACAGATGGTACAAGATATACTGAAAGTAATAATCCTAAGGGCGTACGTTACAATGACTCAAATCTATGTCCAGGAGACTCAACTTTCAACAAGGAAGCCTACTGGTTTGGTCATCCTTGTTCGATTAACACTGGAGTGGACGGATATGGAGATGCTTGGGAGAACGAAACATTTACTGTCACGAATGTTGACTTAGAAAACCTCTCTGGGGATTTCGTTGCATTGAATTTTGAATATTATGCTGATACTTTCTACGAAGTAGATTCTCAAGGAAATATTGACCCTAGTGATTATCTCGCACTATATGCTGATTATACTAACGGGGGAGTTACCTATGAGTCAATCATCTACGGGCAGTGGAGTGATTACAACGAGGATGGAACATGTCAGGAAGATCGAAATGGTGATGGAATTGTTAATGCCACTGAGCCGATTGACTTTGGCGAAATTGATTTCATTGGAGACGCTAGAAACACCGATGGTTTAACTAATGGAAACTGGAATGTATTCTTTAATTCTGATGGCCTGACCAAGACAGTTAACATTGATTTGACCCACCTTTACGTATACAATATTTCTTCCAGCGATTCTTCCGATTGGGGAGTAGAATGTCTGTCTCTGTCAGGTAATAAAGTAGATCTGAAGTTTGAATTCTTCTCCGACGATGACGGAAGAAATGGAATCAATGATGGGTTCAAGGGTGTAGGAATAACAAATATTTCAATGAAAGAATTTACCTTTGTAGAAGATAATAGTTATTCAATTAGCAGAACCGGCGTTGACGCTGGAGAATCTTCCACCGATCTAATTGCAGATCA
>JAKURJ010000148.1 GCA_022452125.1 Candidatus Poseidoniaceae archaeon
TTTAGCCTCGATTAACCATTACTCTTCCATGGAAATGGTCGACCATTCAGAAGAAAAAAACGAACCATATCTGGTTCATTATGTTCAGAATAAAGTAAAAATTTCGGAGTTGTCAGTGTGAAAATCGAAAACCCCGGCATCGCTTCTAGGACGAGAGTTCTGGTCGATACTCCGATTAATGAACAGGGTGAATTTGTATTATATTGGATGACAGCACAACGAAGATTACGCTGGAATCATGCTCTGGAGCATGCAGCAGATGTGGCAGAGAAATTGGAAAAACCATTGATTGTTGTCGAACCGTTTAGTATTGACCACTCATTTGCAAGTGATAGATTAGTAACCTTTGTAGCTCAAGGAATGCTTGATAATCGGGACGCATTCGAAGGGACTGGCGTTCGTTATATCCCTTGGATTGAAACTCATCGTGAAAGAGGAAGCGGTTTACTAAGACGGATTTCTAATCGGTCTTGTCTTGTTGTCATGGATGATTTTCCAACTGGCCATCCACGGCATGTGATGGAGCGTGCAGCAAAAATCCTGCAAACACGATTGCACGCAGTAGATGGTTGTGGTGTAATACCTATGTCATGGACAGACAAGGCCCCTCCATTGGCCCACACATTCCGGAGGGTAGTTCAACGTAGAGTAATTGAAGCAATTTCTGGGTCACCTAAACCCAACCCACTTGAATCAAGAAGCAGTAGTCTGTGGATGCCCGAAAATGAATACTCCGTTCTCTTGAAAGAATTGAGATTTTCAATGACTCCGCTAGAGTGGTTGTGGAGGGTTTCTGAAGGAGGAGCAACAGGTAAGTCCGCATTAGAACCCCTTCCGATTGATCATTTGGTACCTTCTGTTGAATCGTCCAGAGGAGGTTCCAAGAAGGCCAATAAATTACTTGAAATCTTTGTTAATCAAAGATTAGACAAATATTCTGATGGACGAAACAATCCTTCGGAACCAATGACTAGCCGTTTATCTCCTTGGCTTCATTTTGGACACATCTCTGCTCTAGAGGTAGTTGATAGAGTACTCAAGAAAGGAAACTGGGATCCAACAATGACTCCTGACAAAGTTACTGGCTCTAGAAATGGATGGTGGGGACTAAATGAAGCATCAGAAGCCTTCTTAGATCAAATAATCACATGGCGTGATCTTGGGTTTCATTTTGCATATCACAGACCAGATCATGCTACATTTAATTCACTTCCAGAGTGGGCTCAAATGACCCTTAATGAACATGCTAATGACCCACGCCCGTCTTATGTTTTTGATGAACTAGAGAATGCTGAAACTCATGATGAAATTTGGAATGCCGCTCAAAGAGAATTACGGGAGACTGGGGTAATCCACAATTATTTGCGGATGTTATGGGGCAAGAGAATTTTGGAGTGGGCACCAGATCCTGTAACAGCATCAGATTGGATGGTTCGACTGAATGATCGATGGGCCCTAGACGGCAGAGATCCTAATTCTTACACTGGAATATTTTGGGTATTGGGACGACACGATCGAGCCTGGGGACCGGAACGTCCAGTGTTTGGAAAAGTCAGATTCATGTCGAGTGCTAATACAGCAAGAAAACTGGATCTCAAAGGATATTTGAATCAATTTGGAATAGGTGAATTTGATACAATTGAGGGATGATAATTGGTAAACTACCTACACGAAACTCGAATTGAAGCACCTCGTGAAGTGGTTTGGGAATGGCACACTAGAGATGGTGCTTTTGACAGATTAGCTCCACCTTGGGAAAACATAGAAACAATTTCCGCACCACCTGATTTATCACCCGGTGGAACCAGAGTAATGAAGATGAAAATGGGTCCAATAAAACTGAAGTGGATTGCTGAACATACAGATATGATCGAAGAAGAATTATTCGCGGATAGGATGGTTCGTGGTCCGTTTAAGAGATGGTGGCATACTCACCGTTTTATTAAAGAGAAACCAAATGTTACCGTCATACGTGACGAAGTTAGTTATGTAATACCAGTCGGCTTTCTAGGTAGATTATTTGGTGGACGGTACATTCGAAAAAATATAGAAAATATGTTTACATCGAGAGCAATTAGTCTCAAGAGAGATATAATGAGACATCAATCGTTCTCTGATTCTCCAAGAAAAAGAATATTGATCAGTGGAGCCAGTGGATTGATTGGCTCACAACTAATTCCTTTCCTCGATACTGGTGGCCAAGAGGTTATACAGTTAGTTAGAAGAAAACCCTCAAATGAAAATCAACGATTTTGGGATCCTTCGAAAGGAGAATTAGATCCTACGTTGTTCGAAGGGATTGATGCTGTGATTCACTTAGGCGGGGTAGGAATTGGAGATAAGAGGTGGTCCAAAAAACGTAAACAGGCAATTGTCGAATCACGGGAAAAATCTGTTTCCCTACTCTCAGAAACTATGGCATCTTTGGAGAAAAAACCAGAGGTGTTCGTTGTTGCAAGTGCAATAGGAATTTATGGGAACAGGGGCGATGAAGACATTGATGAAAATAGTACTCATGGCACAGGATTTCTAACAGATACAGCAAAAATATGGGAGTCATCCGCAGATGCTGCTAGAGAGGCAGGAATCAGAACCATCCATCTTCGAACAGGAATAGTATTGTCCCCCAAAGGAGGAGCCTTAGGGAGAATGCTTTTTCCGTTTAAGATGGGAGCTGGAGGGCCTATCGGTTCAGGAAAACAATGGATGTCTTGGATCTCAATGGATGACCATATT
>JAKURJ010000149.1 GCA_022452125.1 Candidatus Poseidoniaceae archaeon
CGCGGAGGGTATTCATTCTGGTCCTTACGCCAATGAGTCAACTCTCTGAAACATTCATCGGAGAGGCCAAAGCAAACGGTGCATCCCGACACATCTACACATTCGCTGATGGTAGTGTTGAGAATATTGCTCTGTATCAGGGCGGGGCAGATAAGACCACTCTAGTCGCCATGCCAAAGGGCGCAGAAGTACTCGATGTACAAGTCACACTTTCCGGGGCATCTTCGACAGGCTGGTCGCAAGTTACCACCGATACATACGACGAATGGATGGAAGGTATTCCTAGTCAAATGGACGCTCGCAGCGAAGAACTAAGCTTAGGATTCGCAACCGGTGGAACTGAGTTTTCTTCCCATGGTTCACAGGAAGAAGAACTTGCAGATTCCGATGCTTGGTTGGATAACGGAAGCTATGCAATACGCCAACCGCATACATCTAATTCATCAGAATTGAGATTTAGTAATCAAGTTAAGGTGACCAGTGCCAATTTCATGGCTCAAGGTCAAGGTGCGATACTTCGAAACCATGATTGGTTATTCATGTCAACATTCACTGGAACCTCATTCGATAAAGTCGTAACAAGGATGCATCCAAACAACGTGACACGAGACATAGTTGTAGATTTGCAAAGGGAATCATCATGCACACTGCCACAAGATCCATCTTCCACATACTACAAGGCTTATGGATTCAAAGACTGGACAATCACGGATGATGAGATGTTATACGGCATTTTCTCAACCTACAAGTACCCTTACTCCTCTTCAAATCCTACTCAATACCTAAGAATATTAGCAATCGATGTTTCAGATGATTGGGTTTGGAAGTGTGTTGATTCATACGATATTTCTGCACAATTCGGTGAATACAGTGGAATCTCCTACGACAGGGAAAGCGACCAAATTTGGGTAGTACACTCTCAGCAAAGACGAATTGTGTCTTACGATTTCGGAGATAACGGACAATTTACTCGTGGTGAAAGTCAGTATTCATTCTCTTCAGGCGCTTCATCTGCTACCGAATGCGGTAAGACGAACAGCAATGTGCATGGCTTAGTAGTACATTCTGGATTCTTTTACATGCGCTGCATGAAAGGATACTACTATCAGGATACTGACCAACTAAGCGTATGGGCAATTTCCGGTTCATCCTCATCACTCGTTCCACAAACTGGAACTCGTGATATCACTGCTAAGGGATTAGGATTGTTCTATGACGGTGAGAGATTGATTACTGTAGACACAGGTTACTCAACATGGAATGCTAAGACTCTGTACTACAGAGAGTTTGGAATGGGGATATCCTATCCTACAACTCCTGCACCGGGAACGACGACTTGGATTGGTGAAACAATCGTTACTGAAGACGATGTACTCGCTGTGAATGTGCAAAACCATTGGTCGGCTCCTAGCCAAGGAGATCGTGTTGACTATTGGGTCAGTGCAGATAATGGAACACATTGGGAAGCCGTAGAGAAAAATCAGACAATCCATTTCGCTCACCCAGGAAATCAACTAGTTTGGAAAATGCAGCTCATTGGTTCTTCAGCAGTATCTTGGTGGGTATCGCTTGAGTATGCAACATCGTATCAATCAAATGGAGATTGGACAAGTCAAAAAGTTTCGACAGGAACCAACGTTGGTAAGGTAAGGGCTGTATGGAGTGGGGATGAACCTAGTTCAACTTCAATCGAAGTCATGGTATCCAATGACAATGGTTCGACTTGGGAAAGTGCAGAAAATAACGTTGAAGTTTCATTCTCAACTCAGGGAGCAGGTAACGAACTGCTTTACTCGATAATGATGTCTAGTACCGATGATTCTGTCACTGCAATAGTAGATTCTTTCATTCTATGGTATGAAGAAGGGTATCCTGATGCACCTCAGTTGGATGTAGGTGATGACGGTGAATGGGATTGGAAATCGATACTGTTCTTGAACGAAAGTTCTGTTGTTGCTTCAGACGATTCACCAGTTGGAACTGTGGTTTCAGAATCCCCGAGTCTGGTTGATGCTTTCAACGACCACATTCCTGCTAATGGCGTAGGCATGGTAGAAATTCCAATAGCAGTCAAAGCAAATACTCCTGGGAGAGTCAAACTCACAGATTTAGATATCGAATATCGTTTGAATACCCGAGTCTTAGATGCTAGCTTAGAAGGTGGCTTGATTGCACCAGATGGAGTTTATCGCAACCTTGTTGTTAGGATGGCTCATGGTGATTTGGTAGATCGTGTTACTGAAGCAACAATTGGCTTGAACAATTCACATGGCCCTAACCCTGCTTTCAAGTGGTTGAGAGGAGATTCATGCAGTGTCGTTGATGATGCAGGTGGTATTGTCATGTTCGATGTTGGAAATTGCACATCGTCTATTGATAGCGAAGGAATACTTACTGTAAATATGCCAATGAAGGTGAACTGGACTTGGGACGACGAGAGAAAGATGGAGGCAGTAGTTTCCATGAATGATGACCTTGGCCCCCAAGTTAATGCCTGGACTACTGACACTCTATCCCTGAATGTAGAGAATGACATTCAACTAGATGGTATGCGAGTATGGGAAGAAACAGGACGTGAATTGTACCCTGGAGATTGGGTCAGAGGAGGATTCAATCTCTCGATTAGTGGTGGAATCAATTTCGAAGGTTCTGCATTCTCTCCTATGGCAGGTGAGTTTGATTTGCGTGTGTTAGGTCAATATGTAACCTATGACGG
>JAKURJ010000015.1 GCA_022452125.1 Candidatus Poseidoniaceae archaeon
TAATCAATGCAGCAAAGGTAGCGGGAGTACCAGTTATTTGCGACCCTAAACTTACAGGATTGCATCGAACAGCTGGCGCTGATTGGGTGATTTTCCAAACAAGAGGTCTTGATTTGATGGCAAAGAGGTTAGCCTGCAGTGATTCGTCTGAAGCAGCAAAACTGCTTATCAAAGAGAACGACTGGAACAATTTAGTTGTTCTACAAGGAGAAAACGGAGTCACCATTTACACAAGTGATGAACAAGTCATTTCTTCTCCATGCACCTTGGCAGAGCCTCGTGGGGCAATTGGAATTATCGATGCTGCCGCAGTAGCTGTGGCTGCGGGAGTAAATCTCGGACTTGAAGTTGCAGACATTGCTCATTTAGCAAATGCTGCTTGTGAATGTATCATGAGTGGTACACAAAACTTCACACTGAATAGCGATGATTTGGCAAACCGTTTGGGCGAAGTTGCTTGGAGTTTGCAAATTTCCCAGAGGTGAAATCTTGAGTTACTGGGTTAGACCCACTACCGCCGACATTGGCATTCGTGCGTTTGGCAAAAATGCAAACGATTTGCTAAAGGAGATGACTGTTGGAATGCAGTCTATCTTGCTGGCTGGAAATCAAGACCTGAATTCAATTACGAGAAAAACTGCAAGGTGGGAAGTCTCTCATGAAGGAGACATTGAGATCTTAGTTGTGAAATGGCTGGATGAGGTACTTTACCGATGCGAAGTCCATGACGAATTTTTACTAGAGTGCCAACCCATGCTTAAGGATGGACTGATTGAAGCACAAGTCTCATTTGTTTCGAAAGACGAAATCGATTTCGAAATCGAAATCAAAGCAGTAACTACTCATGAATTTGCATTCAGAAAGGTCGAGAACGGGGAAACAATAGCCTCAGATTGGGAAAGTGTTCCTTCATTCGATGGGCCGGGATGGTACGGAGATGTCGTCTTCGACATCTAAAGTCGCCAATATTCCTGCCAGAAGCCCGATAGGTCCCATCATCATACACAATAGAAGAACAGGCATGGAAACTTGGATTGGTCTTTGTGCTGCGAGCATTCTCATCCAGATATATCTTCCAATGAATGTATCCATTACCAAGAAGTGAAGCCAAGCCAAGATGATCATCTCATCATCTGCGAATAAGTCGACCACAACTTCTGGAGTTGGCATCTGTGAACCCAATGCTGTTAGGACCTTCACGGCATTGGGTAACAAGAGAATAGCATATGAGGCAATCAATGGGAATGCACAGATTCTGACATCTCCAACAATTTTGTGGGTGATGTCATGCTTTGGAAGGAACCACATCATAACCCACAATGGAAATATGAAAACAGAAGAAAACCAGAAAGTAACTGTCATCAAATCCATCTTTAAGCCTCATGATTGAGTTCGACTACCCATTTACAATAGTTTGTATGAAATCAGTGGGAACTCCAAGGGTGGACCCTCGTACCCATGAGCCAAATCCACAAGCTTCCTCCGTCCCGTTACCCCACGGCACCCATGGCCCCAGGTAGGGCTGCTCCGTTCCCGGCCTGACCTGTTCCCCCGGTTATTCAGTTCCCGCCTCCTTCCGGTGTCGGTTCATGACACCCGGGTCACGTGGGGGCGAGACATCGACGTCCGCCTATGGGAACCCATGGACCGGCTGAGCCGCCCCTTGGCTTTCGGACCGCCATTTGCGATTTGCGGAAGAGGGCACGCAAACTCCCCTCCTATCCCAGTCGGCGGTAACCATCGACTATTTTGAACCCACCGTAGGTTCATTCATCTGTTGCTTCTTCATATTTTGAAGGGCAACTTGTTTTGATAATGTCAGCTTCAAAAACCCATTTACCGTTCTTTTCGCTGAGAGTGCCTTCAGCATACACAGTTCGATTATCATCTAATCCATTAGACACTGATGCATCACCAAAATCTATGATTATCTGTTCATTTTCACCATGCAGAATGAAAGTTGAGGTCGTGTTGTCGATTGAACCATCCAAAACTTCGCCCCTAATGGCTATTTGACGGCCTTCTAGACTTTCTGGGTCGTCCATTACCTCATCGACTGTTCGAGTGGCTTCAGGGGTGTTTATCAGCAAAGTTGCGGCTAAAGCGAGAGTGAGCACAGCCCCAATTAGCAACAATCTTGTACGATGTGTTAGCACTCATTCACCTCTAGCAATTCCTACTGCCTGTTCTAGACTTGTTAGACCTTTAGACTTGAGTTTTCTATCTAAGCCATTTACAATTTCTTTAATCACTGATGCGCCGTTGAAAACCATGGATGAATAAATTTGAACCAAGGATGCTCCATTTGTTATCTTCTCCCAAGCATCATCAGAATTAGCAATGCCTCCAACTCCAATGATGGGCCATTCTCCGTCGGTGTGGTCTGCAATCAAACGAATCACTTCAGTTGAACGTGATTTCAAAGGTTTGCCAGACAACCCTCCTGTTTCAGACATTAACGGCGAATCATCAGGCCGTGATGTTGTTGTATTCGTAGCCACAATGCCCGCACAGCCTAGGCCCCTTGCCGTATCGACAATCGACTTGATCTGAATATCCTCAAGGTCAGGTGCAATTTTCACCAAAACTGGTTTATCCCCTGAGTGAACTTGTACAGCTTCGATAATTCTAGCAAGGTCCTCATCCTTTTGCAACTCTCTCAAATTCGGAGTATTAGGAGAGGACACATTAATCACGAAAGCATCGACATAGAGTCCACACCTCTCGACTGTCTTCGCATAATCCAGATGCGCATCTTCCAAGCTCGTAATTTTAGATTTACCGACATTCAACATAAGTGGAATAGATGGTTTCTTGCATTTAGCAAGATGATTGGACATTTTCTCACTACCAGGGTTGTTGAATCCCATTCGGTTAATCAAAGCATTATGTTTTGATGACCTAAACATTCGTGGCTTCGGGTTCCCATCTTGTTCATGCTCGGTAATACCTCCGACTTCAATGAATCCAAAACCAAGAGCCTCCCAACCAACCATTGCCTCCGCTTTTTTGTCCATGCCTGCTGCTAAACCAAGCGGATTCGAAAAATTGAGACCTAAAGCGCTAGTTTCCACCTTACGAGGCCGATATAGAATTCTTAGCATCATTCTGCCAAGTACCGTGAAAGATGTGATTCTAAGCCCAATAATTGCACGGCGATGCGCCTTCTCACTATCCATCAACGCCAGAAATGGGCGCACGATGAGTGAATAACCTAGGCCCATGGGTAGCCCTCGTGAAGGGCATCTTCAAATCTTGCCCTGTTGTGGACGACAATGTGGACATGAATGACCCTCGCTGGCCATCGCTGCGTGAAGCCGCTCGGAGATTTCTTCGGGAGGATGGATGCACTCTTTCAGTTCCGGAAGGATTGGAGAAGGATGCTTGGGAAATAGTTCAATTAATTGCAGACCATGTACCATCAAAGATTGATTTGCCCAATGTGGTTACAGGGGAATTAGCTGTAATTGGCCTTGCTCAAATTGGTGGACGTGAACCGCCAATCGAGGTTTGCTGGGTTCCCGATTGTGGATGGGAGGAGTTTTCAGAACAGATTCTAGATTTGCTGGAGGCTGGATATCCGGGCTGTATTGGTTGTGGCGGTCCCGGAGCAGAAGAAGAGTGGAATGAAGAGTTTCGGCGAGACCAATTTTTGGCATGAAAAATCACCTTGATTTTTTACAGGTACTATAGTACCTGTTTGAAAACCGACAAAACCGAGCCTTCAAGTATCGTCGGTTTTCCCCGGCCAAATCATGCCAGTGGTTGTCATTGCTGAGAAGCCAAGTGTGGCGGCCGATATTGCCAAGGTCCTAGGTGTCAATTCAAAGAAGGATACTCACTGGGAGTCTACGGATGTCTGGGTTACTTGGGCAGTAGGTCATTTACTGGAACTCAAAACGCCCGAGGAATATGATGATTCTTTCAAAAATTGGAGAAAATCAATTGACAAGCTTCCATTCATTCCTGATGACTTTAAACTGAAACCAATAACTGGACGAGGTAACAACCGCAAACAGTTGACTGCAATCAAGAAAATGATTACATCTAAGGATTGTAGCGAAGTAGTCAACGCATGTGACGCTGCTAGAGAAGGTGAATTGATCTTTAGAAGAATCGTAGAATTTGCTAAAGTCAAGTGTCCAACCACTCGAATGTGGTTACAATCTCTAACCAACGATGCAATTCAATCCGCTTGGGATAACCGTGCATCATCTTCCGACTACCAACCTTTGCGTGATGCCGCTGTCTCTAGGGCTGAGGCTGATTGGATTATCGGAATGAATGGTTCTAGGGTTGCTGCAACATTTCTGCGCACGAGCAGAAATGATAAGAAATCACTATCACTAGGAAGGGTTCAAACAGCCACTTTGGCGATGATTGTAGACCATGAAATATCTGTTCTCTCACACAACCCCGCCCCATTCTGGGAATTGGAAGCAGAGTTTGAGAGTGGCGATGCAAAATGGACCGCTAGATGGGAACGCAGTGGTCACAAAGATGACCCTGAACGGCCTGAACTAAAAGCTCACAGAATCATCGAATCCAGTGAAAAAGAGATGCTAGAAGCGGTATTGGAAGACAAAGGAGATTTTTCGGTCTCGCAGGCTGACCGCAATGCTACAGAAAAGCCACCATTGAACTTTGATTTGACTAGTTTGCAAAGAGAAGCAAACAATCTATGGTCTTGGTCCGCAAGACGCACACTTTCTGTCGCACAAGAATTGTATGATACTCACAAACTTACTACGTATCCAAGGACGGATTCACGATTTCTTCCCGAAGATATGATGGAATCCATATCGAAGACAATTCGTCAATTAGGAGCACAAGACAAGTTGAATCCTCATTCGCAAAGATTGGTCGATGAAGGTTTGAAAAATGTAAAAAGAAATTTCGACAATTCAAAGGTTTCAGACCACTATGCAATCATTCCAACAGGGAAGATTCCACCTGGCGGACTAAGTTCTGATGCTGCTAAACTCTACGAACTAATTGCTAGACAATTCCTAGCCTCTTTCCATCCTGAATCCGTTTGGAAAGTTGAGAAAAGGACCGCTAGTAAGCAAGGACAGAATTTCGTAAAGGAAGCAAGAAGCCTTTCAACACCCGGGTGGCGTGCAGTCAGGCCGAAGAAACAAGATTTGCCCGATGGATGGGGCTCTTTACCTGCTAATCCAGGACAGGCTACCAAAACATCACACGAATTCAAAGAGGAGAAAACAAAACCTCCGGGCCGACTAAAGGAAGCAGGCCTCTTGCGATTGATGGAGCATGCGGGTAAGAAAATTGACGATGAAGAATTAGCTGCCGCGATGAAAGGTAAGGGATTAGGAACGCCTGCAACTCGTGCGGAAACTATTGAGAAATTGATTTCTAGAGAATTCATCGGTCGAGGCAAAAGTGGCTCACTGCGGGCTACACCGCACGGCATCAAAATGATTGACATACTGAGGAGAATCCCGGTCAACTGGATTACTTCTGCAGAATTAACAGGTGACATGGAATCAAAACTAGACGGTGTACAAAGGGGTACAAACCAAAGGGATGCGTACATGTCCGAAATAAGAGACAAAGTCCAGGAAATGGTAGACAGAATTCGTGACCACGACCGCTCGAAACTATACGAACCCCAAGAATCCCTTGGAGAGTGTCCATTATGTGGCGCAGGTGTTGGTGAGACTATTTTATCATACATCTGCGAGAAAAACGAGGGTAGAGACAAAGGCTGTTCTTTTGTAATGTGGAAAGATGCTAGCGGACGTTGGTTCGATAGAAATACAGCATCTCGCCTGCTGGAAGAGAAAACTATCGAAAACCTTCATGGATTCTTTGCGAGAAGTGGAGATTCTTACGAAGTAACCGTCAACATTGATGATAGTGGAAAGGTCGTAATTGCAGGTAGTTCTGCAGAGACAACAGGCTCTGATGATGAGGAATTATGCGCTTGTCCAAAGTGTGACCAAGGTACTATCCGAATAGGTGAGACGACTTATGCTTGTGACAATGCTGAATGTACATTCAGAGGTCTTGGCAGAAATGTCTGCAAGCGAGATATTTCTGTGGATGAGGCAAAGAAAATTCTCACTGAAGGTAAATCTGATCTAATCGAGGATTTCATATCCAAGAGAGGTAAGAACTTCCCTGCATTCCTTGTATTAGAAGCAAACAAAGTTGGATTTGAATTCCCACCACGTGCACCGCCTGCTGATGCTAAGAAATTCCCAGTGGTAGAAGGTATCGTAGGGATTTGTCCGAAGACCAATGTAGGAGTTATTGAGACTGAAACTCATTTCCAAGCTGAGCAAAACTCTGAGGGATGTAAAATCTCATTTTTGCGTGAGATTAGCAAACGCACAATCACAAGAGAAGAAGCAAAAACACTGGTAGAGAAAGGTAAACTCGGACCTTTCGATGATTTCACTTCCAAAGCAGGCAAACCATTCAGCGCAAGTCTATACTTGAAACGCGATGGAAACATCGGATATCGCTTTGCAAAGAAGTGATACGGCATAACCTTGACATTGGAGATGCTAGCAGACCTACTTGATGTACCAAGTTGTCATTATAGGCGCCGGCCCAATTGGCGGTCGCTTGGCAACTGAATTGGCATCAAGAGGAATCTCCACATTGATGATTGAAGAACACGCAGAAATCGGTAGACCATTCCAATGTGCGGGCTTAGTTAATCCACCTGCAATGCAAATGGTCGGATTAGAGGATACGATATTGCAAAACGTCGATGGAGCACTTATGCACTCTCCCTCTGGGATTATGCTTCCAGTTGGAAAGGACGGAAGGGTTAGAACGCATGTCGTATGTAGGAAAAAATTCGACCAAGCAGTAGTAGCGCAAGCAATGGAAGCTGGCGCACATCTATGGCTACTATCCAAACCAATTGATGCTGAGGTCGTAAAGGATGGAGTAAATATCAAGATCGAAAGAGAGGGAGAAATTGTAGATTTGAAATGCAATTTACTAATCGGTGCTGATGGAGCTCACTCTTGGACAAGACGATACTTCAAGATGGGTCGTCCAAAAGAGATGATGATTGGATTCCAAACTGACGTTAGTGGTCTTTCTGGTAAGGACAATTGGCTCGAAATGTACACCGGACGCGACATTGCACCAGGATTATTCGCTTGGGTGATTCCTACAGGCAATAACACTCATCGTATCGGGGTATGGTCAAGACCACAAGATCTAGATGGGAGAAGTGTCGAAGAATGCTATGATTCACTAATTTCACATCCATTGTGGAAAAAAAGATTTGCTAAAGCAAAAGAAATCGCTCGTTACTGTGGACCTGTGCCGTGTGGGACAATTCGCAAGCCATTCAAAGACCGAGTTATGGTCATCGGTGATGCTGCAGGAATGGCGAAACCAACAACTGGTGGAGGCATAGGTCCTGGATTCAGACAGGTTGAAGCAATAATCGAGAAATTGGTTGAGGCTGTGAACAAAGACAAATTGGATGCAAGTAACCTATCATCGGTTTGCAAACCATTCAAAGCCTTCAGGAAAGAGCAGGACAGAGCACGAGCATTACGAGATTTGCTGGTAAGAATTCCGGATGATGAAGAATTAGATTCTCATTTCAGAATGTTCAATCGTCCAGAAGTTTTGGAATTGATTAACGAAGTAGGAGATATAGAGCATCCTGTTCCACTAGGTATGACTTTACTCAGAAAGGTTCCAGAATTCCGCAAGTTAGCAGTGAAAGCTGGATTCAAATTGTTATTTGCTTAGGTGGGAAAATGGTACAGGTCAAGCATCGAATTCGATACCCGCCTTTTGAGTCTGGAAAATTGATTGCAGAGCATATTCCTGTGGTTGAATATACGTTTGAAGTAGATGGTCCTGTAATACCTCCCTTCAAGTTGGGAAATACAGATTCATGGCACGTTGAAAGAGTAATTGAAGGAGATTACGAATCCGATACAAGATACCACGGAGAAGTCCCTCAAATTATTGAAAAACAACGCACAGGATGGTATTTGATACCGCATCCCATACATGCAAAGGCAAGAAAATTCATCAATTTTGCAGTAATTATATTGTTGGTATGTCTATTCTATTTGTTTTCTACTCCATTGCAGAACTCACTTGGGATTCCAACATTTGGTACTGGCAAAATCCGTCTTGGACTACTTGATTATCCGCTGTTAGCGGTAATTGTCGTTCCGTTAATGCTAATCCCTATCGCATTGAGAGTTGCTGCGAACCTAGGTGATTTAAGACGCCAGAAATTCTTCCTTCTCAATTCACCCCCGAGGCCAAAAATTTCAGTTGAAGAAGCTGAAAGTGGTTTGAAGCTAAAAGGTAAAATCGAGTTATTAGAAACCCATGATGATTGGAAGAGTATGAAATTATCTTGGAGGGTTGGGATTCTTCCCCCCGCTAGGCATAAGGTATTCGCAGCCCTAAATCTCGACCCATCTGGTCAGCCACCTCCAGGTCTGACCACACCACTACCGCACCACTGGGAAAAAGGTCTGGACGATGGTACTGGCATGGGTGAAGACGCCCCCATGGAGAGGCACGATGTACCAGGAGGAGTGTTTTTGCGCCCTATGAGAATCATGAGTTCAAGTGAATATATGCAACTAGATATCAAAGGTGGCGATTTTGAATTGTCTTCCCCACCCGGTGATTGGCCAGGAACAGTGTACGGAGGTTTGGTTCGTGTTCATTGGGAGTTGTTGATCAATATCGAAAGGGCAAATGGAGGACCGCTACTTTGGGTCGAGCCACTTACTGTTCTTCATCGAAATGATGCGGTCGTCAATGAAGACATTTCGATATCCGACGGGCGCTCAGAAAGTGATTCTTTGTAATGCAAGGTTTCATTTGCCTATTGCCTAGTCCCGATTCATGGAGCGCAAAGCCATCAGTGCTGTTTTCCTGACTCTGATAATGCTTCTTTCTGGTTGTCTGGGTTCCGATAATACAGAAGGAGAGGTTGTTGAAACTGAAATTCAGCAAGAAGTTGTAGCCTCATTCACACTTGCCAATATCGGGTCCCATGCTGTAGGAGATATTGTGTTAGTAGATGGATTGGTTGAAATCGAGCCCACAGATTCTGAGTATTTCATCGAGTATGACATTATTACACCAAGTGGAATTCGACCGATTGAGGCTACCTTTAGCGAAACAGATTCGGGAATACGTCTGATATTGATGCCTGACGAACCGGCGCAATGGAAAGGCATCGGGCGAATGATCGTATCAGGCCTTGATGATTCAATCAAAAGCGAAGTTGACTTTGAAGTACTTCCTCCTGATGAAGGAGATACAATTCTTTCAGTAGAACCAATAATTGAAATGGATTTTTCAGCACCACTAACAATTAGCGGGAAAGTAATCCACACAACTCCTACATCTTGTACAATCTCTGATGGTTCAAATTCACAATCCCCAAATAATGCTGGAGAGTTCAATATTGGACAAGGAGTTGTCGAGGAATCATACAACGTCACACTGACTGCAATCTGTGGAGTTTGGAGTGAAAGCCAGGACTCTAGAACAGTTAGAGTCATTCTATCTGCCGGTAATGACATGGATGGCGATGGAATACCAGATGATTCAGATGCTTGTCCAAATGGATATGGTGAAGACGAAGGCTGGAATCCTAACCAAGCTACTGATAGAGACGGAGATGGATGCCATGACTTCGAAGAGGACATTGATGACGATAATGATTTGATACCTGATATCGATGACCAATGTGCATCAGAGATCGGCTGGGTAAGTACTGAGTTAAATGACTACGACAGAGACGGTTGCGCTGATTCAACCGAGGATTCGGACGATGATAACGACGGAATTTACGACGAATACGACTCATGTCCGACAGGAGAAATAGGGTGGGAATCCAAGCCATACACTGATTGGGATGCAGACGGTTGTAAAGATTTGACAGAGGATATCGATGATGATAATGACCAAGTAAATGACACTGTGGATGACTGTTGGCGTGGATTATCAAACTGGGTAAGCAGCTCGGAATTCGACTATGATGGCGACGGTTGTAACGACCTAGCCGAAGATGATGACGATGCCAACGATGGAGTTAACGATGTTAATCAAACAGGAGTTACTCTAGACGAATGCCCTCGAACCCCGCTTGATGCACAGGATGTTGATGAAAGAGGATGTGATGCTACTGAGAGAGATACTGACAGTGATGGAGTCATGGACTCTGATGATGATTGTCCTGGAACTCCTGTCGGTAATGTTGTAAATTCAGTCGGCTGTGCAGACTTAGATGGAGATGGTGTCTTCTCTAATGTTGATAATTGTCCAGATACACAAGCAAAGTGGACTCCAGATTCCCAAGGATGTGCAGTGTATCAGTTGCCAGTTGCATGGAAAGAAACCGGCCATGGTAATGGAAGAATGGATACTGTGGCCCACTTCTCAGTGCCTACACTAGACGGGACCTGGTCATTCAGGAACGAATGGAATGGAGAAGATGTCTACATTTTCTTATTCAAGTACACAGATTCATCTGGTAATGGAAACAATGCTGACTGGTCAAAGAGCCCTGGATCAATGATTCGTCAGTTGCCAGACAATGCTCATTTGTTCTATGGCTCATTTGACAATTCCTTCCAAAATGATGTGCAAGGGCGAAAAGCGGCAGTACAAAATGCGCTCAATGCAGATGAAGAACTAAAGTGGAAAGATCGAATCCATTACATCGACCAAGACATGTCAACTGCCAGTGGTGGGTTGGGTGATTTGATTAACAACTGGAATTCCCTATACTATGGAATTGACAGATTCCAACGTGCTAGAGAAATCGGCTCAATTTATGCTTGGACTTCTCAAACAAATGATATTACTCATTGGGCATATGAGGCTAGAATGTACAATTATGAGTACCCAACAGAAGTTAGAGAAAACGATCCAAACGTCCATTCTGTAACCGTTGTCGATGAACTATGGCACAGCGGTGGTTGGAGCGGGGGATACACTTCAACTTACCAAAATGTCAGCATTAGTTTGCCAAATAACATCTCTACATATGATACATTGGAAGTATTCCATGAACATGCATGTGAAGATAGAAGGAATCGATATGCAAAATCTGACGGTAGTTATGGAGGATGTCACGAATGGGATTATCTTGCTTACATGAAGATTTGTGACCGTGATAATTCTAGTAAGTGTGGTACTGAATTTATGCGATGGATAACCACTTATGGTCGTGAAGGAAGATGGTTAACTGATATCACTCCATATCTCTTCATGCTGGAAGAAAACGATGTCCGTACCTTCAAGTATCAGGGTGCAAATAAGGGAACTATGACTGTTAAGCTACTGTTCTCCGATTGGGGAATAGGTGAGAGAAGCAGTAGCGGTGAGCAAGTTTTCACCGGAGGACAATTCCGGGGAGAATACAATAACGAATCACAATACAAGAGACAGCACAATTTCACAGCGCTTACTGATTATCACAGTGTGAAGATTGTATCAACAATCACAGGACATGGATTCAATCAAGACCAAGCTAATTGCGCTGAGTTCTGTGACCACGAACATCACTACTATCTCAATGGAAACACAGCCTATGAATGGCATCCTATTGTCTATGATAGTCAAGGATGTGAGAAGGAAGTTGACAGAGGAGTTGTTGCTAATCAGTTTGGCTCATGGCCATATGGAAGAGCGGGATGGTGCGCTGGACAGGATGTCACGCAATGGACTTACGATATTACTGACTGGGTCGATAATTCGTCCACCAATAACTTACGTTACAGGGGTCTGTTTAACGGGCAGGAGTATGTTCCACAAGATACGAATGGTGGCGGTCGAGAAATCCGAGCGAACATTTGGTTAGTCTGGTACGATCAGAACTGAGTTGGCGGCGGCGAGGGCAATTCACTAAGCCTTGTTGCTGGCGAAGGAGTATCTAGATGCTCATAACGAGAATTACGCCTACGTGGAGTAAATCCAGCTCTTACTATTGCATCTTGCAATTCCAATTCACTGGCCTGAATCTTATTTGTTCCTGATGCGGAAACTACGTTTTCTTCCATCATTGTGGAACCTGCATCATCTGCTCCCCCCAAAAGCGCCATCTGAGCAATTGATAATCCCATAGTGGGCCAAGATGCTTGAATATGTTCGATGTTGTCAAAGAAAAGTCTTGAAATGGCTACATGTCTGAGATATTCAGTAGGACCTGCTCCTAGTTCGAACTTGTTTCTTCCACGGTTTCGCTTTCCATACGTATTATTCTCTAACTGAACCGGCCACGCGATGAATGAAGTGAAACCATTCGAATATTTTTCAAGACTAGAATCCTGGAGCTCACGTATTCTGTGCATATGCTCAACACGATTTTCTATCGATTCACCGAATCCAAACACATTAGTGGCACTTGTGATTAATCCAAGAGATTGAGCCTCACTCATTACGCGCAGCCAATTATCAGGTGAACCCTTCTTTGGAGAAACATCGTTTCTTACAGATTCTACTAACATTTCAGCACCTCCACCCGGCAGGCCATGCATTCCAGCATCTTTGAGGTGACTAAGAACATCAAGAGTGGATGTGTTCGTAACTTCTGCGATGCCCTCTATCTCGATAGGGGAAAAGCAATCCAAATCGATTGTTGGGTGTTTATTGCGTAAGGAACTCAATAAGTTCGTGTAATAGTCAATACCGAGGTCTGGATTGACACCACCCTGCATCAGAATCCTAGTACCATCAATCGCTTCTAATTCCACAACTCTCTGACTTATTTCATCAAGAGTTTGTGTATAGGTTTCTTCATGTCCGGGAGGACGGTAGAATGAACAAAATTGACAGTTAATTGTACAGACGTTTGTGTAATTGATATTTCTATCAATAAGGTAAGTCACCTGTTTATCTCCATTGATTTCTATTCGCCTTTGATTTGCGGCTCTACGAAGGGCATGTAATGGTGCATCCCTGTAGAGAATCACCGCATCTTCTTGACTTAGTCTAGACCCGCCGGTCATGTGTGATTCAAGGATTTCACTCCAAGACATACAGACCACTCATGCTGAACCTACTATTGATTCAATATTAGCGATTGTTTTTGGGCAATCTCCAGACAACACATCAGGACCGTCCTTGGTAACAAGTACGTCATCTTCAATTCTAATGCCAATATTTGCATATCTCTCTGGGCAATCAACATCAGGACGCCATGCTCCAAAGTAAAGTCCTGGCTCGACTGTAATTACCATGCCTTCTTCGAATAAGCGTGGCTCGTCATCTGGACGATAGATTCCTACGTCATGAACATCTATTCCTAACCAATGACCGGTATTGTGCATATACCACTTATTCAAATCGCCATCCGAAGCAAGAGCATCTTCTAATGATTGCTCAATGACTCCTAACTTGATTAGGCCCTCTGCCAAAACACGCCTTGCAGCCTTGTGTGGAGCATCATATGGCCTGCCAACTCGGCATTCATCAATTGCTGCGATTTGAGAATCTAATACTATCTGGTAAATTTCTGCCTGTGCCTCACTGAACTTTCCATTTACTGGCCACGAGCGAGTGATGTCAGAAGCGTATCCCTTGTATTCACAGCCTGCATCGATTAGGATGACCTCGCCATCATCACAAGTATCATCATTCACAGTATAGTGAAGAATTGTTGCATTCTCACCGCTGCCAATAATGCAAGGGTAAGCTATTCCTGATGTTTTGCAATACTTGAACAGACCTTCGATTATACCTTCCAGCTGCCATTCACCAACACCTGGTTTTGTGTTTGCCATTGCCTGAATGTGAGCTTGTGCAGCAATCTTTGCAGAGTAACGCATCAAGTCAATTTCAGCAGCAGATTTGCGAAGTCTTAGTTCGTTGATCATAATGGAAGGGTCAACGATACTTATTGGGCCTAAGCCAAATTTTTGACGCTCCCTTGAATTGGATTTCATTTCATTTTCAACTAACCGGTCAACATCTGGATCGACTCCCATCTTTACGAAAATTCGTGATGACTTTACAAGCATGGAAGAGAGAATTTCTCCCATTTCATCATGCGATGCTGCTGAATCTACAGGCCAATGTTCTTGAGCACCTTCAACTCCAGGCCTCCTGCCCTCCCAAATTTCTTTCAGTACGTCTTTAGGTTGGACAAATAGTGTTGAATTCCAGTTACCATCGTCATTGAAAGCACAGAAGACAGCATCCGGATCTTCCCAACCACACAGGTAAAGCATGTCGCTACTGGTACGGTAAGGATAGTGAACATCATTTGAGCGAGTTGATTCATGTGGAGCGGTTACTATCAACAAATCACCAGGACGCATCTGAGAAAATAATCGCGACTGACGTGAGCGATATTCATCATGGCTAATCCCCGTAGGTTCTTGCCCGACTGCTTGAAGAGAGTCCTCCCACATGTGTATGCGGTGCAGGGACTGATTTTTCATTCCTTTCATGTTTAGGGAGATTCTTCACCAATCCACATATCATTTTCTGAATCGGCGGATTTGGTTTTTGTGGTCGAATCCCACTTAGGTAGAACCGAACTCTCATTTTCAGTCATTCGCATTCTGCGGAACATCACGAAACTGAAAGCCACAATTCCGATGAACATGATTACAGCAGCAATATTCAAATCGCCAGTTTCGGATTTTGGTTCTTCCATTACACTCAACTGGATTTGATGCGTATCTTCGGCGCCATCGTCATCGACTACAACTAATAGCAAACCGTACTCTCCAACATCCATGTTCTGAAGTGATAGATTAATGGAAGACGAAACTAGTTCACCATCTAAATACCAAGCATATGACAATGATTCGCCATCATCTCCTGTTTCAATTGTATTAGCAACAAGCTGTAATTCATCACTCTGCATAAATTGCCATGTATTTGGGTTGTTCATGCTACTTCCCTCTAATTGTAAGTCAATTACTGGAGGGACATTTGTCACCAAAATCGTTGCATTTGATGATGACATACGGCCAACCCAATCAATGACATCTAACCTAATTGTGTAGTTTCCAGACTTGCTCAAAGCGATATTGAGTAGTTCATTCGTGGTGTTCGAAGTAGGAACATATGTTACTCCATCAGGGTCAGTAATGTACCAAATCGATTGGAGATTGTTGCTCCAAACACCGTCTGTGGAACCTGTGCCGTCAATTACAATCATTTCACCTTCAAATGCTGTTTGAGGACTGATCATAACTGAACTTGGATTGGTCTGGTCGACAAATACCGTCATTTCGATTTCAGGAGATGTTCGCAAAAATGTGTCCTGCAAGTAGTAGGTGAATTTCCAAACCCCGTCATCCAATCCCAAATCACTAGCATTGATACTAAATGTAGCAATATCATCATCCCAGCTAACATTAGCCTCCGCATCATAGATTGTTCCATCACATGCACCATTGGGTGCGAGGCACCAATTGAAAATTAATTTTGAATCATTAGCATGTGAATCTGCTAGAACTGCTTCAGACGAAAGAACATACTCGCCATCAATGATGATGTTTGTATCATGGTTCGGAGAAATGACTGGATTATGTGGACCTTCTCCAATGAAAATTATTCGATTAAGGAACTCTTTGCCTAAACCATCAGTCTGTCCTACTTCAAGCCAACAAGTACAATTTTGCCCTACGACATCAATCGTGAGAGACCAAATCCACAGTCCCTCATCGACTGGTGTCACCGACGTGAAATATTCTCCACTTGCAATGATTGGCCATTCCACGTATGGATTCGTAACATCATACAATACCCAGTCAGCACTTTGTGGTGGTAATGTAGTCGAGCCGTTGATAACCAGTGTGTTGTTTATCCAAATGCCGTCATCCGTAGGACTGGTTAACTTGGGGCTATTATCAGCAGATGCAGAGGCCGTATGAGAAAGTGGTAAGGTTAGCAACAACAACGAAGTCACGATAAGAATGGACTTCGAATATTGACTCATCTACTACTCCTCGAACGGATTACACAATTGTCCTTGACCCGGGAAACTATTGATGTCACGTGGGTTAGTGTCCCACTTGTATTCACAGTAGTTCACGTGGCCATCGCCATCAGTATCGACCATGCGGTCTGCATCATCGTATGGGTCGAAATTGAAGTAATACTCCCAACCTGTGGCCATGCCGTCATCGTCATGGTCTTGGTAATACACTTCAGGTCCGTCATCCCATTCATCTCCATCGGTATCATTTCGGATTGGATTCGTTCCATTGACAAATTCTTCGAAACTTGTGTAATTTTCGAGGTTGTCATAGAACAATTTCCCATCAGGGGTGTCAGGATCAATGTGACAATTGCTAGATTGTGGGTCTTCATATGAAGGGCAGTACTTAGCAATCAATCCGGTTCGATTCAATCCATCATTGTCAGGGTCTTCCATTCCATCATCAATTCCATCACCATCTGAATCCTTTAGAGCAGGGTCCATGACACCACGGGCTCCGTTTGCACTGTATGTTGAATTGTCAACCAATCCAACGATTAGGGCTTGCTCAGAGTACTTTACTTCCCAGCCATCAGGTAGCATGTCGCCATCTGTATCATCATCAACAGGATTTGTGTTCCAACGGTCTGGAGCTTCTGCTCCATTAGCAAGAGTGTCATTGTCAATATCATATGTGTCATCCTTCAATGATGCCTCGGACGGGTCTAGTGCCCATCTTGCATAACAACCGTTACAGAGCGGATTTGCCGGTACTGCAAAGTTGGTTAGATTCATTTCATAGACTTCGTATTTCTTTTCCAAAATGAATCCACCAAGCCAATTCTTCCAGATGTATCCTCCCTCATCCAATCCACACTCGATCATTGAATCACATCCTGGAGGTAGCCACAAGTCGGTAGCAACCCACAGTGAGTGGGACTTAGAGTTGTCTTCCACAGATTCGACTTGCATTTCCCAACCGTCAAGCATTCCATCTGAATCTGTATCGTTAATCAGTGGGTTTGTTGGGTTCTGATATGGTCGAGGAACGAAGAGAACTTCGTAGCCGTCAATCAAACCATCATCATCAGTATCCGAATCGTTGGCGTGTGTTAGGAAGTTATCTTGTCCGAGAATGACTTCCTCTCCATCTTCCAGTCCGTCGTTGTCAGTATCATACATACATGGGCTGGTGAAGTAATCTTCACCGTACCAAGAGAATCCATTCAGTGCTTCAGCTTGGTCTCCCAAACCATCGCCGTCAGTGTCTGCATTGGATGCATTGGAACCTGTTCCACATACGTCATAGAATTCCTTGTAATCAGAAAGTCCGTCTTCATCTGTGTCCCAAAGACCTGGGTCAGAGGTTACATGGGTGTTTTGCACACCGCGGTTGACAACCAATATTTCCCAGCCGATGACCTCAATTCCGTCTTTTAGTCCGTCACCATCAGTATCCGGATTCAATGGGTCTGTTGAGCGACCATCGATGATTCCATCACCATCTGAATCTCGAGCATTGTACTCCATTAAATTGGTGAACATTTCATCGATTTCAACAATCTCAACCCATACATCTAGTCTGCTTTCAATTGTATCACCAACTTCTACATTGATTGAATAGACATAACCTTCAACCGGTGCAACTAGAGGGATAACTTGCTGGTTTCCACCAGAAAGGGTTACTCTTGCCCTAGCAACGGTTTGGTTTGCACTGACCCAATCATCCAACTCAACGTCAATGGCAACTACGAGAGCGATATTTTCAAGTTGGTCAAACGTAACTGAACCATCGCCATCAGCATCATATCCGTCTCTGTCAGAGTCGATGTCTCCATTCGAACCATCACGAGGGTCTAGACCGTTGGTTGCCTCCCAACCATCTGGCATGCCATCTTCATCTGTATCTTCATGCCAAGGTGAAGTGAACTTGTCTTCACCAAATGCTAGAGCGACTTGGTATTCTTCGATGTTGTTCATTCCGTCTTCATCCCAGTCACCATATCCGTCGGAATTGTTTGCTGGATCCAATGTTTGTGATGCTGCTGTTGCTCCTGAGCCTGGGTGCTCCAAGACATCAGAGAAACAGAACTCAAAGCCATCTGGCATTCCATCTCCATCAGTATCCCAATCAGAAGGACCGTTCAGTCTTCCATCCCCGTCCATATCTTCTTTGAACCAAGCTAGTCCGTGCTCCAATGCATCAGCAGCGAACGGTGCCTGGCGGTTAACTGGGTCTAGCAAATCCAGACCACAATTTTGTCCGGTTGCCATCATTATCATGATAGTGGAATTGGAAATTTCGTGAATATCATCTAGCATATCTCCATCAGAATCCGCCTTGGTTGGGTCGGTTCCATATTCTTCCTCTTCGAGATTGAATAAGCCATCATTGTCTGAGTCGAGTACTTGATCACAGGAATGTTCACCTGCAGCATTTGAGAGGTCATCCCAATCTTCGACTCCGTTTTTTCCATTGAAGTGGTCTTCTAGGCTTTCTTCCATAGCATCGGTCAGTTCAACGCAATTCCAGTTACCTGAAAGCGGGTCAAAGAGAGTGTAATTTCCTGCAGGATGGTTAACAACACGCTTGTATGTTACTTCCCATTTGTCGTTTAGACCATCACCGTCTGTATCTGCTAATCTAGGGTTAGTGCCTTCTTCGACCTCGACCGAATTAATCAGTCCATCTCGGTCAGGGTCTCCCTTAGGACCATCATCAGGGTCTTGCCAAGAATCTTCTTCTTCTTGCTCTTCAGCACCTTCAGAATTAGCTTCACTAGGGTCGTTCTCCGCATCGTCGGATTCACCGTTATCGAGCGGATTCAATCCATTTTCAACTTCCCAGCCATCTTCCATACCGTCTCCATCGGTATCATTGTTGAATGGGTCCGTACCGTATTGTGATTCTACTGCGTCGACTAGACCATCGTCATCAGAGTCCATAGATTGCCCAGTGTTGGAACCCTCGCCTATCAAATCATCCTCAGCAGCAGGGTCGAAATCACCAGCGCCCTCACTAGTTTGGAAGAATCCTGATGCTCCAACAAACAGAGACCCGAAAATCAAAGTTGATACAATTGCAACGTAAGCCATCTGATTATGTGACATTGTCATATTGATACTCTCCGTAGACTAGGCTAACTCAGCCACTACAGTTCTACAAATAAACCTTCACGGTGAATGATTTGACCAATCTCTCACCCTTCGGGTGAAAAATCAGTTTAATTCGTACCTAGTTTTAAGTGAAATAAAGTTGAAACTATCTTCTGTTCGAATTGCAACTTTTACCGGCCTACCCTCGCATCGAACCCACGCACCAGCAAGAAATCCAAGTGTAAGTGAAAGTAGAGGTATCTCTGTAAATTTCAATTCAATACCACCATTGGAATCGAGTTCTCTAGCCGAAACTGGATAAGACATCCCCATTGAACCGAAAAAAGACTTACAACTATCCACCCAACCATTTGCATCCGCTGCCAAAAATATCTCTTCACCCGCTATGAACAAACGCTTTGCAGCGAGTGCGAATGCAAGAAATCCATCACTGATTGCTGGCCAAGAATTCCTTTCATCTTCGCTGATGTTTGCTGTCAACCCTGCACAAGATTCTTCCAGCCTCGTAAAAAGTCCAACAGGTAGTAAGTGATGTTTCAAACCATCAATTCTCCAATTACTTTCAACTTTTATATCGTATGAATTTCCATCAGAATATATCTTTCCTCTCGGTTCAGATGCAGTCACAGGAAGGTCTGATTCATCCAGCGTCAAAACACAATTCTCTGCAGATTTCTCCTCCCAGCGCATTCGGTATCTTTTGGAATTGATTCGTTCAAAATCTGCTTGGTAAAGTCCCGCGAACAATGGTGTTAAGCCTGTACTTGCAAAGCTTGGGGGCTTGATGTTTGGCTTGCCCCAACCATGTAACCACCATCGGTATTCCATCGCCTGGGCGGATTTCTTCCTTCTGAACAGCCCTGTGAAATCAAGTGAACCTGAATTAAGTAACCCTTCTTCCTCGTCACAAGCCGAATTGGCTAATTTTCGGCCCATTGGTGCATCGATGATTTCTTCGAAGATTCGCCACCAAGCCTCCA
>JAKURJ010000150.1 GCA_022452125.1 Candidatus Poseidoniaceae archaeon
CATCACAGTGACGTGGTCAATGTAAATACCAAAACCAAAACTGATTGGTTCTAAGGATCCACCATTGTAAACACTTGAGTTTAGCCAAAGGAAATCTACTGAATCTTTAATTCCAGCAAAGCCTCCAATGTGATCTTTGATTAGTAATAAAGAGATAATCAAACTTGCTGCCATAACAACTAGAGCAATGATTCCACCTTCTTTCATAGTGTCTTTCCAGAAAGGATTACGGTTGAAAACTCGGCCCAAAAACAAAATAACTGGGAAGGCAAGCATCGGTAGAAGAATAATCAACGGAGCAAATTGCATCATTTCGCTATCGATTATAGCGTTTGAACCAGTTCCAGCCATCATATCACCTCAATTCCTCAGGACGTCAACATCGTCCAATGATATTGTTTCATGCTTACCATACATTGCAAGGAAAATTGCTAAGCCAATAGCGACCTCGCTTGCCGCAATTGCAATTGCAAAAATAGTATAAATCCAGCCAGTAGCATCTCCATGGTGAACTGCTGCCGCTGCAAACTGCATATTTGCTGCATTCAGCATCAATTCGATACACATTAAAACAATTATTGCATTCTTACGAGTGAAAGCTCCGCCAAGTCCGATGATGAATAAAAGCGCTGATAGGGCAGAAACCCATGATGGATCAATCATTCTTCTTCACCTCCAAATTCCCAAAGAAGATTTTCCCTTCTCTCATCACGAACTAAATACGCCGCTCCAATCATTGCAACTGACATCAAAATGCCAAGAATTAGAAGAGGTAATGCCCACTCGTTTAGCATTATATCAGCTAGTGCATTGGTTGTTGGTTCATTTTCGCTTGAGTTTTCCCAAACTTCATCAGCACTTAACACTGAAACAAGTATCATTCCTAAAGCTAAAAGACCAATTCTAGTAATTAGAGAGAGGAATTTCATTCAAAGTCCTCCTCAAGGATTTGCCTTCTGGTGAGCATAATACCAAATAATACAACAAGTCCAACGCTGGCAAGATAAACTAGAATCTGAATAGCTGCAAGGAATTCAGCCCCTAAGAGAATAAAAATTCCTGAGACTGCCATAAAACAGAATATTAGAGAAAGCATGGAATGAGCAACTCTCTGGGCCAATATTAGTCCCAAAGCACCACCGATTGTGATGGTTGCAAACAGGAAGAAAACTCCTGCTTCGACAATTGCTCCTACATCCAAATCAAGCACTCTCCTTAGCGGCTCTCGCCGCTTTCTTTGCCCTCTTGTCACGTTCTTTGTTGGCTCGTTTTGCTAATTCAGAGTCAACTGCTTCTTGGTGAACCGAAGGTAAAACACGAGTTCTGCTTGCATCGAACCAGAGATCTTGACGTGTGAAACCGGACATTCCATCGTATTCATTTGTCATAAAGAAAGATGTAAATCCACAAGCCTCCATACAGAGGCCACAGAACATACATCTACCCATATCGATACGGCCCGATACAATTTGGTCATCTGCAACAAATAATTCTGAGGTCTGAACTTCTTGCTCAGATCCCGAATCATTCCATCGAACTGTTGCGATGTTTTCTGACAAATCTAACACCTCAGCAAACCTCCATTGGTCTGGAGTATCGGAATGTGCAGTTACATGATTAAAGTCATCAAGTGAATCTGCGACTTCAGGAATCATTTGGGCAGCATAACCTCCTACTTCTAATTCGGAACCCATCCCACCGTGTTCTCCTTCTGCTCCGTCCAAAACATCGACACGAAGTTCTGTTGTCATGTGGAGGCAATCATTTGGACAGGCGGTGACACATAGTTTACAAGCAGTACACGTTTCCCAAATTACACCGATTCTTCCATTATAATTTCCGGGGACGAAAAGCCATGGTTCCATATCTTCTAATCTTTCATATGGATATTGCACTGTTTGGGGCTTCCATAGTGTCGGGAATAAATCAGAAGTCACTCTATCTGGAGCAAATTCTTGTTGGGAAATATCATTAAATTGAGAATTTTTTGTAGCTCTTGATGCAGAGCCGTCATCTAGGAATTCAGGGTGAGATGTATTATGATAGCCACCTGATAGACGCTTACCAAATATCTTACCAAATATCGGGAATGTTCGTAGTGCTGTTATTAGTGTAATCTTAAATGGGTACCAGAATAGATTTCTAAAATTCGGTTTTGCATGTGGATGCATTGGCATATTTTTCACCTCACTCCTGCCCCGGGACATATGTTCCCGCAGGCTTATCAGTATAGACATGGAACATACGTTCCGTGTTCCCGCTCTTATCTTCATCATTCAGCATAAGGAAGAAAATTCCAAGCCAAATAATGGTGGTAATTGCAGGGATTAAGAATGGGATGCCAAACGCATCCCAAGATGTTCCTCCATAAGCACTGTCGTCAAGCGCTGTTGGGTCAAAGAAGTATAGCCTGTAAACTGCAGAAAGAACTAGCTGGAAAACCGCCAATGGTAGCAATATTCTCCAACCGAATTCTAAGATTTGATCTGTTCTAATTCTAGCGAGTGAAAATCTAGCCCAAACGAATACCAACAGGAATACAAGCCATGACTTAACTAGAACGACTACTGCTCCAGGGATTAGTACGTAAAGGTCTCCAAGTACCGGAATTGTGCTAATCAATCCTTGGAATGGTAAATGCCATCCTCCAAGGAAGAAATGGGTGAACAAGAAACAAGCAGCATAGGTTCTGATATATTCTGCCAT
>JAKURJ010000151.1 GCA_022452125.1 Candidatus Poseidoniaceae archaeon
AATTCCTAGAGTCGATGAGAATAACTCAAATCCAATGTGGCGCTCAACCTTGTCTCAATCTGATCCTGATTATGAGACCCTTTCAGCCCTATCTAAGAAGTTACAATTACATTGAGGGTGGCTAAACTATGCAATCTCCATCAGGTCAAGATGTTGAACGCACATCGGCTCCATACGCCCCAGATGTTGAAACCTCGGCATCATCTAGACGATTAAATAGAAATGCTCTATTGAAAAAAATTAGATGGAGACACGATGGTATACACCCCGGCTCACAATTTGCTTGGAAGATCCTTCGATCTATGCTCCGATTATCTTGGTACACACAATTCAGAACAAGAGAACAATCTGGATATGAAAGTGTAGAAGAAGACAGAGGTCTTGTGGCATTGGCATGGCATACTGCCGGTTTAGTAGACCCAATGGCAATAGTTCAATCTTCAAAAAAGCGCTACATCATGGTGGGACGGCACGATTTAATGACCCGTCCAATTTTAGGTCGTTGGGCACGAGCGATTGGCTCTCAACCGGTTCTACGCCAAAGAGAAATAGATGAGGGAACCACAGACGCTGACTTCGCTAAACATATTAACGAACGTAGTTTACTTACAGTGGCACACACAATTGCAGGTGGTAACGGATGCGTAATCATGCCAGAGGGTACTAGCCAAGTAGAGCCAAGAATGATGCCTCTTAGATCTGGACCAATGAGGATTGCACTGAATGCAGCCGCAGCCGCACAATCTTCTGGAAATAAATTACCTTCAATCCGGCCTGTAGGCTTACATTTCCGCACTGCTTGGGAATTTAGAACAGATTGTTATGTTGAATATGGTGATGAAATTCAAATCACGGATTTAGTAGATGAATCTGTAGTTTCATCATTGATGGATGGAAAATGGGCGGAACCTTCCAGAGACAACGTGAATGAACTTAGAAACCGAATCAAAGACTCCCTTGATATGATGACCCCAGATGCAGATAATTGGGAAGAATTCCATTCTTGGTCAGTTATTTCACACATCGAAAAATCAAGCCAAAGTGAACCTCACAAAAAGTGGAAGGATGAAGTTCATGGCATACGTTCAGTTAGAGATCGAATTCGTTCGGGTGAGTTATCAAATGAAATGATGGCACCAGCAGGTAGAATTGAAAAAGAATTACGTTTGAAAAATTTAGATCCTCGTTCAATAGATCACAATGGAATAAAGAAAGGAAATACCATCACCTTATTCAAAGGAATATTCGGTCTGTTAATGATGATATCAATGCTACCACTCAGCATCATGACATTACCTCAAGCTATTGTTGCTTGGTGGCTAGGAAATAATTCTGACGAAGGTCTGGATGCAAGGAGCACCTTCCACATGATGGCCGCAACATTCTCTCCGTTGATAATTTGGCCATTTTTTACAATTCCAATAGGAATATGGTTTTCGTTATGCTATTTTCCGGATTATGTATTTGTTTTAACCCCTCTGATTGGTTTATTTTTAATGCCTTTCATGCACATGGCAAACATGTTATTTTTAATCGGATATGATGCAGTTTGTGATGTAGTCGAATCATTCAATAGAAGACAATTGAGAAGTTCGAAATTATCGGAAATCATATGTGAAGATATATCTTCGATTCTCGCACTCCTGAAATAGGTTGGCCTTAACCGATGAAACATGGAAACTAGAGACGCGATGAAATGTGTTCAACAATGGCTTAGTCAGGAAAGCCTAGAATTCAAAACATTATCAGACAGTCGTGCTGAAATGCATTTGCACGTTAGATATCCACCGACCAGAAATGGGCATCTATTCAACATCGTAATTCCCAAGAAAAGGAGCCTAGTGATAGTTGGCTCCGTTACCAGAGTTGACACAGGTCAACAGGAAGAAATGCAATCACATTCAGAATCTGATCCAGTCGCATGGGAAGAATGGTTACATGAAGCAAGACTTGGACTCATCAAGGGAGGATTTGATTGGACTCTACATATTGGACGTAAATCAGAGAACAGTGGCCCCCTCCAAGCATTCAATATTTCTCGGCCGATTTGGTTCGATGGTCTTAATCAACACTTATTCATGGATACCTTGAGGACAATATGGCTCAGTAAATTAGCAATAATCCATGAAATTAGATTCAATTATGGCGTTGGAGAAGGTAAACCTGGCCCTGTAGATGATTGGGAAAACAAACAACAGGATCCCAACTCTGAAAAAGCACCAGAAGTTGAAATCAAAGATGAAATGTCCTTCGGGTCTTCTTTCGATGTTGATGAATGGGTTTGATTCGAAACGTGACCTCTAGAGGTTTCGCTTAAGTATAGGTCAATACGGTAAGGTGATTGTTAACCGTAGGTGCACACCATGACTTACAGACTGAAAAGTAATAGCTTAATGCTCACAATCCTGATGGTTTTGAGCACCACATTGATTGTACCTTCTGATGAGGTAGAAGCAGCCGAGGTGGTGATTACAGATGCAGTTCGTGTTGTAGACGGAGGCCCTATGAATGAAAGAATGGTATCTATGGCTGCAGATAGCGAAGGAAACATTCACTTCGTTTGGAGTAGAAATACTCAACACTTGTTCTACACAATGCTAGATCCCAGACCAGACACTGATGGAGACGGCCAAGCGGATCCATTAATCGATGCTACACAGATCTCAACTCCAGGAATTCATCGAGCTTGGCAC
>JAKURJ010000152.1 GCA_022452125.1 Candidatus Poseidoniaceae archaeon
GAACTTCTCCAATACTATGCAGAAGTTGGACAAAATGGCGAATGGTCCGCAGGTGTTATCCTCCCTTCAAGGTCGATTTCGGAACCTTTGCTGACCTTAGATTACCACATAACTGGAATACCTGCGCCAGGTGAAGATGCGACTCAGATTCAGACTAGTATTACTGTTGATGAGACCAAGCCAGTGGTGCAGTTCTCTACTGCACCACTATCTTTGGATGATGAAGATTTAGATATGCTGCAATTTTCAGTATTGATAATTGAAGATGGAGGGATGCCTGCTGGCGACCTGCCAGTCAATTGGGCATTCATGCGGAATGGTTTGATCATTCCAAGCGGTCAGTCAAGTGCCCTAATCCCATATGTTGCAGATAATGATGGAATGTGGACCTATTCTGGAAGTATTGATTTCACGGACGGAATAAATGTAAGTCTCGAAGACGGAGATGAACTGATTTGGTGGGTTGATGTAACAGACTTAGCTGGTAATTTCGCCAGTGGTACGGGCCTTTCATCTATTGACCCAATGCGTACTGATTTTACTGTTCTTTCATTCGATATTACTGTCACAAATATCGAAATCTCTCTAGCAGACGGAAAAATCCCGAGAGGAAACGAAGTTGTTGAAGGTACTGAAATCGGCGTAGTAGTTCACGTTAGAAATATGGGTACAAAGTCAGGTACAGTGAAGATATCACTTGTCGAAGATATGGGTGAGGCACGAACTTGGCTCTCGCATGGAGAAATGGAACTGTCTCTATCACCGGGGCAAAGCCTAGAAACAATACCACTCCTTTTCGAGACTCATGGAGCCGGTCAACAGAATTTGTTTGTCAATGTAACAGGAATGGATTTGTGGATTGGTAATTCTATGTTACCGCACTGCTCTGCAATAGGCGGAAATGCAACCTGCAATTTGGATATGGAGTCCGACATGCCTAGAGTGATCAGTCAAGAAGATGCGGAATCGGGCATGGATGCAATGACAGCGATAGTTTCGATTTTAGCTCTATTATTGCTGGGTGCTGGATTTGCGATAGTAGTCCTGCTACGTCGAGACAATACTGATGAGAGCATATTCTATGATGATGATGATGAATGGGAAGATGAGTCTGAAGAATATAGCGACGCAGAGCCAGAAAGAATACTTCCACCTATGGCTCCAAGTCGGCCAGACATGGATGCAGCAACAAAAGCTCTGGAACTTCTTCCGGAGAAAGATGAGGTTGAGGAGGAAACGGAATCAACTTCTGAAGTTGATGCATCTTCGGCTAATGAGGACCCATGGGCCGATGTTGATTATTCCGAAGAAGAATAAAACTCGCAAAACGCGCGTCCAATGTGGTATATTCACCGAAATCCATTAAAGCCTATTTTACTGATTAGCCATTAGAGAGTAACACTCTCTGGATGGGATTGGAATGAGCACTAGAAGCGAAAGCACGGATACGGATGCACGTGTTCGGGAATTACAAACGCAAGTCGAAGATTTGAAAGAACTGGTTAATACCCTACTTTCAGTAATATGTGAAGAACCAGATGGAGTCTCAAGCGGAGCAGCTCCTTCTTATGGGCAACCAAAAATGAACTATTGCATGTGATTATCCTTTGATCACAGCCAATGGCATCATTCTAGCGATTGGTTTTGCTAGTCCTGCATCACTGGATAGTTGGATAACTTCATCCACATTTTTGTACGCATCGGGAGCCTCTTCAGACATTATGTTTGGAGTGTTCGCATGTATTCGAATCCCTCTAGATTCCAATTCTCTCTTTAGGGCCTTACCATCAATTTGCTTCTTAGCTTGTGAGCGGGACAATACTCGCCCCGCTCCATGGCACGATGATGAAAATGCCCTGTTATTTGGCATACCTTCTAAGAGCCAAGATCCAGTACCCATGTCTCCGGGAACAAGAACTGGCTGCCCCGGCATTGCTCTTGTTGCGCCTTTTCGATGAACCATGCAAGTGCATTTTTCTCCGTGAATGTGGTGTTCCTCGACTTTAGCGATGTTGTGGCTTACATCGTATAGCAATCTAGTTTCCACATCCATTTCTGCAGCTAATGTTTGTCTCAACCTGTGAGTTAGCGCACTTCTGTTTGCGAAGGCAAAATTTGCTGCTCCGTTCATCGCATCTAGATATGATTGCCCCTCTCTACTATGGATTGGGGCTGCAGCGAGTTGGCGATCTTGAATTTCAAATCCCCAATCGTCGTTGTACCAAGTACCTTGTCGATTTCGATACTTATCTTCCAGGCCACGAACGTGGTCTGTACATACTTGGTGACCGAGGCCCCTGCTTCCTGAATGAATCATGCAGACTACTTGTCCTTCGAACAAATTGTGAGGATTACTATCCTCGATTGACTGAACGGTTTGTAACTCCAAGAAATGATTCCCAGAACCCAATGTTCCAAGTGCCTTCATTCCACGATTCATAG
This sequence comes from Candidatus Poseidoniaceae archaeon, assembly GCA_022452125.1. GTDB lineage: Archaea > Thermoplasmatota > Poseidoniia > Poseidoniales > Poseidoniaceae > MGIIa-K1. Next base: position 2,443 of record JAKURJ010000152.1, read on the forward strand.
CTCTCTCTGAAACTCCCTCGTCGGTTTCGAGAACCCCATTTGATTCGATGTTTCTCAAATCATCATCGTATGCATAACCCATATCGACCATAGCGTTACTTCCGCGAGAGATTATCTCATCGAGTTCTCGACGACTAATTTCTAATCCACCTTTGCCAGAACCACCTGAAGGAATCCTTCCATTCAGCCTGCCAGCCAATTTGTCAAGATTTGGAATATCATCGACGCT
>JAKURJ010000153.1 GCA_022452125.1 Candidatus Poseidoniaceae archaeon
TGCAGATGGTGCAGGTCACGTTGAGTACTTCTTGGCTCCAAGAGTCGAAGGCGACTACTGAATCAGATTCGCCGATTTGAGTCCAATCGAATTATTCGGTTGAAGCAATTGTGTTTGGATTTGTTAAATATTCAATCTGATTAGTCACTAATATTATAATCGCGATTTGCTTACTTGGTTCATGCAAAGAATCTCTTTTGTCATGTCGCTAATTTTGGTTTCATTGTGTTTCGGTAACTTTAACGCTGTATCTGCTGATGATTCAGAAACAGATGAATGTTGGGTTATCGTGAAAGAAAATTATGAATGGATTCATGAAGATGAAGAGATGGTTGCAATGCATTCTATGGAATCGAATCTTTCCTATGATTCACAGTGCAGATTGATCGAGAGAACAGATACGACTTATGATTCATTACATCACGAATTTATATTTTACAATGAAGATAGTACAGTTTCCAATTCTTCATTATACTGGTATGGTTCTGACGGCGATATAATCTATGTATGGGAAGAAACATTCGCCTATCAAGATGGCGTCTTGACTGCCGACACTTGGTCTGAGTTTTCCTACTGGGATGGAAATCTTTCGCTAAATCAACAACAACATACCGTGTATAGCTACGACAGTGAGGGCAGAGAGATTCTCACTAATACTTCACATGGGGACACAACTTACACTGTCGCAACTACCTATGATGAAAGTGGAAACATAGCTAAGGTTGACCACTCACGTGATGGTGAACTGTACCATTCCGTTGAATATGGATACGATGCAGCCAATGTTTTGGCTACTGAAACATCGACCGACTATTATTCCTCAAGCCAATATTCTCGAACGATAAATTACTCCTATGATGGCTCTGGGAAATTAGTGACAAAAGAACAGTACTACGGGCCAAGTAATGAGACCACTTATTGGAATTATACCTACGATGAAAGAGGAAACAAAATCACGGAGGAATTTACTAGGACTGGAAGTTCTCCTTGGAGTACGATTACGACTTTCACTTGGAATTATGGCGCTGAAAGCACCGGAGTTTCATCAGAATCAGGTTCTTCAGAGGGCGATTCAACATCGAACATGTGGTTAGTTTTGTTATTGATAGTCTTGATTTTGGCCACAGCATACCTAGTTTACAATAACACTAAAATTGACACTGTGAGGACACTTACAGATTTCGATACGGACAAGGTAATCAAGGAAATGTTAGAGGAAGAATGATTTCAATAATCAAAGGTACTTCAGTTTGTTACGAAGTAAAGGCAATGATTGTCCTCTAGTCCATGAAGATCGATTTGCTCTTCGATGTTTAATCCAGCATTTTCGAGGTGCTCACGTACCTGCTTGAATACTTCTCTCTCGCCTCCCTCGCTGAACCTTTCAGACGCTGCTTTCAGAGAGAGAAGCCCCTTTCCTCCCGGTTTTAGGAATCGCTTGACGGCTTTGATGAAAATATCAGCCTGGCCAGCTTGGGATACATCTTGCAATAACCAATCGACTTTGTTGGCTACCATAATTCCCCAAGCAGCATGCTTTCTAGCATCGCCAAGTACAGGAACGAGCCCAGGTCTTAGAGTTGATAGATGGACCAAATCTCTAAAGCAGCGAGGTGATAGGTCGACGGCAATTATCCTGCCCCCCTTCTCGTTATCTGCACCGCAAACATGGGAGTGAAGATGTGAAATTGAGGTTCCATGCCCTGCACCAAGATACAGACATGTGTCACCTTCAGCAGGTAAAAGTTCGTACTGACTTTGTCTAGCACGCGATAGAGCCGCACCTAATTTTGAGCGTGTGGGGTCCCATCTGCGATATTCTTCCCCTCTGAATTTGCGTAGTGATTCGCCATACTGAGAGCGCTTTGGAACAGCGTTAAGGGTCCAAATTGAGCGACCATCAATCATGACTGCCCAGGAAAGACGGCGCTTCTTTGCCATGCGCTCACCCTTGCCGTGGTTTCGAGTTTTCACTACGGATAACTTCGACTCTGGCAGCAACTGCATCTACTGCTTCTTGACTCCAAACCTCGCCACCGTATGCGTCACATCTTGCTGCGATACTTGCTTTTGCGGCAACGGTTCTCGCGATTTTTCCTCTCACCCATCTTGGTGAACGTGAGATCCATGGGTGCATGAAAATGTGGCCGTGCTTAGGGGATGGTGCACCTGTTTTCAGGTGGTTGAAGAAAGCCTTCTCGGCTCCTAAGATTTGCATTGTACCTGCTGGCAATCTTGCTAGCCGTGCTCTGCCATGTGCTTCTACACACAATCTGGCTGCTAGAATCGGGCCTAATAATGCCGATAGCGAAGGCAGGTGCGATGTTGCTAATTCACGCACAACATTCTCCATTCTGTCTAAACGCCCTTTGATTTCTCTAACACTTATAGCCCAATCTTTCAGACTATCCCATTCAGCATCTGTAGGGCCCTCAGGTGGCATTCCGATGTCTAGAGTTCCTGCTAGTCCTTCGAGGTTATCCGAATCAGTCACCTTCTTTGCTAATGCACTTCTATCACGCTCGAACCGTGCTTCAGGCAAGAATAGTCCAACCCATTCTACAAGTCGCCCTTCAATAGTGATGTAAGAAGCACGCAATTCGTCTGATGCTTTCAGAATGTGTTCTAGGCGACGGTCGGGATCGCCTGCTGCAGCATCAACACCTCGTTT
>JAKURJ010000154.1 GCA_022452125.1 Candidatus Poseidoniaceae archaeon
TTAGAGTCGGACCAGAGCGTGATGTTTTATTCGCAAATACAGTCCTTGATTGGTTCACCAAAGGCGGGTTCGACCAGTTGATTGTCATCGATGGGGTCGCCCGTGAAAATATAGATGACAGAGACGATTCTCTATACGGAGTAAGTTCATCTCCGGACGGCCGTAATAGATTGAAGAAGGCTGGTATCGAACCAGTTAGACAAGGTATCGTTGCTGGAATTGCAGGGTATTTGATTGCAGAGGGAGACCGCCTTGGTCTAGATGTTACTGCGATTTTAGCTGATTGCAACCCTATGTATCCTGATGCTAGAGCGGCCGCTTTGGCTGTTGAGGCTGTTACAGATTTAACAGGAATTGACATACCTCTTTCCTCTCTTCTTGAAGATGCAAGAAAGATTGAGGATAGTGTGCGCGAGGTATTCGAAAACTCACAAACGATGCTGCCTGCACCCGATGATGAAATCGACCCCTCATTCGGCTAATTGGGTTACTTCGAGAACGGTATTCCAATCAGCATCGGTAGCAAACATGGGCTCGGGCATTTGGCACCTTGCCATTCTAAATCCCCTTTCTTCGAGCCCTGCTTTGAGTTTCTTCATCGAAGGGATTTGTCCAACACCAGCGGCGATTCCCAACCCATCAACCGCAATAAGCAGATGGTCGCCTGAAAGTAGTTCAGCTGATTCAGATATATGTCTAACACTTCTCTCAATCTCTCTCTGAGAGTGTTCAATATCCAACTCGCTCCAGTCATTAGGATAGTCGTCTTCCCTTCCTGCGCATAACTCGGTTGCTCTTTCAACCGTCATTCTTCCAGCAATGTCAGCATCGAATATTGGACCAATCCACATCGGGCCTGAGAATTCTCCAGATGGGTGGTCAGCGAAGTGATATGGTTCAGATCTAATTCGATATCCAATGTTTTTATTCCAATTGGATGCAACTTCTTTTGAGCGCTTCAATAGGACACTGACTCTTACATGGTGTCCATCAAACAACGACAGAATTGGATACATCGCTTTGTCATGCATTGCAGCAATTCTTGCGATTACACCCAACAATATCCGAGTTGCATCATCATGCATGTAAGCGTCCGTAATTCCAGTAGAGCCGTAACGTCTAGCAGCACTTGTCTTTGCAGAGCCACATAGGGCTGCAGTATCTGTCGCAGTGACCTCTAGGACTCCAATACGAGAGATGGATTGTATTGCTGAGTCAAGGAATGAAACCGGAGAACCGAAAGGGTCCAAATCAATCCATTGAAACGGTGCTTCAGTCATCAGTTTCTTCGCATCACCATTTGTCCACTGGATTCCATCCTCTACAGTATCAGCAGGTTTTGACTCAAATCTGCTAGGTTCAGGAATCCAACTTATGCCATCCTCTATTGGATGGGTTTCGTGAGATTTTTTCCCCCATTGTAATGCATCTGAATCCAGGTCGTTCGCAGTTATTCGCAGTCTTGATTGCTCTGGGACTTCTTTTCTCCATCTTCTAGGTCTTACTCCAGTAGCACACAGAGCATCTAAGATTCTAACATCCTTTCCTTCAGGAACCAACCAATGATTCTCCAAAGCATCTGCCAGAAGCATTACTGAGCGTGTGCGGGCAGGCGCCATTGCCGGATTGAGAAAACCCTCACCGGTTTTTGCAGCGGGGCCACGAGGCATATGTGAAGGTCGAGTTTGATGGTCTTTCAAGTGAACAGAGGTTCTACCCTCTAACCAGATATGACCAGGCCAGCCTTCCGGTTGCATATTCGTCCCTCAATAGTGCTCGAATACAACTTCAGGATTTGAGTGAGTTACCTTGTGCCCATTATCGACAACTGTGCCGATTATTGAGCATCCATCCATCCTTTCAGCTAGCCAGTCACAAACTGTGTGAGCAACACTCGAATCGACGGCTAGAATCATTCCGCAACCCATGTTGAATGTTCGATACATTTCCCTGTCATTCACACTTCCGTTCTCTTGAATCCAATCAAATTCTGGGAGAACCGGCAGTGGGTCACTAATGTGCCAACCCAAGGAATCGTGAAGGCGAAGTAGGTTCGAAAGCCCACCGCCCGTTACATGGCAAATTGCATGGATGGCACTGGAAGCGCACGGGCCGTCTTGAATCAAGTCAACAACTGGATCGCAGTAAATCCTAGTTGGATTAAGGAAGATTTCTCCCAAGGTTACATCTCCTTCACTAAATCTCTCGATTCTATCCACATCTACTGAAAATGGCGCAGCATCGGTCCAATCTGCACCACAGTGGGATACTACATTTCTGACTAGAGAGTAACCATTTGAATGAACTCCAGATGATGGTAGCCCAATCAAGATGTCTCCTTCTTTGAGGTTAGCACCTGTGATTTCAGACCCCTTTGGCAACCAGCCTAATGCTGTGCCAGACAAATCTAATTCAGTAACAATACCGGGAAGACTGGCAGTTTCCCCACCAGCTAGGGTGACCCTCGCTCTTGTGCAAGCCTCTGCAAGACTTGCTCCTAGAGCAGCATGAATTTCTGGGTCAGGCTTTGGTACCGCTATGTAGTCGACAAATGCGATAGGTTCTGCACCAACACATAGCAAATCATTGACATTCATTGCCATACAATCTATACCTACTCCTGCCCAT
>JAKURJ010000155.1 GCA_022452125.1 Candidatus Poseidoniaceae archaeon
ACATGTCTGATAACTGCTAACTCAGAACACCCACTCGTTGCAAATGCATGGCTGAGAGCGAGTAATGGTGAGATCCTAGACAATGGAATTATCAGATTAAACCCTGGACAAAATACCACGCTTAATCTGTCTGTTACATCATGGGACCCACAGCCAGGATTGATTACGGTTGATGCCCTGATTATGGACTCTAACGGACTCTCTCTTCACTCCAAATCCTCCACACACATTGTCAGACAAAGTGGGTGGAATCTACTTGTTGAATTGGAAGTTAGTGAAGAATTTGTCACAGTTGGAATCGGTCGAGAAGGTTACCAAATGATGGAAGGTTCTGTGTGTAAATTAGATATTGCTACCGCTGATGGAAAATGGGAAACATCGATTGCGTTGGATATTTTTGCTAACCGTGGGATGCAATCATCACCTCGTGTCGACCTTGATAGACCATCTGAGATAGAAGATGGGGCCGAAGTTTCCGCTACTGTTTCATGCCTTGCGCCATGGGATATAGACGATAATCCATCTGACGATACAATGACAACTTATGCTGATAAGAAGCCGCTTGTAACTTATGAGTCAACTGATGTCTACTGGAGCGGTGCAATTGCTATCATCATGCTCATAGCTGCCTACTTTGGAGGATTACTAAATCTAAGACGGCCTGAGCCTGTGAAGAAAGAGAAGCCTCCTCAAATCAAAGAACAAGTTCCGAGTGAGCCTAAACAAGAAATTGAAGTTGTTACAGATGACATCAATTTAGACGACATTTCTTTCGATGAAGAGTTCGATGATGACAGCGTAGAAGAAACCGAGCAGGAGATACCTCCAGAGCCAGTTGTTGAACCGGAAGAGGAAGTAATCGATATCGATGATTCCACCGCTAGCGGTAGACTATCTGCTCTTAGGAGAGAAATGGATTCCGACTCGGAGGGTCAATCGAGTAAATCCAGAGAAGACCTAGCAAAGCGCATGGACTCATTTCTGAAGGACCGTTGACTTCATCCATGAGCGGTGCTTCGCCCCAAACATGGAGGAAGCATTGGAATCGACAACTCCATTCATGACCATTGACCCAATGGTGTCAAATAGGCTAGAGTCAGTTTACTCTGCATTGAAGGATGGCGATTGGAAGAGCCTAATTCTTAACGATGAAGAACTCAAAGAAAGATTGCAGTCGCAAGGTGTAGAAAATCCAGAAGACAGGAGTTCTATCAAGTGGGATGATGCGAATATCTTCTTCCTTTCTTGCGTGGCTCTATCACCCATCGGGCAACCACTGCCTCTTGAGGCAGGAATCTCAAAGGAAAGGTTTGGTAGATTTCCATTCGGAAACGGTTCCGCTTTGTCATATCTTAGAGACTGGATTCGAGATTCAAAAAGAAACCCTGACAGTTTAGAGATACTTTCCGATTTATTGGAGAAATTAGATTCGAGAATGAGCGGCACTAGTATGGAGCGAGGAATAGGTCGACTCGATATGCGGGGATGGCTAACATTGAATGAGACAATTGAGCTCAGAAAGGCTCTTACTTCGAAGTGCTGGATGCCTGCTGCAAGTGAGCCTCTTGATGGTGGATGTCAAGATGCAGCAAAGCACTTACTTGCACTAATCAGAGCCGCAGAAAAGCGACGATGTGGTATTTTGCTTCGAGTCCACAACTGATCAGAAATCTGTTCCGGTTAGCCTCTCGTACATTGAAGCGTATAGTGACGCAGTGTCATCGATGACTTGCTGTGGTAGTGCTGGAATTGGAGGGTCTGGAGTGCCAGCCTCACGTGCCAAGCGTAGTTCTTCTTGATGTCCTGTTCCAATGTAATGTTGGCGGACGAATTCTTTTGACAACTGCACAATATTTCCTTTAGCATATTCATCAGCATCCCACCAACGGTCTTCATCGAGAGTTCCGAATGAATCAACCAATACTGGAACACGTCCTGGACCCAATGCAAACTCCTTCTTTCCATCAACATGAATCAAGCCTCTCTTGAGTGCTTCACGCTCGATAAGTGCATCGACCTTGAGAACTACATCAATAAGTGAATCTAGTTCTTCACCGGTAATATTTGCAATCTCTAGTGCTTCTTCACGGTCGATAAGACGGTCATAGGCCTCAAACTTGGTTGTGACTTCAACACAGGGTGTAGGTAGCTTCGCACCTTCTTCAATAACAGTACCTGCTTCAAATCCTAGTTCTTCAGCTGTCAACTCGCCTCGCTTGTAGCGTCTCCATCCAGAGCCTGCAAGGTAATGTCGGCATACAATCTCTAAGGGAACGAAAACCCATTCACCATCACGAGGAGTTGTTCCTGGTTCCCTGTAAATATCCACACGGCGAACTAAACAGCGATCTGGTGCATTTCTCTCTACGACGTGAGTGCGACAGATTCCCTCTTTCTCAACCAACTCGAACCAATGTGTTGTGGTTCTGTTCAGTGATTCGCCCTTACGAGGAATCAATGATGGTATAATTTGGTCAAAGACCGAAATCTGGTTAGTATATCTGAATTCAAGAATATCTGTGTCATCGGTTGCCCAGACTTCCTTCCCTGAAACTGCATAGAGACATTCTCCGAAGA
>JAKURJ010000156.1 GCA_022452125.1 Candidatus Poseidoniaceae archaeon
TGATTGCTGGAGGCGGTATAGATGCCGGTAGCGGTGGCGGTGGAGGGATTGTCACGGGGTTTTCCACAACTTGCGCCTCTACCACTTGGCTTTCTTCTTCTGAAGTTTCTTTCTCCGTTGCTTCATTTACCACGGGCTGCTCTTCAACTTGAGGTGCTGGCTCCTCTTTTTGTTCAACTACTTCCTCTTTCGGAGCATCGATTTTTGACTCTTCCTTTTCCTCATTTGCAACAGTCGCAGGCTCTGGCCATTCAACTTCATCAGCGAGAGATGATGTGTCTTTTTCGCCGGCAGTTTCGGGGGTCTCTTCTGCGACAGTGGTTGGTTCCACAGCTGGAGGTTCGGCCGCCGAATTATGCTCCTCTGGCGGTGATGCGGGCGCTTCTTCGGCCTCTGCAGGCGCCTCTTGCTGGATTTGCGCCGCTTGAATGAATGCTTCTTTTTCTGCGGCCGCAGCAGCAGCAGCAATCTGTTCAGCTTCTCTATTTGCGCTGAACCTTTCTGCAATTAAGTCAGCCCTAGCATCTAGAGATTCTGTTTCAAGTTCCTCGCCACGTAGAACGCTTATCATTGCGTCATCAACTAAGTCCATAGCTAAGTTAGTCAGTTCTCGGTTAGAGCGCCAGCGATTGATGTAGAACGGATGGTTTCCTGAGTTTGTAGAAATTACAAACCTTTCTGGGTCCATCAATTGGAATAAAGCAAGAATTGATGCTAGAATAAAGGGAATCAAGAATAGTATACTAATCATAGATGAAGAAATCAATGATGCTCCTGCTACAACCCACCAAACGCCTTTGAAATCATCCAACCAATCCATTCTTTGATGTGAAAAGCCGGTGTATGAATCACGACGTGTAGCAAGTATATCCTTGGTTGAAGCCGATGCGCCAATACGGTCTGTCTTTGCAACTCTGATTAGATCAGAATCGACTAATATCGATAATGTGTGATTTCCACAAGAAGATTCTTTCAGGACAAATTCGCTCATCCCACTTCCAGACCTTATGCCGTGTGCACGCATGCGAGGGGGCCCTTCTATCCAGGATTGCAGTGTTCCACTCATGCCGGCTACTATTCCGCAAATTGAAGCTATAATTGCCAACCACAAGCCCTGGCCCCATTCTGGATCTAATTCAGGTTCAGGTAGCAATAGACTCCAAACTAAAATCGACATGGCGATGAGTACACCTCCGGTACCTGAAACAAAATTGGATAATCGAGGGTTGTGCCCTATCATTGAGCGGACTTGTAATATTGTTGCAGTGAACAAAATAATTCCGGATATTATCAACATGATTGTTGCTACATATCCCGCATTATACCAGTCGCCATAAGTCCCACAGGCCTCCTCTTTTTGTGAAGATGAGGCTCCTTCCTGTGAGTCGATACAGTCATCATAGATCTTCTCAAGGCTCTCTGAATCTGATTCGCACAATCCTTCGCTGCAAACCTCCGCAGAGAATTCGCGCAGAGATATGTCTGATTCAATGGCTTGATCTCCCGATTCAATGGAATTGGTTAACCAAGACTCGTTGATAATCGAGTTTGAGGCGAGAACTAGCGCAAAAACCGTCAGTGCTAAAGCTATTTGAGACCCTGGATTTCTCTCCATTGTTACCGCCGATGCGGTGTTTGTAGCAGATATCTCGTCCTCGCCCATACAGCGCGAGGGTTACATTCAATTGATGAATATTAACCTAAAACGGACGTTAAGCATGCTTCTCTGTAAGCCACGCCTTTACACCGTCTCTTGGTGAGAAACCTTTGCCTTCCTTAGTTCCAACTACAGTTTCAATTGCTGCCTCAGAAGCAATGTCAAGGATTCTGTCGCTAACGGGTCCGTTGAACACAATTGCAACAGCACCGTCTGCTTCTTCAGCTGCTTCAGCCAACTTTGATGGGCTCACTGCATCGGATACTGTGCCATCAACGTTGACAAACACAGCATTGTTCTTCTTCAGTTCAGCGATGTGGTCAAAATATTCGTGCACTTCGGCAGGTGCTTCTTCGGGCTCTTCGATTTCATCGAGCCATGCGTCAGCATCTTCACTAGGTTCGTCCTCAGGTAATTTTGCTGCAAACTTGGATGCTTCCATCTTTTGTGATAGGCACTTTGTTGCGGTCTTCTGAGGGAGTAATTCCCACTCTTGTCCAACTGGTGCTTGAGCAACGAAATCTATTTTCAATATCTCATTCAGTTGGCGGAATAGCATCTCGCCACCACGGTCGCCATCAATTGCTAGAACGACGTTCTCCTTGGTATTAGCAAGTTCGACTAATTCCTGTTTGATTGATCCTGCTCCATCGCAAGAAATTGCGTTCTTTATTCCAAAGTTCAGCAGATTACGGACATCATTTCTTCCTTCAACGATAATTAGTGAATCGCTAGATTCAACATTTGGACCACAAGTTAGGCCATGGTAGTTTTTGGCTGTTCCAATAGTCAGAACACTGCGGACTTCTTCGATGACAGTCTTTGTTGCCGCATCACCAGAGTTGACCATGTCTAGTAACAAGTCCT
>JAKURJ010000157.1 GCA_022452125.1 Candidatus Poseidoniaceae archaeon
CCCCAGTGGCCGAGGAGGAGTGCTAATGCGTACATTTTCCGATTAATTGGCTGAGATAATTTAAATTAAAAAACACCTGATAACCTATCTCTGCTCACGCCATCAAATGATATCAATACAGCCCCCATTGTGGCCGAAAAGAGAATGAAAGCGCTTGCAACATACATTACGTCATATGCTGAATCTACTACTATGCTTGCGGGAAGATTGGCTTTTGGGTCACTAAGACCCCAACTCGCAAAGAGAATGAATATTGTCAGAAGTGGCCATATCACCATCATTCGTCCAGCGCCTAGGCGCTCTTTCATGATGTGCCAACCTAGTCCTAAGGCGCTCATTCTTCCTCGCCTCCTAACGTTCTGAATGGCAACATGTCATCATTGGAAAGTTGCAAACTTACCTCTTCAGGAGAGATTCCTGTTGCAGAGCATATCATTTCTACAATTCCAGATTCTTCCTCTAGTCCCAATTCTTTGCGTATGCTATCGAGGGTCCCTTCAATGAGCATCTGGCCATGGTGTAATAACGCAATTCTGTCCACTAATGCTTCCAAATCTGCGACTTGGTGAGACGAAATAATGACTGCAACTCCCTTTTCTGCAAGACTTCTGAGGAGATTGCAGAAAGCTCGTTGTGCGAGAGGATCTAATCCGTTTAGGGGCTCATCCATGACCAGGATTTTCGGATTGCCGATTAATGCACATGCGAGAGAAAGCCTTTGTCGCATTCCTTGAGATAGATTGTCCAGAATTTGTTCGGATTTAGAAGATAGGCCTACGGTTTTTATGATTCCATCTAGGTCTACCTCGTCATCTCTCATCATTGCAATTGACTCCAAGGCGTGTTTTACGCTAACATTGCCTTCCCAACGAACCTGTTCTGGCATGTAACCAATTTCACTTCGTCTTCTTTCACTAGATTTGTCGAACCCTTCACAATCATACAATCCACAAATCGCTCTCATGAGGGTAGTTTTTCCAGCTCCATTAGGTCCAATTAGTCCTAAGATGGTGCCTTTGTTAATTTCCAAATCAATTGAATGAATACCTGCGCCGGCTCTTTTTGCCCATGGCTTCCATGTGGAAAAATCCCTGACCATGTGCCGCCACGACACATCGGATAGAGTGAGACAGGTCTCCATCATTCCCGAAGCCTACATTCACCCATTACAACCTGCCGCTAATGTATGGTAACTAGGGTTGCACTTATGCTTGCAAAGTGTTAGGGCATTGTGTGTTCGGAGGCATTTTAGCATCGATTGTCCTTTTGGCAGTGACATTTGGTATGTTGAAACTCAAAACAGAAGAGTTTGACAAATCTATGATGTTTGGTGCTATTGGATGTATTATGCTACTGTGGGTTATTCCTTGGGGTATGTTGGTAATCATCCCTATTGCAATCATTTTGTCTATTGCTAGTCCAGCATCTAGGGAAGAATGGAATAAATACAAAAATCGACGAATTGCAATGAGTATTGTACTGATTTTATTGCTCAATTTATTCGCATTTTATCCAGTTTCAGAACCGGAAGGGGCCGAGCAGTGGGGCAACCCCATCGCTACGGAAAATCCACACGCTGCTGCTTGGCCAGCAAGCGAACAATACACCTGGTTCTATGATGGAGCAGTGGTTGGAATAGTGAATGCAAGGACACCCCACACTTTCTGCACCTGGTCTCAGGACTCTTCGAGTATGGCCCTTGGCGTGATGCTAGGAATGCACGACCAAAGAATGCGCCAATCGATAGAAGTAATGAATTCGTATATCCCTGCGTTTAGTACTGATCCAGAAACCTTCTCTCTTGAGGAAGTAGAAACTGAAGGAAGTCATCAATATGGGGATGAGGATTATTTTGTTGCTAGGTTTAATGTCAAAAAGGATGGGTTTGAAACTACTCTGGCCACGGTTCTAATCGTAGGGTTCCCAAATGCTGGTGGCGAGCTTTCGTTGCTATCGATTACTCGCCCGCTTACATCTTCACAAGATGATGTTTTTGAGGAGAAAATAGTCCTTCAGTACATCGAATCACAGTAATGAAATGTGGAATTAATAATTATTTTAGGGCAGCCTAAACCTTATGTACATCCCTCTTTTCGGGCACCCTAAATCGGTGACGACATGATAACAAATACGAAGACAATTTTGATGGTTTTACTAATGTGCACAGCATCTTTAGCAGGCTGTTTAGGTAGTGACGAAAATGAAGAAGAAATTACAAGCAAGTGTTCTGGTGATGAACTGGTGATTGCGTTTGAGGTAAAAGAAGACATGAATGCTGATGACATTCAGAACCCTCAGCAAATTGCAGATTATCTATGTGAAAAATTAGGCATGGATGTCAGCATCTACAATGTGGGGAGTTCAGGATTAGCAATGGAAGCACTCAGATTTGGCAATGCGGACATTGCAATGAATATCGATGGTGGTCCAGCATGGGTCGGATGGAATGCATACGGTTTGGATGTTATGGCTTCTGATACAAAGAGCGATGGTCGTG
>JAKURJ010000158.1 GCA_022452125.1 Candidatus Poseidoniaceae archaeon
CATTAAGTGTTGTAATTCGTGAGGCCATATTACCTTGGACCAAGTTAGAGGAGCATCATCAAAATCAATGAAAATAGCTTATCTAGAAGCAGACATTCCTGGGGAGAAATATCCTCCAATGTTGTACGCACCATCAATCGCATAGATGATTACTTCAATCTGGCAGTTGTTATCTACATCAGGCGCAGCAATTCCTCTTCCATCAAAGTAATCTTTTCCAAAGTAAGTCATCAAAGTAGGATAGACTGTACTATCCCATGTACTTGCCCAGTTATTCAAAACTGTGGAAGAGAGAGTCCTTCCGCTTTGGACCATGAACGCTGCAGTTGAAGTGGTTTTCTCGACAGTAACATCAATCGAACCGCCAGATGTTGGCACCGTTGCACTATCTCCTTCGTTATACGGAGTACAAGCGCGTCCGCTTGTCATAGACTGTGGAGATGTTGCAATATCTACTCCTGGCATTCCATGGTCAATCCATGTATTCTTCATCATGCGAGTCGCGCTGTAAAGCGCTTCATCACTATCAGGCAACATGTAAGGATGAGAATCTGAAGGTACGAAATTATCCAAATCTGCGAAAACTGGAGTGAATGTAAACGCCTGACTTTCCTCACTCTCAACGGACCCTGCGGAGGCTAATGGAGACATAATTGAAACCAAGAAAATTAGCAATAAGGTACATGCGCGGGTAGTGCATCGTTCAGACATTTGCGTAACCTCCACAGAATGCAGTACTGCATTCCAAATCAGCGAGTTCAAATGAGGTATTTAATACTCAGCGAGTGTGGCATCATCAATGCGCAAGAGAATTGTTGCACTTTTTGCGATTCTTTTCCTTATGCATTCAACCGTTTCAGTGGTGGGACAAGATACTGAAGAAACACCGGCTAATTGCTTGTTGAATTTTGATGGAGAACTTGCAAATCAGTCTGTCAAATTCCAGACTGATTTAGGACCTAGAACGCCCGGTTCTGCGGCTAGTTCCGCCCTTCGTGATTCTATCAAGAGCAATCTTACAGGATGGGACATCACCGAGACTACGCATCATTCACACGGCATGACTCTGACAAATCTATTCGCTACATGGAACAAAGGTGCGGGTTCGAATGTTATTCTCGCTGCGCACTATGATACACGCCACAAGGGTGACCAAGATTGGAACGAAAGTCGAAGAGGAGAGCCGATTGATGGCGCCAATGATGGCGCCAGTGGTGTTGCAGTTCTACTCGAAATGGCTCGTCTCATCCCTACCCTAAATCTGACACATGAAGTTACTCTATTCTTTACGGATGGTGAAGACCAAGGAGATAATCACTCGACTTATGTCTTAGGAGCAAAGGCCTGGGCTGACAACTTAACACAGTCTGATGCAGACAGTATTGAATCATTCATTTTGGTTGATATGGTTGGGGATGCATATTTGACACTGAGAAAAACAACCCCTGGAAATGAGGAATTATGGAATCGAACTGAAGACATCATCAAATACATAGATGATGTTTGTGAAATAAATGATTCATCGTACTTCGATTTCGAGAAAATTGATGGTATATATGATGACCACGTGCCTGCTCATGAATTAGGAATACCTGCTATCGATATAATCGACACAAGATATGGAGAAAATGCCACTTTCTTAGGAGGGCATTGGCACACTCATAACGATACAGCCGACAAAGTCAGTGCAGAATCGCTCCAAAAGGTAGGTTTGATACTAGAGCTAGGTCTAATCAACGGAGCATGGTTAGATGTTCGTGAGTCGAATATTGATACTGAAGAAGACATCACAGACCCGTGTTTGCAAGGTTCAGATAATGAGAGCCCTGAATGTACATTAGATTCGGCTGAAAAAAGCGGTTCTGAAGACGCAAACGACATGATTGTTGGAGTTTTCGTCGCACTATGTATCATACTAGTTTGGGCCAACTTGGCTTGGCTAGTTTTCGCGGATAATAGAGGGGAGGGGTGAAATCCGCGCACGGTCTCGGATTCAATATCCGGAGGTGCTAATATCAG
This sequence comes from Candidatus Poseidoniaceae archaeon, assembly GCA_022452125.1. Classification (GTDB taxonomy): domain Archaea; phylum Thermoplasmatota; class Poseidoniia; order Poseidoniales; family Poseidoniaceae; genus MGIIa-K1. The sequence goes on from JAKURJ010000158.1 coordinate 2,020, forward strand.
CGACGATAAACAAAATCGGCTTGCAGCATTGCGCCAAAGGGTGCGTTCGAAATTAATTGATTCAAGAGTGGCTTCTCGTAAGAGAGAACAACAAGCAGAACAAGAAATTGTTGTAAAAGCACCTAAGGTTGAAGAAGTGGGATTTCTGTAATTGGATGCCCAAGAAGTAACTGAAGGCGAAAAGCGCAGAAGGCTCGCTTCTGCACTAGTAATGATTGGAGCTTTGATGGGGGTTCTATCTGGTACACTTATTCTGCAAGGTAACCCTTCAGGATTGCTTAATTCATCGATTTTCAAATCAACAGATTCTCTTGATATTCACGGTTCTGTTCTAGACGAAGGCGGATATCCTGTGGCTAATGTGACAATTGAATTGGTCGACTTAGAATCAGGCTTAGTAAAAGATACCATATCGGAAGAAAATGGTCGATATGTGATGGATTCTGTATTGGCTAAGGAATACGAACTGCATCTA
>JAKURJ010000159.1 GCA_022452125.1 Candidatus Poseidoniaceae archaeon
ATCTCTTGCCAAATCAACACTATCATTCATCAAAAATATTCTAACTTCCACTCCATCACTATGCAATTGTCTTGCTAAACGTAGAGCATTCCAAGTTACGTCTGTACAATCATAAGGCTGGTGATTGAGTATAATTAGGGTGGGCATAGAGTGTGGTTTAATCGAAGGTGCTTGAAACATGGGTTCAAAAGTAGGAACTTTAGCGAGGTATTAATGGGGAACTCTTTCTCGAGATTTACCAAATGGTATGTCCCACACCGCAATAGAGTTCATGTTGTAGTTTTCATACTATCAATACTTATGATTCCTGGCGCACTCACCGCTCTTCAGCCAATTGACATGGAATCATATGAAATGGAATCTCCCGAACTTACCGCTCAAGAAATCATTAATCAAGAATTTGCCAATTCTGAAATCATTCTTGGATTTGTATTGTCAGCAAGACAGCCTGATTTGGTCCCATCAATAGAAGATTGGGAGCCAGTTGCCTTGTTAGAGGATGGGACTCCTGATTATGCTAATTTGGTACATGCCTCCGAAAAGGTGGATTCTACAAGTCCTTGGGAAGGTATCTCTGCCCCTAAAGGTGGAATACTGAACCTTTCGATTCTCAGAGAGATTGACAGTAAGGTGCAGTTAGTCCATGAGCACCATCTATCGCCTGCCCTCAAGCCATTGGTAAATGATGTTACTGGGCATCAGTATGCTGGAGTAATGTCAATTTCAGATATTTTTCGCGGATTTATGAATGGAACATCAATTCTTAGCCAGCCCGGAATTAATTCATTCGGTATAACAACCCCTGCCCCTACAAATTGGACCGACTGTGGTGAACTAGAATGTCTTGAATTTGATGATGTTAACGTAACTCAAGATCATATTGATTTGGCTGCGGTGAGAATGGCTAATGCTCCAGAGAATAATTTCCTTCGCTGGCTTTCACTCGACAGAGGCTTCTTCCCAGACATTAATTCAAAACAAATCGGACCAATCGGAGGAGAACTGCAGTTAGATGGTAGTTGGTTAAACGGTACTACTGGATTGGGTAGGTGGTCGGCTTCCTCCACCTGGTTGATTGTTCAATATGACCGAGGAATTCTTGAAGATATGGGATGGGAGGTTATATGGAAGGATGCTCATCAAGAAAAGAGCGTTTCATTTTCTGATGATGGGATAGTTATCGGTGGCTATCGCTTGGCAGAGGGGGCCTTAGTTGTGCACCCCCCAAGATATGACGAAGAATTTTGTAGAAATCTCAAAAGTGAAGGAGCAGGCTGCTCAAGTGAATGGTCATACATGGATTTGGAAGGAGTATTGCGCTCAAATGACCGCGCATCAACCACACTACTAGTCGGTCAGGGAGTTAACGTAGAAGTAAATCGTGAATTACAAGCCAGTGCTGGTTTAATCCTTCTTATGGGCATAGTTATTGTTGGTTTACTTTACGTCAGTCTTAGAAGGTGGTCTGATGTAATAATCGTACTTTTCGCTCTAGGTGCAGCCTTGCTATGGATGCAAGGAATGATAGGGCATTTAGCAAATCTAACATCATGGCTCGGTTTCGCTATCATTGCTAGATCTCAGTTTTCAAATCTATTGCCGATTCTTGTACTCGCCTTGGGTATTGACGATTCCCTTCACGCCCTACACAGATACAAAGAGGAACGTAAAAACGGTGCAAGTACGCATGAAGCCACAGAAGTGACATTGACACGCGTGGGGCGTGCAATAATGCTAACCTCGCTAACCACCATGGCTGCATTTGCGGCAAATCTATTCAGTGACATTGCTGCACTCAGATCATTTGGAATCGAAGCGGCCTTAGGTATACTAGCGGCATTCTTACTAACTGGAATGTGGGTCCCTCTAATCCGATTGAGTATGGATGAATGGATGGCAAAAAGAAACAAGAACAAAGTTGAGGAACATACTCCTCATTTAATTCCAGAACACTGGCTAAAAAAGTTGACATTGAATTGTGGGAAATTAAAACCTGCTATGATCATTGCAATAATCGCAACCTCAATTACTGTTCCTGCCGCTATTGGAATGTCACAGTTAGAGGGTGATTTTGCAGTAGAAGATTTCCTCGACGAACGCTCTGATTTTGCTATAGGTGTAGAAATTGTGACTGAAAGTTTTGCTGATGAGGGAGAGCCTGCATACCTACTTATCGAAGGAGATGTTCTTGATCCTGAAGTTTATGCTGCTATAGATATTTTTAGAATAGAAATGGGAATTTTACCTGAAGGGGTTGCGGATAAAATAACTCATTTACCCAACGGCGAAATTGATATTATGGCTCTAGATGAGATGGTTTTTGCTGCTCAAGGGTCGCTTGCCTTGAATTCTACTCCCTTCGAAAACGCTGGTTGGAACACTACTCAAGAAGGGCACGGTATGAATTGCTCTGCTGCTGATAGTGGATGATTAATGGCTACTGGTGATCGGGAT
>JAKURJ010000016.1 GCA_022452125.1 Candidatus Poseidoniaceae archaeon
AGCTTTGGCTGATTGGAACTCAAGAGACCTTGGAGCACCGGGGTTCTGCGGCAAAGGCCAGACCGTACCCGTTGGAGACGGTGGGCCACTGATGCGAATTAGAGAAGCACTGGTGGGATGATATGATTCCTGATGATGCAGTTGAGCGTTTGATGGATTCAGCGCAAAAGATAGGCATTGCTTGTGAAAACGCTGGCGTGGCAGAATGGGAAATTTTTGCTTCCCAAGGATATGGAAATTCGCTAGACATTGAGGCTGGAAAGATATCAATGGCCTCGGGCGGTGGTGAAGGTGGATTCGGAATCAGGATAGTTGAAGATGGCAAATATGGATTCGCACATCTTGTAGACCCTTCGTCAGTTGAAAGAGCAATTCAGCAAGCACTTTCCATTGCAAGAAAATCACCTTCCATCGAAGGTTTTGAATTACCAGGAAATCAATCTGCGTCCAACGTATCTGGAATGAAAGATAAAGCGATTTTGGATATGGGTCCAGAGGATTTACTAGAACAAGGTGACCAAGTACTTACTAGGGTTACAGAATTAGATTCTAGAGCAGTTGCAGTCGGAGGTGGTATTGGCGTTGGTGCTGGAGCAGGTGCAATTGTAACAAGCTCAGGAATTGAAAGTGGAGGAGTGTACACTTCACACGGAATTGGAATTCATGTTTCAATTGATGAGGACGACCATTTAACTTCTTCATACGAGGGGGAATCTTCACGAGGCTTGCTCAAAGATTTGACAGCCTGTGTGGACAAAGCGGTTCACTGGTCGCAAATAACAAGACAAAAAATAGACGGTGGAGACACTGAAGATTGCCCTGTTCTAATGACCTCTGGCGGTTTTTCACCTTTATTCTCAGTCGTTGTGCCTTCTGCAATCAAGGGAGAAAGATTGGCACGTGGCGAATCTTTCTGGTCCGGGAAGATGAATGAAATTGTCATGGCAGACCACCTCTCTTTGGTAGATGATGGATTGATGGAAGGCGGAATGTCTTCTGGTTCTCGTGATGACGAAGGTGTTCCGAGCCAGACTCAAACAATTGTGGATGCTGGTAGGTTGACTGGAGAGTTGTGGTCGACTAGAGATGCCGCTAAATTGGTGTCCGAAGGTAAGGTTTCCGAGGCCCATACAACGGGTTCCGCATCAAGAGGCGGGCATACATCCCCACCGATATGTGGTTGCAGTGATCTGATTTTGTCCTCCTCTTCCAATACTCATTCCAGAGATAGACTAGTTGAGGAAATGGAAGAAGGCTACATTGTGCACAGCGTTATGGGTGCACACACAGCTAACCCAACCAGTGGTGATTTTTCGGTAACTACCTCAACAATTTTGCGAGTTGAAGGTGGAGAGATAATCGGCGCGCTTTCACAAGCCGGATTTTCAGGAAATATGGCAAAGGCACTTTCTGGAAGAGTAATTCTCGGAGACACCTCAAAACGCAAGGGTTCATACAGCACCGGCTCAATGCATGTCCCAGATGTTCTGATGTTGGACGGTTTGAGGATTAATCCTGCTTGATAGATTCACATTCATTAGTTTGCGAATCTGGCAGACATCTTCAAGAACCGTCTCCATTGAACATTCAACTCCACGGAGGTGAAAGGGAGTGTCAACAAAACTCAACCAACCAGCACGAAAGCCCGAACACCCGTCCTATGACGGGCCAGAAATTGAATTGGACCGTCGAGGTGTTTCTAATGTCTGATTATGAAGCACATGTTTCGGAAGTCATCAAGCAAGTTCCAGAAGCGGACCCTGAAAAGGTCGCAGAAGCCTTTGCAAGATATGAGAAGGATTTCCTAATTCCTCCTGAAGATGCTATGCGTTCTGTTCTACGCCGTTTCCAATCAGATACTGGCGCACCCGTGCAATCCAATCAACAATCATCTGGTTCTCAGAGACAATCATTGCCGATAAAGAAGGTAGAGAGGCTATCTGACCTATCTGCAGATGATCGTAATGTCGAAATTGAAGTAGAGATAGTCACTCATAATCCTAGAACTACTATGGTTCGTGGCGAAGAAAAAATAGTACCATACGGTTTGATTGAAGACCAACCTTGGTCAGAAGGTGGAAACCGCACTAGATGGGAATACAAGGATTGGGGAAACAATCCAAACATTGCGCCTGGTGCAGTTGTACGCCTTGAAGGAGTTTCAGTTAACGAATACCAAGGAAGAATGAGCATCAATGTCAACCAAGCTAGTAGGGTGGTGGTCCTAAGAGAGGGTGTGCGCACAATAACAAAACCGGGCGAACCAATTGAAATCAGTTCAATAAAATCTGAAGGCTCTGTAACGGTAGTTGGTAGATTACTTGCATCTCGTAAAGATGTCATCCATCGCAAAGACGGTTCTGGTTCTATAGACGTAGTCCGGGGCAGAGTTGCGGATGATAGCGGTGCTATTGGGTTCTTATCTTGGGAGCCATTTGAGCATGAAATTGGGTCTTTATTGAAAATAGAAAATGCTCAAATCAGGGTATTCAGAGATACTCCTGAGATCAATATTGGAGGCTCTTCCAAAATTGAGATATTCCATGATTCAAATTTCGCATCTGCTGAAGATTTGGTTGCCCGCTCAGTCAGTCGAATCGAAGACCTCAGAGACGGGTCAAGAGATGTGGAAATAGTACTTGAAATACAGAAGATGATCAAGCGTGATTTCCAAGGTAGAGATGGTGAAGCAAAGAGCGTTTGGTCTGGTGATGTTGCCGACCCAACGGGTAAATGCCGTTGTTCAATCTGGTCAGAGCCTCCGTTTGATTTCGAATCAACACCTGTGGTTGTAAGACTCAAAGGAGTTAGAGTAAGGGCCTGGCAAGGAATCCCTGACATTACAGTTGACAATGAATCACAGATTGAAGTCTTAGCAGCAGCACCATGGGGTGATGATGTTGATTTGGCAAACAATGTCGTTGATGTAGCACTCAAGGACTTGTCAACTGGTGCTAGCAGAGTTGGGATTTCTACCACTGGCACTGTGATTTCAATCAGGGAAGATTCTGGAATTATCAAAAGATGTCCTGAGTGTAGAAGAGTTCTCAGAGACGGCGAGTGTGCAATTCACGGCGCTCAGGAAGGAGAAACAGACGTCAGATTACGCATGGTTTTGGATGACGGCAAATCCACAATTTCGTTGATTATCAACAAATCAGCATCTGAATCATTAATCGGAATGAACCAAGACAAAATATCGTCGCATATTGTTGAAAATGGAACAATGGCCTTTGTCCAAGAACTTAGAGAACTATTACTTGGAAAGAAACTGAAGGCGAATGGTAGGACTATTGTCGATGAGCAAGGAGCGATGTTACTATCTGATGAAGTGGAATTGGTCGAGGTAGATTCGGTTCTTGCAGCAGCTGAATTAAGAGCAAAGTGGGGGGTGGTTTGATGCAGCCAGCAAGAAGAGCAAGGAGACAGCCTGCCTGGCATATGCTAGCCTCAGAGTTTAGCGATTCCACATTGAGTCAACAAGGTTCAGGTGAATTCGATCCACTATTCGTGATAACCAAACTTGGAGCGAAAGTCAACCGCGTAGTGGTTGCTGGAATGCTCGAGAGGCTGGACCCTCGAGAAACATCCAATGGATCTACTCTATGGCAGGGTCAATTGAGAGACCCGTCTGGTTTGCATTTCTTTTCAGTAGGAGATTATGCACCTGAGTCTATGAGAGAATTAACCATTCAATTATCTTCCAGAATTGAAGATGGGGAAACAATCATGCTTTTGATGACAGCAAAAGCTCGGTATTTCCAAAATGATGAAGGCGCAGTCTACACAAGTTTGAGGCCGGAGGAAGCGGCCATAATTACTCGAGAAAGCTATCGAAATTGGCTTGTTGAAGCATCTAAAGGTATGCTTGAGAGAATTGACATGCACGAAAAATCCTCATCGCTAGAGAAAAACTCTGAAGCGTTAGCAGCCGGGGGAATCCCAGAAGAGATGCGTGAAGGCATCCTTCTTGCAAACGAGCATTACGGAGAAATCGATTTGGAGACATATCGACTCAATATCATGAATTCACTTGACATCGCTGAAGATAAGGTTCCTTCAATGGCGAAACCAGCGGTCCCTCAATCTCAGAAGAGTCTAGATGTAGAAGAGACTGAGTCCTCTACAGAAGAGGAAAGCAGCGCTGAAGGTGAGGTTGATTTGAAGAAAGTATTACTTGATTTAATCTCCAGATTAGATCAAGGAGAAGGTGTTGATTTTGATACACTACTCTCTAATGCTGCCGCTCGAGGCCATGATAGGGATGCATCTGAATCCTCTTTGGATGAATTAACTGAGGAAGGCTCTGTTCATGAGCCGCGCTTTGGATGGTTTAAGATTACGAATTGAGTTGAATACTCCAACAGGTTCAAGTCCCATTCGCGTTCTCATTGGTTCACAGGTGAGCCTATGGCAGGAACAGATTTCTTTATTCGCCCCGCAAGCGGTACATCAAGTTCAGACTGGTTGAGATTACCTAACGCAGATATTAGCGTAGCAATAACTCGCAGAATTACTCGAACAGTACTACATGGTGGCGAGGGCGATGACTTAGTTGATGAAGGAGCCGAATCAGCTATCTACACGGTACGTGGTGAAATGGATTTTGAAGAGTACAAAAAGATCCTCAAAATGTTCCGCTCTGGTCAACCATATATTCACGACCCGTTCGAAGAAAGGGATGTAAAATGTGTATTTGGTAAAATGGAATACGACGGTTCAGAGAAAATTTACCGATTCGAGTTGATTGAAGATATCCGTTGAGGTGATTGAATGCGTTCACTAGATGAGTCCAGAGAAGTTCTGTATGTAATCAGGACTTTGGATGTTCTAATGGGCTCGGGAGTTGGATTAGAAGCAGCAATCCATTCTATTTCCCAAGGTGGATATGGTATTATTTCAAAGGACTTTTCTGATTTGATGGATAACATCAACAAAGGACGTCCATTAGAAAAAGAACTTCGTACATTGCTAAAGAAAGCAGAGACTGATGGCTACAAAAGGGTCATCAATACCATGCTCAATAACGTTACTCAAAACACTGACATCATCGAGACTCTAAGGAAACAAGGAGAAAGGATGGAAGAAACTCGAACAGAGAATGTAAAAGAGTACATCGAAGAATTAGGCGGCGTTCCTGAAACACTGCTATCGATTGGGATGATCGGGCCAATCATTCTTTCAATTCTCGGAATAGCACCTCAATTGATGGAAGATGCGGAGGAATTGTTCGGTCCAATGGACCAAGGGATGATTATGAGCATTGTAAATGTAGGACTATTCTTGACTTTGCTAGGTATGGCAATGATTGGGCTAAAGGCCCACACTAAAGACCCGGGGTTGTGATCTATGTTATTTGGAATCCTGGAGATGTTCAGAAATGACCCGTTGTTACTTTTCATCATCACATTAGGTGTGGCATGTGCCATAGGAGGAATCCCTCCAATACTTGAAAGAGTCAGAAGAAGAGGTATTGAGAACGATTTGCCTGCAATGCTTGAAGCACTATCTGATTCTCTTGGCGCTGGACTTGGTCTGCAACAAGCTATGATGGCTGAGGCTGATAGAAACACAGGAACTCTAGGTAAGTTACTGAAAGAAACACTATCTGAAAGCCATGCATCTTCATTTGATTCAGCTCTAGCGAACTTTGCTACTAAATCTCGCTCATCACAGGTTCAGAGGGTTATGCACTTGATGTCTACTGCTATAGAACAAGATGCTCCTCTGCAAAACATCCTCGCTGACATGTCTAGAGACTATGAGCGATTGAATGATTTGATGAATCGCAGAGAGTCTGACCTAATGGGTAGGTCGATTCTGATTATCATGTTTGTATCAGTTGGTTTACCATTCTTGATTGCATTTATCGTTGGTCTATTCGCACCTAGAACACAAGGATTCCAACTCGATTCTTTCAATTCTTCATTCACACTATTCTTCGGAGCAGCCTCGCTTGTAGCCATTGCAGTTAGCGGTAGAATGCTTGGCAGAATGCGTTCAGCATTGTGGTGGGCTCCACTTTGGATGGCTGTTTCCATGTCGATTTATCACGTAGGAGTCTTAGTAATTGGAGGTTAGAATATGGAAAAAATTCTCGAGCAGTATGGAAGAGTAACAGTTTACATGGAGTCAAACCACCCCTCTCCAATGTATCACGTAGATGGCGGAGTAGAACCCAACCCTTACGGTAACCTAGCTGTACTTCTAGAAGATGATAATCTGGAAGAAGTGATGTATAACGGAGGCGCACAATGCGTAAAAGTCGCTCACAGGGACCATGGAATGTGTAGAACAAATGTTTGGGTAGATGACCAACAAGGAATTGAAATCGCCAAGAATATTGCAGCATTTACTTCAGTTCCACTCGGAGATGGCCCAGGAATGGTACCAATTTTCGATGGTAGATTGCCAGATGGTAGCCGTGTAAACGGCACAATACCACCTGTTTCTCCAGACGGACCAACTCTAACGATTCGTAAATTCCGTGAAGACCCTCTGACAATGATTGATTTGATCAAATTCGGAACAGTAAATGTACGCTTAGCGGCAATGATGTGGGTTTGGATTGAAGGATTAGATAGCAGGCCTGCAAACTTCGTTATTGCAGGAGGAACAGGTTCTGGTAAAACTACGACATTGAATTGCTTAGGAATGTATATCCCGTGGCACAAGCGTTTGTTGACTGTAGAAGATACTGCTGAGTTGCAAGTATACCATGACCACTGGCTGCGAATGGAAACCCGCCGAGAAAGGCCTGACGGAACTCCTGAAGTCGACATGAACGATTGTCTAAAATCGAGCCTGAGAATGCGCCCTGACAGAATCATTGTGGGAGAAGTTCGTTCCAGTGAGGCTGCAACCTTGCTAACCGCTATGAATACAGGTCACGATGGTTCATTTGGTTCCCTGCACGCAAATACTGCTATGGAGACAATTACAAGGATGATTAACCCTCCAATGAATGTCCCTCCAATCATGCTTACAGGACTTGATTTGATTATCATCCAAGCTAGATTGTATGTTAATGGAAAAACCGCTAGAAAAATCACTGAGGTCGCCGAAGTTGCAGGAATGGAAGGTGACAAACCTCGTCTAAATGCAATTTGGAAGTACAATGCAGCAACTGATCAAATCGAGGAGACAGGAATTCCTTCAAAGATGAGAGAGACCATTTGTACTGCTGCAGGAATAACTCCTGCCCAGTTCGAACAGCATGTCAAGCAGCGAGAGCAAATTCTAGCAGACTTATTGAACAGAGATATTCGTGATATTGATACTGTTACCAAAGTTATCCAAGGTTTCTATGCTACTCGCTAATCGTGAGAAAGCTTCAACCTAGCAAGCAAGTCATCGACTCCATCGATTCTTTCTCGCATAGTCGTAACTCTTTGAGCAGCATCTGCTACAGATTCAGCCAACTCCATCTCTTCATCAGAATCTTCTTCCTTATCAGCAGATTTGAATTGTTGAGCCAATCTCTTCAAGTCGGTAATGATTGAATCAACTTCAGTATCGCTTACTTTGATTCCGGGTGCCAATCTAGGGATTTCGCTAGGCGCAATGTGTCCTAACTCTGCTCCAATAACTCCTGCAGCCGCCACAATTCTTGGACGCAGTTCAGCATTGTTAACTTCATATCCCTTCTTTTCGAGGAATCTGATTACAAGTGTTTGTTGTGTATCTCCATATGCGCCTTCGGATTTGTCAAGTATAGCTTCAACCAGTTGTTCAAATCCATCGATATTTCTCTCTAATCTGTCTAGAGTTCGCCTTTCATTAGAATTCAAATGGATCGCACCATGTTGTAGCAGGCGAATCACTCTTGTTCTTCTCGCAGTCCTCGGGTCAGTGGCTGCAATTTCTTCGTCAAGAGATATTTGTAAATCAAACAGGGCATGTAGTCTTCCCGAAACTGATGGCAAGCGAAGATCTAGATTCAAGTTACGTGCTTTATCTTCAAATGCCATTCTTGCCTTTACCATCTCGCCATTGTGTTCCGAGATAATTTCTGGAAGAGCATCTCTGAGGATATTCCTTGCTTCCTCGAATTTACGTAATGCTTCCCTTTCTCTCCATGAATTTGGCATAGAATGCATGGCATCTTTTTCTGCCTTAGCCATCGCGTCTAGTGCAAATAGTCTCGACCTGACAAAATCAACTGTATTTGAATCGCTCAAAGCAAAACCATGTTCTGATAGGCTGGAAATAAAGGCGTTTACATCTTCAGTGTCACTTACTGAACCAACCAAAAGGAAATCTCTGCACAATGCATCAATTTCTGCACTGCGCCCTTCGATTTCAATGACCGCAGTAGTCAATTCAACAACTGGTGCAGATGGAGTTGGCTCAACTGGAGTTGGAGGTGCGATGTCAATAATTTCGACCTCATCTTCCTCAGGGCTTTCTGGAAGCGGGATTTGTACCACTGGGATTGGAGTTAATACTTCAGGAATCGGAACTTGTGTTACAGGAATTGGTACTTGTTGCACAGGAACCGGCTCCTGTTGAACCACAACTGGCTTCACGGCTCTCTGTACAGGGACATCCTCTTCTCCTGGCGAAGGAATATGAATCATCTTAGGAGTGCCTCGAGGCCTTCTGAGGCTCTTTTTGATAACTCCCCAAGAACCAGATTGTGAGGTCAGAACTCCAGCAACTCGCATCAGTAAAGCTTGCTTGGCTCCAGATCTAGGCAAGTCGAGTTTAGAGCACAGTTCGTGTAACTGGTCACGAGATAGAGAATCCAATTTTTCAGGAGTTAACTGCTTTGCATCATGGTTTAGATGTAAGAATAAACGTTGTCTTCTTTCGCGTATTGAACCGGATTTTTTTACTCCAAATACGGTGAGAACTTTGCCTAAATCATTGTTCAAAATAGAACCAATATTTTCGGGCGAGAAATCCCATTCGTCCAAAACGAGTTCTGCGATTAACTTCGCACGCAGGACTTCGACTGAACCATTTTTAGAAATTCCATGCTGGGCACAAATCTCTTTCAGGCGGTCAAGTCTTGCCTGATGGAGTTCAGAAAGTAGGGTTTGCTTCTCATTCATTCGCATACCTCTAATCGTCCCTCCACTCCTCTCCATATTTGAGGTTACACCTCCTTAAGGTGCTGAAAAGGCACATTATGAGGGGTATTTCCAAACTCTAGGCCCCTACGGGGCCGTTTATCACAACCTTCGGAAACAACACCTTGAAACGGTACTTGGACTGAGATAAACTCGAGGGCGAGCAATGGGGCGCTATGAAAGAGCAGCCAAAACCTCTCTAAAAGAGGCCACTGCATTAGCCTCAGGCATTATCACAACAGTTAGGCACGACCTTCGACGAGAAGAAGTGCGCCTGGAAGAAGAAATGCGCGACAGAGTTGAATCAATCCAATCAATTTTGAATGAGGTTGCAAGTATCCAAGATGCAATTATTGCAGGTTCATCCGAAGTCAAGCGAGAGTTGGAGAAGGCTAAGAAAAAACTCGTCAAGTATGGTGATAGAGAATTGATGGTAACTCAAATCATCGGTGCAGCCAATCGATTAGGCGAATTACGCACCCTACATCTTGATGCAGTAAGTCGAATTCAGGGAGCTTTGGCTCGCCCACCTTCCGCTGTTGATATTATTGAGAGGATGACTAAGGATCTACTGAAACTTTCAGGTTCATGGGAGGCTTCGGCCCGAGAAATCGATGAATCGATTGCGGATGTTGTGGATGCAAATGCCCCAATAGAAATGATTGAACTTCAAAGAGAATTGGCAAATAATGGCTATGATTTGATTCTTGCAGGCGATGACAGAGACCCTGAAAACATCGAAAGATGTCGTGCAAAAATCAGAGAACTAACCGGAGAAGAAATCTCTGAAGATTAGTTATGGTCATCCTCTTTGAACAGAGGCGAATATATTCTATCCTCTGATAGTCTTCCTCTAGCAACGAGTTCATCGATATAATCGTCCATCAATTGCTTCATTCTTCCTCGCTTTTCCTCTTCAGGAGTTTCCTTTGCGATTTTCAAAATCTGTTGCCAATTGAATACTAGATTCTGTGTCCCAGTGTGGCTTTCATCAATTGGGAAAATCCTCTCAACACTGGTAGTTACGCTACCATCTTTACTCACTGTTTCTAAGATGATATCAATCCTAGAGTCGGAATCTTTCGGTCCTTTATGCTCTTCACCTCCAGAGAAGGTTTTCCATTCCTTCAGAGGATTTTCTGAGCCAAGAGATTTGCCTCTGTTTCCAACATCTTGCAAAACAGTTCTAACCTTTCTCTGTTCGATTATTAAGCCGATTTTATCTCTCATGTTCTCCTCAACAGTATCCAGAACTGTTAACTCAAGACGGAAAGATAGAGCTGCTCCTACATCGATTACCTTGGAAAATCGTGACGCAGGGAAGTCTTTTCTGGTCAGTAAAACCGTATACCCTTCCAAAGGTACTGGAATGAATCTCGCTCTTGCATCATCTTGCCTCTGCATTCCCAAAGTATGCCTTCTAGGTTTAGAAGAAAGAGATGAATGCAGTGTCCTAGTCGTGATGAATCCATCGATTTCACCATCCATTCTCATGTTTTCCAACCATTCTACCCTTTCAAAAACATCATCTGGAATGCCTTTTAAGTCATCGGCTAACTGTACATTCAGGTCCTTTCTTGAGCGGATCATTTGTCGTTTCAGGATTTCACAATCTGCGATAATTACTCCATTCTTTGGGATATATTCTGGCTTATCTTCTCCCACTAGTACGCGCGTTGGTTCTCTTCTAGGTAACACCAGGCCTGCTGATAATTCTTTGATGCGGTTCTCAAACCACCACATTCCAGAAACTGGAACGATGTCTCCATGGCCATCGAGTAACAAATCTATAGCTGTCTCAAGATGTGGAACATGCTTTGCGACTAAATCTAAGCCGTCGGGGGAACTATCGATGAATTTCTGTGCATGAGTGCTAACTCCGTCACCAGTTTCGGGACAAATTAGTATCTCAAAGCGGTCTTCTCCACTCATGCAATCACCTCGGCCGGCAGTTGCCAGCAACCGTGGGGCGTCCGCCACTCGTTAAGAAGGCGACCCTTGTGGGGGGTTCCATGGAGGACAATGAGGCACTCGACAGGATTGACGAGATGAGAGATTTAGTCAATGCTAATCTTGAATCGATTATTGCAGAGCAGTCAGCCGTTTTCGGCGAAGTTGCAGAAGTCTCAGGGCAAGTAGTCCTGGCAGGTGGAAAAAGAATCAGACCAATCATGGTAATGTTGGCATATGATTTGGCGGAAGGTCAAGACATAGACGAAATTATTCCGTTTGCAATGTCAAACGAGTTTATCCATACTGCTAGTTTAGTTCACGATGATATTAATGATGAAGCTCTAACCCGTAGGGGTAAGGATACAATTCACGCAAAATATGGGCAGGCGAAAGCTATTATCGCTGGAGATTGGCTGTTCTCGCAGGGATTTGGCCTTGGAGGTCAATACGACAAATCCGTAGTAGATGTAATGGCACATTATTGTTCTAAATTAGCAAGTGCTGAGTTTACTCAAATCGACCATATTTTAGATCTATCTACCAATCCCGAAGATTACCTTGAAATTGTCAAAGGAAAAACAGCAGGACCATTTGCAGCAGGATGTAAAGGAGCAGGATTAATCGCAAACGCAAGTCAAGAAGCATGCGAGAAGTTATTCGATTTTGGTATGGAAATTGGCATTGCATTCCAATTGGTAGACGATTTGTTGGATATTCGAGGAGACGAGAGAATGGGCAAACCTCGAGGCTCGGACATTTACGAAGGCAAAATGACACTTCCAATTATTCACGCTTTAACGATCCTTCACGGAGACCAAAGGGCACGTTTTGCAGAAATTATTCATAATTTCGAGGATTCATTATTCGATGAGTTGATTACATTACTTAATTTTGGAGACAGTCTGAATTACACTGAGATTTTGATCCAGAACCATCTAGAAAGAGCAATGCAAAATCTAGACTACTTCCCAGATTGTGATGCAAAGCAATTGCTTAAACATCTAGTTGAATTGATTAAGAATCGACACAAGTGAGGTTTTGATTTGTCTGCAGAATTCGACCACGATGTTATCGTAATCGGCGGTGGACCCGCTGGTAGTACTGTTGCAAGATATGCAGCATTAGGCGGTGCGAAGGTATTGGTGGTTGATGGTAGAGACCCAATTGGCACTCCTTTACAGTGTGGAGAATTGGTGCCAACCAATGATGAGATGCGAAGATTGTGCCCAGACGTTCCTGATATGGATGATTTATTCAAAACACCTCAATCAGCAATTTCTCGTCATTCCACAGAAATGCACATAGTTCCGCCATCTGGGAAACCATTGAAGTTTGATTTCGACGGTTACGTGCTTAACAGAGTAGCGCATGACGAGTTTTTAGTCGACTTAGCCAAAGAATCCGGTGCAGAGTTTTTGGTTGATACCCGTGTAGATAAAGTTGAAGAAAATTCTGTGATTTTACGCGATGGAAGCAAAATCTCTGCGAAGATAATCGTAGATGCTGGTGGGCACAATGGCCCAATCAGAAGAGATTATTGGACTGAAAAATCAACTAAAATTCCGGTAAAATTCGTTCTGATGGAGGGCGATTTTGGCGACGCAGTAGAACTTCACTTTGGTTCCATGGCCCCTGGAGGATACGCTTGGATGTTCCCGAAATCTAGCGGTGCTAATATCGGATTAGGCATCCAGAGAAGTTTTTCCAAAGGCCGCAGCTTGAACGAATACACTGAGGAATTCATTTCAAAATATGACGGAGAGATATCATTCAACGGGGCAGGGTCGCTTCCGATGTCTGGAACTATCAAGAAATTCGTCAAAGGCAATTATGTGTTGGTTGGAGATTCTGCAGGAATGGTCCTACCATCTAATGGGGCAGGAATAACGATTGCAATGATTGGAGGGAGAATCGCTGGACAAGTCATTGCCAAGCATCTCAAATCTGGTTCGCCACTCGAAGATTATGAGAAAATCTGGAAGAAGCAAATGGGCAAAGTTATGCGTAATTCTAAGCGTTCTTTCAAAATTGGTAGTATGATTTTCAGATTACCAGATTGGATTTTGAACATGATGTTCAACCGTTTGACTAAGGGTATAATTTGGAGAGCAGTAACCTGTAGGCGCATGCTTTGGATAGTCTGAAACTAATCAATAATGCACAAATACGGTTTAATTTCCGAAATCTAAGCGGTTGATTCAAGTGATTTGTATGCGAGGGCTTGTCATGCACCGAGATGACCAAGCGGTAAGCCCAGTCATCGCTACTGTGCTTTTACTCGCAATCACTGTGCTACTTTCGAGTATGGTTTTCGTAATGATGTCAACTACGCTTGATACTGTCGAAAAGGCCGACCCGAAAGCATCTGTATCCGTTCGGGCACTCTCGAATGGATACCATGTTGTTTCAATTACAAGCATAGATCAATCTCTAGACCCTTCTAAAGTCGAATGGGCGATACTAAACCAATCGAGTCAGAGTATCAAAGAGCATTATGGCTTTGTAGATGATGCAGATGTATACGGAACAGTTGGTTCAAACATTTCATTCCATGACCGCGACGCAGGATGGTCAATCACCAAAGGCGATTATTTCGTAATCAACTGCCAAGAAATCAAATGTGACTCAGGAAACCATATTTTCCAATTGGTTGACAAAGGAAGCAATACTGTGCTTGCTAAGATTAAGTTGCCAACTTCTGATTAGCCGCCGATAAATGACATCTCCACTTTCTCTTGGACCTTGTTTCCACGATTTTGTGAATAAGCATCGTCTCTTTTCGACCATATGCTTCTGACCGCATCAGCAATCTGTTCCCTAGACGCATCCATTCTAAGCATGGACTTCAAGTCGTTTCCTTTGGATGCGAACAAGCAAGTGTATAGTGAGCCATCTGCGCTTATCCTGGCTCTATTGCAGTCTCCACAGAATGGTTTTGAGACGCTTTCGATGAATCCAATCTCTTGATTTCCTCTCATGTATCGATTAGCAACTTCTCCAACATGATTCGGTTTAGCAGGCTGAAGATTTTCTAGCATCTCTCGCATCATTTCCCCAGTGATGACTTCATCGTTATTCCAAGAATTGGTTTCACCAACATCCATGAATTCGATGTAACGAACAACAACATCAGTACCAACAAACCTTTCTGCAATCTTTTCTACTGAATGCTCATTATATCCCGCTCTGATAACAGTATTCACCTTTACCGAAAGCCCTGCCATTCTTGCGGCTTCAATACCACGCAGTACAGTTTCTGGTGTTTCATCAGTATCACCCATTGCTTGGAATGTTTCAACATCTAGGGCATCAAGGGACACCGTAACTCGATTCAGACCCGCAGCAGCTAAATCTGGCGCAAATCTTTCTAGAAGAATACCATTAGTTGTCATTGCTAAATCTAATTCCTTTGGTAACATTTCAATGAAGGAACAGACGTCCCTTCGCAACAGCGGTTCTCCTCCAGTCAACCTAACCTTCGTAAGGCCTAATGGAATTAGAGACTCTACTACAGTAGTCAATTCTTCATAGGAAAGTATCTCTTCTTTAGCGAGGAAATCGTGTGAATCGAAATGCTCTCTTGGCATACAATATCTGCATCGCATATTACAGCGATCTGTCAAGGATATCCTCAGGTCACGCAGAGGCCGATTTAACGTATCTGTGACCATATTTAGCCCTACATCGATGACGCACTTCAATATGCGCATTGGATGACTTCTTCTCCTGATGCCGCTTGGCTTTATTCACGGGGGAATGCCAGTGTCAGATTCTAGCGCAGGTCATAAAGTCGGCAATCTCCTTGAAATCGAGCCCAGCATCCTTTCTGGAACACTAAGATTGCCACCTTCCAAGAGCCATTCAATGCGCTGGTTGACTCTAGCTAGTATGGACGAATCCCCGACAAGAGTCGAGATGTGGGAGATTGGCGAAGATGTGCAAGCCATGATTGATTGTTTGACTAATTTGGGAATCAAATGGGATGGTATGACTATGACTGGCGGCGACCTTAATCCGCCAAACTCTGTTTTAGATTGTCAAAATAGTGGAACTGCATTGCGCCTCTTGATTGCGCAAGCTGCAACTTGCGACTTCCCAATTATACTTGATGGAGACGCAAGCCTTCGAGCAAGGAGTTCCTTACATTTAGTGGAATCGTTAGGAATAAGTGCGAAATCACTTATGGAAAATTCCGAATATCCTTTACAACTAACTGGGCCATTCATTGCAAAATCAGTTAGTATTGATGTTTCAAAGACATCTCAATTCCACTCAGCTATGATGCTTATGGCGCCTCGCACTAATGGGTTCAAAATCAAGACCCACGGAGACGCAGTATCCCGAAAGCATTCTGATTTAACTTGGGATTTGTGTAAAAAAACCGGAGCAGTCATTCCAGGAGAGTCTTGGGTAGTCAACTGTCCAGATGTTGTCATTCCCTCTGATGCTTCTATGATGGCATTTGCAAAACTATCAGGATTAGATGTCGAGAATGCACCAGAAGTTGCAGATTCAATAGGTCATGATTTGGAAAACAAATTCTTACGCGATTCTAATGATTTGATCACTCCTATGGCTGCATGGCTTGCATTGGGCGAGGGCGGTACGATTAGTGGGGCAAAGCATGCTGCTTTCAAGGAATCAAATCGAATAACGAAGACTGCAGAACTGCTTTCCAAGTTTGGAATTACATCGACGATAAATGATGACGGTATCACAATTCCCGGGAGCCAAAAACCGGTTCGGCCGCAAGGAATTGTTGAAACATTCGATGACCATAGAATTCAGATGACTGCTATACTTCTGGCCTCGATATGTGGAGGTATTATTGAGGGCGCCAATTTGCATAAGGTGGCCTGGCCTAGTTACTTAGAGCAATTAATCAATCTTGGATTGAATGTCAAAAATCAACCATGACGTCCGAAATGATGGTCTAGAGCATTCAGTGGAATCCTCATAGCAGTTGGTCTACCATGAACACAAGCCCAAGGGTTTGGGATTCTGCGCATATCATCAAGCAATCTCCTCATCTGTGACAAGTTTAGTTTTTCATTTGCTTTTACTGCACCTCTACACGAATTTAGGAATGCCAGATGGTCTTTGCGTTGTTCAATGGTCTCCATAGGAGCTCCATCTTCACTCATATCTAGCAAAATATCATGCATAAATGGTTCTAATTCGCTTGCAGAAAGCAGAGCAGGTGCACTAGTTATAGAATATCCAGCGGCTTTCTTTTCAATAATGAAACCCATGTTATTCAAATCCTCAATTCTCGCTTCTAATCTCGCAATTTGTCTAACATCGAGGTCAAGCGGAACAGGCGAGATTCTCTCTTGCGCCTGCCATAGGCTTTCATCATGTCTCAATCTTTCATACCGAATTCTTTCGTGTAAAGCGTGTTGATCGATGAGCAATAACTCTTCATCAGCTTGTACTAAGATATACGAATCGGCGAACTGTGCAAGTGGTTCCATAGCAGGTAGGTCGTTGATTACCGGTCGCAGTGGTTCAGTATTGTCAATATCTTCTGTTACCCCACATCCAGCATGCCTATGCAATTCTCTTTCGCCAATTGAAAGCGCAGGGGCAATGGCTTCAATTCCCGTGATGGTGGTTTGAGAAGATTCAGACTGTGATATTGGTCTAGGCTTTTCCTTCTTGATTTCAATTGGTTTTTCTCCGGTGAGTGAAATTTGTGCTGTTTGTGCCCATGCAGGCTTCTCAACAACCCTTCTCTCCGCTGGTTGAGGCGCCAATGATGTAATTCCAGTAATTCCTCCGCTGGATTCTGGCTCGGTAGGGGTTGATTCTAGAGTGTGAGCAATACTTCGCTCAAGTCTTTCGAGAACACGCCAAGAGTGCTTGAGTCTGACTTCTCGCTTGGTAGGGTGCACGTTCACATCGACTTCATCATTTGGTAAATCAAGAAGTAATACTGCAACAGGGTGCCTACCTTGCATCAGTCTCGTCTTGTATCCTCTTCTGATAGATTGCAAAAACGGTTGAGCAGCGACTGGCCTACCGTTAATCAGAACATGGATTTCATCACCTTTTCCTCGAGTAATGTCAGGAGTAGAAATCCATCCTGACCATCTTTCATCACCTGGTGCATCAGAATCGCTTTTTGGTGCTGTAATTGGAATCATCTTTCCGGCTTGTCTTCCAAGACCATCATACAGGCGGTCTTCCATTTCTTCAACAGCTGGTACTTCCAAAATGGTTTTTTCATCACTAACCAATCTGAACCCAACTTCAGGATGACAGATTGCGTGGGAGACGACTACGTCTACAATTTTGCTTGTTTCAGTGGCCGGTCTGCGTTGGAAAGCCAATCTTGCAGGTTGATTAGAAAAGATATGGGAAACTTCGATCGAGGTTCCTTCTGCAATTCCCGCAGGCTCGATTTTGCCTTTGTTTCCGTTATCCATTACTATACTTCGTCCTTCAGTACCTCGCGGCCTACTGGAAATTGAAAGTTTACTGACCATGCCAATGCTAGCTAATGCTTCTCCTCTGAATCCTAAAGTGCCTATTGCAGCTAAATCTTCTTCATTGGATAGTTTACTGGTTGCATGCCTGTCAAGAGAGAGCGGTAAATCGTGCTCGTGGATACCTGTTCCATCATCGGTAATTCTGATCAAATCAAATCCTCCACGGTCGATTTCAATCGTGATTCTAGAAGATTTAGCATCAATTGAGTTTTCGATTAACTCCTTGACCACCTGAGCAGGCCTTTCGACAACTTCTCCGGCTGCGATGTGACCTATTGTTCGATCATCAAGTTGCTTTATTCTCGAAGGTTCGTTCATTGTTCTCCCTCCATTAACCTCAGCAATTCATACAACGCATCGTGGGCTTGCCTTGGGCTCATTGTGTCTGGGTCTATGCTTGATATTGCTTTTTTCAAAGCCTCTCCCAATTCATCTTTTTCGATTCTAACTTGTGGTTGTCCAACAAATCCTAGCAGAGAAGATTGTCCAGCACTACGTGCGGTAGGTGCTCCTTTTTCTCCAGCCTTGGCGCCCTGAGCTTGTCTCTCTAAGAAACCAAGCAGATCACTGGAACGTTCTACAACATGCCTTGGAAGTCCTGCTAAAGCGGCAACTTGGACTCCATAGGAATCATCGCATGGACCATCTGAAACAGTGTGTAGGAATTTCAATTCTCCATCAGATTCAGCGACCTGAACATGTACATTCACTAGGCCTTCTGCATCACCCTCCAATCCGATTAGTTGATGGTAGTGAGTTGCGAAGAGTGTTCTAGCACCTATTCGCTTGCAGATGTCTTCAGTCACAGACCAAGCGATCGATAATCCATCGAAGGTGGAAGTACCTCTGCCTATTTCATCCAATAAAATCAGAGATTTGTTAGTCGCCCTCTTCAAAATGTGAGCGACCTCCATCATCTCCATCATGAATGTTGAGCGCCCTCTTCTGATATCATCAGATGCTCCAACTCGGGTAAATATACGATCAACCAATCCTACTTGTGCGCTACTTGCTGGAACGAAGGAACCCGATTGCGCCAAAACCGATAGTAGTGCTGCACATCGTAAATGGGTTGATTTCCCTCCCATATTGGGTCCAGTAATTAGGAGGAAGCGACGTTTTTTGTCAAGTTTGAGGTCATTTGGAACAAACCCACTTTGAGCTTCTAATACAGGGTGTCTCAGGCCTTTAGCGACCAATCTTTCATCTTCGAAAATTGTGGGCCTAGTCCATGATCTGTTCCTTGCGATTTCAGCAAAGCACTGCAATACATCGATTTGTGCAACGTTAGAACTAATCATTCCTAGAGTTCTGGATTTTTCTCTACATCTATCTCTAAGGTCTCTAAACATGTCATATTCGATTGCGTTGGCCTTGGTTGCAGCAGTGACAAGTTTGTCTTGCCACTCAACCAATTCTTCTGTAACATATCGGTTTCCGTTAGTCATTTGTTGCCTTCTATTCCAATCCTCTGGAACTTTGGACAAATGAGTCTTTGTGACTTCAATATACCATCCAATCTGACGATTATGCCTCACCTTTAGCGAAGGAATGTCCAGTCTAGCTCTCTCCTTGACTTCTAAGTCTTTGAACCACTTATGTCCTACTGCTGCGGCCTTTCTCAACTCATCCAACTTCGCATCTATACCTTCTCTGATTATTCCACCATCGCGCAATGAAAGGGGCTGCTCATCGTTGAGATTCGCTTGAATATCGATTCGCATCATTTCTAGGACATCTAAGTCTGCAGATAAGGTAGTAAGTAATGAGTCATCTACTTCCATGCAGAGTGCCTTTAATCGAGGCATTCTTTCCAGCGCAAGTCCAATTGCAACCAAGTCACGACCACCTGAACGGTTCTAGG
>JAKURJ010000160.1 GCA_022452125.1 Candidatus Poseidoniaceae archaeon
CTGACCAGTCGTCTCCATTACATTCTGAATATGCTTCGTATACGTCCCCAGTTCCAGCTACAACATTGACTCCACCGGCATCGGTTGCTTTCAAGCCCCATACTTCATCGTGAATGTACTGTGGGTCAAATCCTCTTGGATTTCCAGTTTTATTTTCCCAAAGTAAATTGCCATCATTATCAATCATCATTGTGTAGGTATCCCAATTCACAGTACCAGAAAGTGTGTGGCCAGACAAGAAAATCGTTCCATTGGAATTAATATCAAAAGCAAAATTGTGATCGTTAGCACTGCCTCCGTAAGTTTTGCCCCATACTACAGTTCCATCCATGTCCATTTTGACTAATGCATAGTCCAAAGCTTCCTCCGTTAATCCAGAGATAATCAATTGGCCATCATAAGATGCAATTCTGTATGCATGCGACATGTAAGAATTAAGGTCTACTACTTGTTCAACAGTTCCAAGTTCGTCTAAGAAGACCATTTGACCTTCACCTTCTGCATAAAAAGTATTCTCAGTATCTTCAGCAGCAACATATCCAACGGCAGCATAGCCTCCAGAAATCTCGACTACATTTTCTAGAGCATCACTACCTCCTGCATTGAAAGTAGAGGTAAAAATTACAGTTCCGTCGTCCTTGTCAATCTTCATTATTGTACTATCTTGGTCCAAAGCACCTACGACAACATATCCGTCATCAACCTCAATTGCACTGTTCCCTAGATTATGGCCAAGTGTTCCATATTCCTTTTTCCAGGCGTAATTGCCAGTTGAATCTAGTTTAGCAACCATGATTTTGGCACCATCTGGAACAAATCCAGTTTCTCCAATTTGCAAGTAACCGCCATCACTAGTAGCTAGAATGAAATGTCCGTGTGATTCTTCTTGTGTTCCCTCTATAGTTCTCATCCAATCTTTCTCTGGAATAATAACGGGTTCAGGAACAACAGGTTCTGGAACATCGTCAATTATTTCCCTAAAGAAGGCAAGTACATCTGCATATGTTTCATCACTTGAATCAGGTAAGTGGTGATCCGCTGTACTACTAATCAGAACGGTTGGATTTGGATAAACAACTTCAAGTTCTTCAACTCCAAAAACAAATACATCCTCATCTCCACCAAAAATTAAGGCATCAGTGTTCAAAGGTGCAGCTTCATTAATTGTATCATTCAAACCAGAATGAGTCGTTGGCATGTATCCATTGAATAGCATTGCTTTAGGAAATGTTGTGTTTGAATTAGCGATGTAAACCGTAGCCATTGGAACTCCCTGAGAATATCCAAGGATTCCATAAAATGGTCCATGGTCAGCTACAACTTGATCTAAATATGCAATAGAGATGTCTGCCCAGCTTCTATTTTCGTTAGGCTCATCTTTTCCGCCAGGTGGATCTGCGTACCAACAGTGGTCACACAAGCTTTCATCATCAGGCGCCTCGGCAAAGAAGAATTCGAATTCAGGCAGATCCTCCATCAAATCTTGCATTCCAGGTTGATTCTCTAAACCCTCTGGAGAATCCCCACCGCCGTGAAGCGCTAATATTTTAAGAGGACCATCATAAACTTCAGGAGTATCATCTTGATTTTCATCTGTAGTTGTGTTAGTATCGGTTCCATCATCAGTTGTAACTTCTGGACCGATGACTACATCGGGCATTTCGGCATCGTCACTATCTGAGTCAGAATCATCCATACATCCTGTGAATGATACTAGAATGAGTAGTAAAGCAAATGAGATTGCTGAAATTTGATTCTTAAGCATTTGAAAACTCTATGACTTCACTTACAGGAATATGGTCGGTAGTGTGTGCTGAATACTTTACTTTCTCAACGATACCTTTCTTGTTAATCATAACATCAACAGGTACTGCGTTGAATGCACCATTGAAACTTGGTGCAGCGTATCCTTTGAAAACAGCCCTCATCATTCTTAGAGGTGAAATTAGAATTCCTAAACTCACTCTTGCTAAACTTCGTGGCATTTCATATTTATCGAAATATTTACGATCTTCATCGGCAGCAATAATTATGTTATTTCCATGCTTAGTTGCAGTTTTCTTTAGAGCATCAACATTGCAACTAAAAATTGCTACGTTTGCAAAATCTTTGCCATATTTATCTTCGGCATTTGTTAATTCATTAACTCTCAAGTGGCAGAATGGACATCCTGAAAATCTAAGCCAAGAAATAAAAATATTTTTTCCTTCATGTTGACTGATGTCAAAGGTCTTACCATCAATTGTTGGTAACTTCAAATCTCGAATTTTGTCGCCCACTTTAATTCGTGCCATAATACTGTTCTAATTTGATAGATTATAATAGTATGGAGGCTAGTGTCCACG
>JAKURJ010000161.1 GCA_022452125.1 Candidatus Poseidoniaceae archaeon
TGATGCTGCCGGGTTGCTTGTTTGATGACGAGGAAGAAGTGATCAAATTCAACGGTCGAGACCTAGAAGGTAGTGCGACCTACAAATTCACTTTGGAAGACGCAAACGGACCACTGTGGAGCCTTGATGACCAAGAAGGCAAAGTCGTGATTCTCGTATTCATGTTCACTCGCTGTGACAATACTTGCCCGGTTACCAGTCAGAATATCAAGTCCGTACAGGAGACGTTAACAGAAGCCGAGCTTGAGAAAATCAGCATAGTTTCGGTAACTGTCGACTGGCGACATGACTCACCATCTGAGTTGAGGAATTGGACATCCGACCGTGGATATGACTGGCCTCATCTTACAGGGGCGAAGGAATATCTTGACCCTGTTTACGAAAATTATGGAGTGTTCCCGGTTGAAGAAAGTGATGATTCTGATGAAGGATATACCGTTGCTCATCCCTCCCCAACCTACATCCTAGATACGGAGTTGAAAGGCCGAGTTGTATGGTCAGATTTCGATTTTCCAATTGATTTATTCGTCGAAGACGTCAGAACAGTGCTAGAACACTACTGATTATTTCTGACAAGATTTGCACCAAAATGTCGAGCGTCCACCCTGGACTAATCTCTCGATGGTTCCACCACATTGGCACTCTTCACCTTCTTTGTCATAGACCTTGAATTGGTGAATAAAATAGCCAAGAGTTCCATCGACTCCTGCGAAGTCTCTCAAGGATGAGCCGCCTACTTGAATCGCCTCAGCTAGAATGCTCTTGATTTCCTTAACCAGCAATTCACATTCTTTTTTCTTGACTTTGTTCGCCATTCTCGTTGGTGAGATTTTACTTCGGTTTAGGGCTTCACAGGCGTAGATATTGCCTACGCCAACCACTACCTTTTGGTCGAGGATACAGATCTTAATTGCACTCTTTCTTTTCTGCAATTTTTCATACAAATCGTCTGCAGTCCAATCTTCGAGAGGTTCTGGTCCGAGATGGTCCAGCAATTTGTGAGATGTTCCACTGAAGATGTCTAGTACACCGAAACGCCTTGGGTCGTTGTAAACCGACATACTTCCATCATCAAACAGAATCACTACGTGGTCATGCTTGCCCTCACACTCACTTGCATCGAGAGTCCACTTGCCGCTCATTCCCAAATGCGAAAGGAGCACGTCGCCATTATCTAGGTCGATTAGGAGGTATTTTGCACGCCTTCGAATTCCGGTTACTGTGCGCCCAGTTAATCGCTCAGCGAGCCCTTCAGGAAACGGGAATCGGAGATTTTCACGGCGCAAATCTACGCCATCAATGCGCTTACCTATCCACGAGCCAGCCAGCCCAGTACGGACGGTTTCCACCTCCGGGAGTTCTGGCATGACTCAATCGAATGGCTTGACCTCAATAGTATTGATTGTCAAAGTCCAGATAGTCTGTATGCTGTCCAAATCGCCAATCCAATCATCAGTAGGCCAGTTATTTGGTTCAGAATCTTCTGGTTATTCTGAATCTTCGTTAATATCGTTGAGTTGGATAGAAGCAGTGCTACGAGCACATACCAAATCGTGTCGATGGTAGCTCCCATGATTGCAATGAACCATTTTGTATCACTAGACATCGACGGGTCCAGCACAGAAGAGAGAACTGCGAGCATGAAAACAGCAATTTTAGGATTCAAGAATGCGATGAAGAAACCCTCGACAAAGCCCTCCCTCTTACCTTGCGAGTGTTCAATTTCCTTGGCTTCTGCTCGCATCATCTCTATTCCTAAGTAAAGCAGGAATAGTCCTCCAATGATTTGCATTATTGTGAACACATCAGGATTGTTTTCCATTATGATAACAAGTCCAAATACCACAGAAACCGCATAGAATCCGAAACCGATGCCATGACCTACTGCACAAGCTAGGCCTCTGCCTCTGCCGCCGATCATAGTGTTGCGCAAACCAACCGCTAAGGATGGACCTGGGGATGTTGCACCGAGAATGAACATCACGGCGGCAGCAGAGATTGCGGTTAAGTCCACACCTCTCGCAAGGCGCTTACAGACATGACCTTTCTCCTACATCAGGATAGGTAAGCCAACTTGTCAGCTCCTAATCTCTTGGCGGTTTCCATTGCCGCTCTCATGAACTGAGCCTG
>JAKURJ010000162.1 GCA_022452125.1 Candidatus Poseidoniaceae archaeon
GACAAGTGTTCAAGCCAAAGGAACCCTAGATAATGGCCAAATAAAGACTGGAATCGGTCTAAATTTCGCATACATCACAAATGGTGATATAACAATGACGGGGCTAGAACAAGTGACAACCTTTGCTGGACTACCAGTCTACATTGCAGATTCTGCAAACAATGGCTTGAACACGATTTCTGTCACTCCAAACAACATCCCGTACGATGAATTCAACGTATCGATTGGTGTAGCGCCTCTGAAGCTAGATGTAGCATTCCCTGACATAGACTGGGATAGCATTTCGGACGAGGAAACCTTTGAGATCGAATTCCAAAACGGGGACACATCTAGGAATCAAGAGATTCGATTCGAAGCACCAATGTCATTGATTGGAATGGCTGTAGCAAATCCAGAAGAACAGATTATGGCTGAAGCAATTCACTTTGGAGTTGTAATTAAAGATCCCAGCCAATTGGACATGATGGGAACTTTAGGACCTGGTCAGACAACAAATATTGCTCTGAGTTCTGAAGATGGAGAGGCCAATAGGATATTTGCAGTAGCAGTGCCCAAGTTTGGATTTGACCCCGCTAGCATAGACTTCGCATCCTTTACCTCTTTGATTTACGATGGAATACGTGAAGATGTAGGATGGGTCGCTGAAGACGCAAAATCAATCCGAATGTGTGAATTTGTAGAATATAATGCCGAAAGTGCAATGTCTGGTGACGACCTTCGTCTTGAAGTATCGTTGAGCCATAATTCCGATAACGATTATCGAATAACCGAAGGAGTAATCGATACATCAAATGTTCAGTTATTCGACTCTGAAGGAAATGAAATGTCACCAGATAGCCCGTGGAGTGAAGACTACCCCGGCTCTGATACAATGAGTGCAAGCTACATGGTTTCAGAAGGCGAATATGATTTGCATACAGGCACAGAAACAAACTCTAATTTCAAACTTGATGTTTATGAAGGAACTTGGATGGATGATACGAAATGTGGCGGTGACGCAGATGAAGATGATGCTTTCGAACTGTTTGATGATTTCTTTAGTGATGTAAATTCAATCGCTTGGGGAATTGGAAGCAGTGCAGACTTAACTCTACCACATCTGGCATCCCCAACAAGTAACTACACTGTTCTAGCAATGGTCCAAAAAGGGTCTGGAAGTTCTGCTACCATTCATGCAGCAATAGGCTCACAAATCGCTGAACCTAATCCTGAGCCACTTGTAATGAAGGACTTGGCCATTGAATACATGCCACAAAACCCTTCAGCTGGAGACTCACTATTGATCACAGTCTCTGAACTAGAAACAGGAATCCCTGTAGAATTACTATCGGTAGTAGTAATTGGAGATGAATTCACAGAGTTTAGTGGTTTGACAAATTACAACGGTCAAATTTCATTCACTCTTTCCGAGGGTACTTTCCTTGTCAGAGCCTCTGGAGGAATGTATAACCCAATTGACTTCACTATTGTCGTAACCCAAGATGGTTCCGAGGAACAGACTACAGAAGATGCCGATGGAGATAATATTCCAGACGTCTTTGACAATGATGACGATAATGACGGCGTCGATGACTTGAAAGACTTGTGTCCAGATACTCCTGCGGGAGATATTGTCGATGAAAACGCCTGTACTATTGGTAGTGATAATCAGAACAACGGTGGCCAATCAGGAGACGGTACATCTGACCTTAGCAAGTGTGAAGAATGGGAACTCTTGAACCCTGATGCAATAGACACATCTCAACCAGGAAACGGTTGTCCACACTATGAAGGAGATACTGATGAAAAGGATACAACAAGTGACACCTCAGAGAATAAAATTCTCGGCATGACACCTGTGACACTAGGCGCCCTTGTAGCAGGATTGATTCTTGCTATTGTGGCTGCAACAGTCTTTGTCAGAAGAGGTGGCAACAGCGATGATGGGGATTGGTATGAGCAGGAGAGCGCGATGTTTGATGAACCATACAAAGCAATTCCTTCTGTAACCGTTGCGCCTGTTTCTAGCGCGCCTTCTAGCCCTCCTCCTAACCATCAAGGCTACATGCAAGATGGATACGAAGTATCTGAATATCCTGCAGGTAGTGGTA
>JAKURJ010000163.1 GCA_022452125.1 Candidatus Poseidoniaceae archaeon
AAAGGTGCACTCGGTCTGTTTCACCTTGCAACAATTTACGCCACAAGCGGCGATGGGCAGTTGATGCTTGATACTGCGAATCAAGGCACTGAGAATGTCCTTCGGGCCGCTGCTTCAGAGGGAATTAAGCGAGTAGTCTACACCTCATCTGTTGCTGCAATTGGCACCTCGCCTAAGGGTGTAATCAAAGATGAATCGAATTGGAATGAAAACTTCTCCTTACCTTATACCCAAGCGAAAACCGAATCGGAAAAGCGAGCTTGGGAACTTGCTGAAGAGTTAGGAATTGATTTGCGCGTAATCAATCCAAGCGGAGTTCTTGGCGGCTCTTTCTCCCGTCCAACTCCTTCAACTGACATCATTGGAGATGCAATGAAAGGAAAATATCCTGTTGTTCCAAAAATCCCACTTGCATTTGTTCATGTTGATGATGTAGCCACAGCACACCGAATGGCTTACGAAAAAGATGATGCAAATGGGAGGTATGTACTGGCGCCATACCAAGATGGAAATATCTACGATTTGTTGAAGCGTGCCAAGAAGTTGTACCCAAAAATGAAATTCCCTAGACTCGGAATACCCCTTTGGCTACTACCTGTAGTCGTTCTTCAAGATTGGTTCATGGGATTGTTCACAGGCAAGAGACTGCTAACTCGCTCTGCAGCAAAATCATTCTCAAAAGGAGACTCAAAGTATTCCAGTAAGAAGGCAGAGGAAGATTTGGGTCTGACTTGGAAATCATATGATGATTGCATTCATGACACTGTGGAGGCTTATCGATGATAGATGACAGAATGCTCGCTAGAATTGGATGGGTGCTGCCTTCAATCTCAATAAGTGTATCAACTATACTGCATATACTATCTGGAGATTACAGAGCGCTGCCGTTCTTTATCTCAGAGGCTGATTATCCTGGCCTACAAAGAATTGTATTCACCGGAGGTCTGTTTATCACAGGAATCCTAATTGTTTTGATATCTTGGAAATTATTTGTCAAAAACAAATCACATACACGTTGGTATTGGATGGAATTATCTATGCTAAGTGGCGTGATTGCAGGAGTTAATCTAAGCATAATGTCATTCATGGATATGTACGATCACCTCGACATGCACATTACAACCTCCATGAATGTCTTCTACTTTGGACTGGCTTGGTGTGCAACTACTCATCTCGCTATGAATAATGGGGATGAGAAAGGGAAGCGGTTCAGGTACGCTTCCATATCATTGGGTTTTATTGCATTTACAATTATGATGTATGCAATGACATCAGCGATAAATCAACATCCAAGTTTCTTGGAAACCAACGACATGGATCTAATCCAACCATGGGTCAATTGGGCTGCCCCTATGGAATACCTCCTAGTCCTTTCATTTATTCTGACTCTGAAATCCTTTGAGATAGATATCCAAGGCAAGGACTGATTTTTATGCCGATATTACTGGTTGTGGATTTGCTTGCCGAAAGAGAGGCTTTCGGGAAAAAAGGTGTTGAAGAGATTGTTAGCCACTTCCCAGAACACGAAGTATTACTTTGGGCGCCACATACTAACCAACAAATAGAATACGGCTTTGGTAAGCGTGTTGATACCCCACAAAATTGTGATGTAGTAGTCATAACAGGTAGTAGAAGAAATGTTTCATCTTGGGAAGACTGGATGGATGACGTTGCTAAATTGATTAGAGAATGTGAAGTTCCGCTCTATGGAATTTGTTTTGGACATCAAATAATTTGCAAAGCGCTAGGTGGTGAAGTCGAAAGGGCAGAAGAGGGGTCATCTTTCATCGCTGAAGTCACATACAATGACGGAACCAAAACAAAGCAATTGTTCACTCATCAAGACCATGTTGTTGACTCGGGGGAAATGGAAGTTGTGGGCGCAGCCGAACATTGTGAAATCGCTGTATGCAAGCACCCTACAAGGCCAATCAAGACTGTTCAATTTCATCCTG
>JAKURJ010000164.1 GCA_022452125.1 Candidatus Poseidoniaceae archaeon
CCATCAATTGGAGATGTGCTCTGTAAATCCACTCCCACTACTAGCCCTTCATAACCTACCAACTCACATGCTACTTGGCTCCACACACCTGGAGCACAGCCAACATCTAGAACTGTATCCCCATATCGTATGGGAGCAAATTTCTGTTGAATTTCTTTTAATTTGAAAGCGGAACGTGCGCGATAACCTTCTTGTCTAGCCTTTCTGCGCCAGGGATCGCTCCGATGTTCAGAGTACCAGCGCTTACTCATGATTTCCCCTATGCACGCTATATTTCCACAATGTTCTATTTTTTCAAACCGCCGTAATTTTGTCCATAGTTTTAATTAATTGTGTTACAAAAAAGTAAAACTATGGACAAAATTACGGCGGTTTGAAAAAATAGAACATTGTGGTTGGTTTATGGGAAGATTGTCACTGATCTTGGTTTTTCTTATTCTTACCTTGTCTTTTTCAGTTCAAGCAGAAGAGAACAATGTGTATGAAATTCGAGGAGGTGGGTCTGTAGTTATGGAGATGTCGACGGCAGTTTGGTGTGACGTTTGTGCAGAACATGAAGAATGGATCCCCGATATGGTTGAATCAAATGGGGAAAGAATGATCCGTATTAATTTACACAGTAGTATAAATGACCCACTTGGAAACGAAGCTTCGAATTATCGTAAAAGTTGGTTGGGCCAAACAGATGCAGATGCCACTCCTTCTTACTCTTTCGATGGGCTTATTGAGTCTACTCCTTCGTCCTCAAGTGGAGAACTGCAAAGATCACTTTTGGGTGCTGAAGCAGATAGAATTCAACACGAAGTCTTGGAAGTAAATATTACCTTCAACGCCTCAATCGTTTCCGTAGAAGCCGTGGTAAATGAACCATTACAAATTAATTCAACATCTATGACGCTAATGCTATTGGAAAGTAAAGCATTAATTTCTCCTGAAGATGCTACTAATGGTAAATTATCTAGTGATTCAGTTTTGAGGAACATTATTTCTGTTAATCAAAATGAATTGATAGTTTATCCCCAAGATTGGGGAGTAGCCACCTTTGATTCTAATTCCTCAATATTTTCTAAATTCACGTTTTCATGGCCTGACGGATTGGATTATGATTCAACTACTATTGTTGTAATTCATGAAAAATCCGATACTTCTCCCGAAAACGGAGCAAGAACTACAATTTCTGCCTTATCTTGGAGCTTAGACCAGTCGGCTGAAAGTGGATCATATTCATTATGGGTGCCACTGATTTTTGTGGCAATTATAACTGCCTCAATCAGACTATATTCTCGTGAACAATAAATCAATGCATTCATATGCATGTAAGTAGATATTCAATATGATGGATAGTATGGACGACGTAGTGGATGATTATGAGTTGACAATAGCTGTTGAATGGATGGTTGAGTATATACTTGAGATTAGGGGCTCTTCTCCAATACGCTCAGTGACAATAATAGATGCTAAAGATATTGATCAGGTAAGAAATGAGTTACTTAGGGAATTAACCGACCTCTATCCTGAAGCCGGACGTATTGATGTTACTGTTATTCGTATGTCCACAATATCATCAATTGATAGTGAATCTATGTTTGAGGAAGATGGAATGTTCCATCCATGATTATGGCATACCTATCTCCTCAACTAAACAACGGGCAGTATGCCTAATTGCCTGTTCAGAACTAAAATTAGGGGTGAATTCCAAATCCATCAGACGTTGAGGATCTAGCATAGACTTTGGTACATCTCCTGCCCATCCTCTTTCTCCCCCTGTATATTCGATATCGGCATCTTGGCATTTTGTTTCTTCAAGCACGATTTCAGCAATCCTTCTAACGCTACAAGTATCATGTGTTCCAAGATTGTAGCAATTAATCGGCTCATCTGTATTATCAACAACGTGTATCATTGCTTTCGCACAATCC
>JAKURJ010000165.1 GCA_022452125.1 Candidatus Poseidoniaceae archaeon
AGAGCTTGATGATAGAAAATGACGTACATCCGTTTGACAAGGACTTGCCAAAAACGGTGGACTTTGATGAACAAATGCACCAAGTATTGGTTGACGGAATCAAAGGTAAAGCGTGTACTGGAACCCTTGGTGGCTACAGTGAAAGAATTCGAATTAACTTAGAGGAAGAACATCCAGACTTGGGAAGAGATTTCCAAACCAAGTACTACATGTTCCTAGAACCAGGAAAGGTACTTTGGGGTCACGATGAGAAGACCTTTGAGATCCACAAAATCGTATGATTCTAGCCCAGCATTGACATTTGAGTTCGAAGTGGACCCCTCATGGACGATGCATCTGTGCGCTACACTAACGCTGTACTCATCGATGATGAGCAGCGTACGCACATCGGTGATTTTCTACTCCATGCGGATGGAACATGGTCTGAATCAAAAGGTGATGAAGACGTAATTCACAACTTGGACGGCAGGAAGAGATTGATTACTCGCTCTTTCCAAAATTGGCACACTCACTTGCCCATGCAACTCAATGCTAGAGATTTCTCAGATGGTCTACCCCTTCAGGAGTGGTTGGAGAAGTCTATCTTTCCAACTGAAATGAATCTCACAAAAGAATACGCAAAAATTGGAGCACTTGCTTCCGCTCTCGAGATGATCAAAACCGGCTCTACATTTGCTTGTGACATGTACCACTTCCCAGATGCTATTGTTTCTGCTCTGGATGAGGCTGGATTACGAGGCATTGTGTGCGGTCCGCAGACTCAATGGCCGCCGAGCGCCGAAGGTGATGATGGCGCTGTACGAAGAGAGTTGGATTCCCAATTGGCCTCGAACAAGCCAGAAAACAAAGTGCACTATGGAGTCGCAACTCATGCGGTTTACACTTGTGATGAAGATACATTACTTGCAGGTAAAGAACTAGCTGAGAAACACGACTCATACCTTACAATTCACATTTCTGAGACTCGTAAAGAAGTCGCAGATTGCTTCAAGCAAACTGGAATGTATCCTGTTGAATACCTCGACAGCATTGACTACTTCATCCCTAACAAAACAATCTGTGCTCACGGTTCTTGGGTCAAGAAATCAGAGATGCGCACAATGGCCGCTAGGAAAGCGATCCTGGCTCATTGTCCATCCTCTAACATGAAATTAGCATGTGGAGGTACTGCTTCTCTTCCAGCATATCGAGAGGCAGGTGTGGAAGTGCGTCTAGGGACCGACGGCCCTGCTTCTAGTGGTTCAGGCCTGGATATGGCCCACGAGGCTCGAATGGCATGCCTAGTGCAACGCCATGACCACTGGGATGCTTCAGCACTACTAGCTAAGGATGCGTTCGCTATGGCAACCACAGGTAGCCAAGATTGGGCAGTATGGGACCTTAATGACATCCGAATGAATCCAGTTGGCAAGGACAATGAGAGACACATCTCCAACCTAATTTACAACGGTGGCCGGTGCGTCGACCTTTGGGTAGATGGCAATCCACTTATGCAATCAGGCAAGGTAACAACCATCGATGAATCAAAACTTCTAGAAGAATTCAATGAAGCAGTCGACCAATACTACTCGCTATAATCATCTGTTGTAATTGAGATTGTAGGAATCCGTGCGCTTGTAATTTGTATTCAGCTGTGCTTGTCGCTCTTCGATTGCGGCCATGGTTAGAATATCGGGCTCGAAATATCGGCCCCTTCCATGCTTGTCATCAGCGATTCTCTGTTGCTTTTCGACCTCTTTTTGCAATTCCTTTTCTTCCTTCACTGCAGATTGCTTTTTGACCATACTTCTTTGAATTAAAACTGAGTTAAGGAATAATGCAAGTCCGACCATTTGGAAAGTAGGAGTCATGATACTGATCTCAGAAGGAATCTCTCCA
>JAKURJ010000166.1 GCA_022452125.1 Candidatus Poseidoniaceae archaeon
CAGTCTTAGTGGTAGGTCTCTATATGAACGAGCCTTAGAAGCGTAAATCTTGACGTGGTGAGGGCAGTTCATTGGTTTAAGCATATATCCTTCAATGTCTCCTGCTTTCATCATGTTTGATAATTCTGAACAAGAGCAACCTTCATCGGATAATTTATTCATTAAATCACGCTCGACTAGCGGCGGATATTGTGAATCTTGGTAATAAGGGAAATGGCCAGAAGTTCTGTATAGGTCTAACTTGCCAATGTGTGGGGTAAACACTTGTGAATACCCTTGCCTACGAAGATGTGATCCGATAAAATCTTGTAATTCTTGTCTAATTATTGCCCCGCGAGGAGTCCATAATATCAACCCTTGACCGACTTCTTCATCAATGTGGAATAATTGTAAATCTTTGCCTAATTTCCTATGGTCTCTCTTTTTAGCCTCTTCCATCCTATGCAAAGTTGCTTTCAGTGCGTCTTTAGTAGGTTCTACAATACCGTATATCCTAACTAACTGCTCTCTATCTTGGTCGCCACGCCAGTATGCTGAAGAAACACTTGTTAATTTACAAAACATCAATCTAGAAGTATTTGGGACATGAGGTCCAAGACAAAGATCGTACCACTCACCTTGTTTGTAGATTGTTGATCCACCACCGTCTTCAATTTTATCACTAATAATTTCTAATTTATACGGATTACTTGCGAAGTGGGTTTGTAATTCATCATCAGTTAATTCAATTCTTTCCACGGTCAAATTTTTCCTTGCCAATTCCTGCATCTTTTTCTGAATTGGTTTTAGATCTGCCTCAGTAATTGGGTCCATAGCAAAGTCATAGTAAAATCCGCGTTCTATTGCAGGACCAATGGTAGGCTTAGCATCGGGGTATAATTCCATTACAGCTTGCGCTAACAAATGCGCAGCACTATGTCTGAGGATATGTATTCCTTCATCAGAATCAGAAAGAATTCCTTCAACACTACATGACTCTTCAATTTGGAATGACATATCTTTTTCTATACCATCCACTTTTGCCGCTAAACAACCATGCTTTCTTCCCAAAGCATCGGTGACAACTTCCGCGCAGGTTATACCTGAAACATATTCGTTAACAGTTCCATCCGGTAAAGTGATGTTAATCATCGCCATCACACTCTCTCCTACATATTAGGGGGGCCGCTTATCCTTCATGAAACCGCCGCACTAATTTTAATGTTAAGTGGTTAATTTATGATGCTAATAGGGGTAAGTATTGAAGAGTAGTAGGTCACACATATTACCATGAGAAAGCGTTTTGTTTCAACAATTATTGTGTCTTTTTTGATTGTTTGCTCTCCTCTTTTTGCTTCTGCGCAGATTTCCACTACTACGGAACCTCAAATCAATGTCTTGTGGATTTTAGATGATAATGGAGAAAATGCACATGCTTACAGAATAACTTTTTCTGATAATTCATCGTATGATGTAGATATTGATATTGAACACTTAAGAAACGGTTCAGAAATCCCAACTTACCTCCTACAAGAATGGAAAAGTATTGATTCAAAACGAGTGCTAGATGTTGTGGTTAATACAACGTTGCAGTGGGGGGATGAAGTATTTATTTCAGTTCAAGTAAATTCGGTTAATGGAAATATGATAGTACCTGTCACTGGAGAAAGAGAAATCTCCCTTGGGACTTGGAATCAACCAATGGACGACCATGAAGTAATGTTATCCACTGTTTGGGATTTAGATCAATCCTATGATAATGAAGAGGGAGACCAAGGATTTTTCTTAGAATTTGAAGGTCAAGGCTGGCAAAAAAGACAAGGGAAGGTATTGAATTCATGGGAAC
>JAKURJ010000167.1 GCA_022452125.1 Candidatus Poseidoniaceae archaeon
GAAATAGTGAGTGAAGTGTCTCGTCATCTTGTGATGCTGGACCGATAGTAGCGACGATTCTGGTCCTTCGCATGTACAATCCTCGAGGCTCTCCATCAAAGGGCTTTCTAAATAGGTTACATTATCATTTGTAATGGAGGATGATAACCATCGATTCGACTTGAACGTCGTTCCATCGATTATTTCTAATTTGCATCCTCCATTCTCCATCATCCCAGGTTGATTCTGTATCCATGAACATGTAAGAGCTGAGTAGTAATAGCACACAGTAATTATCCGAATCACAATCTCCTTCATCTCGATTTTCATTGGCTGTATCGGATGTGTTAGATGCTTCTTCATCCTCTTCATTGAATGCGTAAAGATTTAGAGTATTCTCAACATCTGTAAATTGATCATCATCTAACTGTGGATAGGTTAGAATTGCCTCTACCTTTCTAATTGTGTTGCCTTGATCTCTGTCATAAACAACCGGCATGTCGAATTCAATTACTTTTGGAGAACCAGAATTATTTCCATCAATTTGGAAATCTTTCCATTCACCATAGTACGAAACATAAACTTTGATTTTATCTCCATCCATGGCACCAGCACTATTTGTTACAGAAAGATTGACTTCATATTCGCCAGGTGCAACATCTTTCCATTCAACCTGCTCTCCTGTCAAATCGGCATCGTTTTCTAAATTTCCATCCCCGTCAGAATCGTATTCGAGGTCTAAATCCCAGTTCCAAGCGGTAATATATTCACTATCACCGCCGGATTCTGAATCTGAACCGTCTAACTGAATAGTTGTTGTATCAGTTATCTCACGGTCGGAGTCAGATTTGTCCATTGCACAAATCCAAACTAAGATATTCTTAGTTTCGTCAATATCATCGTAAACACAGTCTTCCTCATCGGCGTATTGGGTAATCTCCGCTTTTGGTGATCCAACAGGTGCTTCTGTAACTGTTATTTCTTTGGTTTGTGAATTACTCTTACCACCTGATGCAACAGTCAGTGTAACACTGTAGGTGCCTTCTACTTCCCATGAACAATCGGTCTTTTGACCCGTTTCATCAGCAGCGCCATCTCCATCACAATCCCAGCTATAGGTCAGAGAACCATCTTGGGGCAAGGATGCTGAACCATCTAATTCAACACTATCTCCGGTTCTAATGTTACTTGTTGGAGAGTATGAAAAGACTGCTGTAACAGGAACTTCGCTATCGCTATCGTCATCAAAAATACACCCTGCAAGGCTAGTTGATATCATAATCAAAGCCATAAGAACAGGCTTAACATAAGACTTCATAATGCTAGGTGTGAATAGCATATATGAAAAATACTCCCTTAGAATGGGTCAATTTAGAATGAAAATAACGAGGTTTGTTTGTTTCCAGCAATCAATTCCTTTGCATTCCAGCCAAATGCTTCGGTAATTCTACCGAGTGCTGCTGCTAATCTCTCAGCATAAAAGCGACCATCATAACTTGTTATGCCACCATTTTCTTCGTTCTCCAGCCAAGGCTTAACAGTCATCGGACTAACTGAAGCATCGGTCACTACATAGGATACTTTCATACCAGAAGTAAATCCAAGCCCTAAAGCGATTCTGGCTTTAGCTACTCTAACTTGAGCCATACTTTCTGGTTTAGAATAGTGTTTTGAAAAGTCAATTGAACCATCTTTATTGACATGACCTTTGCATGATTTGGCCAAAATTAATTCTGTTGCATCAACTTGATTTTCTTTCAGTGCCTTGACTCTATCT
>JAKURJ010000168.1 GCA_022452125.1 Candidatus Poseidoniaceae archaeon
TATCCTCACCATACATAAAGAGCCTTGGCAATAGCATCAGCACTAGACACGCTTAAGAATGTTGCCCTCGATAATTCGAGGCATGAAACAGTGGATTTAGCTTTAGGAAATGTCACTATTAATCCTAGCCACTTGTGGATTGGAGGGCATAGTTTAGGAGGCGCATACAGTTTTATTCAACTGTATGAGTCAATGGAAAGAGAATGGGGGAATGAGACATTGTTCATCGATATCGAATCGGGATGGACTAGACCAAACCAAGTGGAATTACAACCCAATCTGTCTAGAGTTCCGAATGATGCTATGGTACACATTGCTCGAGGAGTAGACGACATGACTGTCGATGCCTGCTATAGTGTATATCATCAACAAGTCTTCAATTTCTTACCAAATGAACATGTTTTGTACATAGAAATTCAGAGCGATCTTTATGGGTTTCCTAGGCTTGTTGGAACTCACTACTTACCTACTGACTCAGTTCATGATACTTTAGCAGATTATGGGGTTTATCGACGAATAGATGCACAAGCAGACTGGGTTGTGGCGAGAAGTAGAGGCGATTATATCACTGAGGATTGGGCATATCAACACTTAATTGATAGCGATATACTGAGAAATATGGGAGATTGGTCAGACGGAACAAAAGCATCCCCACTACTGATTTACCAAGATGCACTAAATACCGAAAGTAAATTTCAGTATTGTAAAACCTTTGAAGGAAAGTTGTAATAATTAACAGAATAATGAATTTATTTTCTACAACCTAACTTGTGATTCTGTTAAATCGTTAATCATATTTTTATTACCATGGAGTAATCCACATGTTCAAGTCTGTGATTCATTTGCTTAACTCATGGCAGACTTCGCTTCTTTGAAATGGCTTAACCGTTTTATTGACGAGACTCCGGGAGATTTGAAAGTTGGAGGTACATCAAGACAGGTACCTGGCGCATGCTGGTCTCTTGTGAAACCGACAGTTTCACCAAATCCTGAACTCAAATTATGGTCGGAAGAAATGGGTAAAAGACTCCAGCTAGAAAAACCGGATGGGTTGGTTTTGGGTGGAAATGAAGTCGTAGAAGGTATGAAGCCTTACTCACAACGTTATGGTGGTCATCAATTCGGTAATTGGGCGCACCAATTAGGAGATGGTAGAGCAATAACTCTTGGAGAAGTCGAATTATCTGATGAAGTACTTGAGCTTCAATTAAAAGGTTCTGGAGTCACTCCATATTCACGATTTTCTGATGGCAAAGCTGTTCTGCGCTCCTCAATACGTGAATTTTTATGCAGTGAGGCTATGTTCCATCTTGGAGTTCCTACGACTAGGGCTCTTTCATTAGTTACTACTGGTGAAATGGTTGTTCGCGATATGTTGTATGATGGAAATCCTGCTCCAGAAATTGGTGCGATAGTTTGCAGAGTTGCTCCAAGTTTCATTAGATTTGGAAGTTT
Organism: Candidatus Poseidoniaceae archaeon; assembly: GCA_022452125.1. Taxonomy (GTDB): domain Archaea; phylum Thermoplasmatota; class Poseidoniia; order Poseidoniales; family Poseidoniaceae; genus MGIIa-K1. The sequence continues at coordinate 1,456 of JAKURJ010000168.1, forward strand.
CCAAATACATACCGCGGATGGAAATCATGATACACTCGAAAAATTGCTTAATCACACTATAAAGAATCATTTTCCAAAGCACAAAGTCGACAGTGATGAAGGTCGAATTGCATGGTTAACTGATGTTGCAGAGCAAACAGCGATTATGATATCGCATTGGATGCGAGTTGGATTTGTTCACGGGGTTATGAATACTGATAATATGTCAATTCATGGAATTACAAAAGATTATGGACCATATGGATGGTTGGAGAACTACGATCCCAATTGGACACCAAATACAACTGATGCTTCAAGACG
>JAKURJ010000169.1 GCA_022452125.1 Candidatus Poseidoniaceae archaeon
GGGTGCGGTGAAGATACGTGACAAGTGTCCGACGGACTTGTTTGGTGATACCGTTAGTGATGGACCCGCGCTGCTTGACATTATATACGGTCTAATTCAAATTGTAAAAAATCCTCCAAACTTCCACAGTGATTTTCTGGTGAATGATTTTCAGCCCACCACTGTTCTCCCTCAAGATTTGAAAGATTACAATTCAATTCATCGAGTCTTGATTTGATATCAATTGCATGGGATTTAAGATCACGATAACGAGGGTAGCCAGCATGAAGTTCATCAGCACCTTGCCCACATAAACCAACAGTTACACGCTCTCGCATTTTCTTAAATAGAGGTTGAAAGAACATCACTGCAACATCTAAATCTTCTCCATGCCATGCTAAATCAGGTAGTATCGAGTCAAAACTATCATTGGGCAATACATACTGATGATGCTCCAAATCCAAAGTCGATGCGACAACCTCTGCTGCTTTCCAATCAGGATTATCTTCATCCTCTGCAACTGTCCAGCATGCAGGAACTGGTTGGTTTGCACGATATGCTGCTTCATGAGCCACAGCAGCTACAAGCGATGAATCAAGGCCACCGGATAGAACGATACCTACCGGAACATCGGACATTAATCGCTCTTGTACACCTTCCACAAATGTATCAAGTAAATATTCTGCATCAGTTTGGGGATTCCAGGAATCACTTGGATTCAGTTTTTGACGTTCAAAATTAGCAATTGAATGCAGAAATGCATTCCCCAATTCATCGGTTTTCCAAAGTTCAATTGTCCCAGGCCTTACTTGAGTTACTCCCTTGAGCAAGGTAGTTCCATCTAAAGGATATTCCCAAGCTAATCTAACTGCTAAAGCAGTTTCGTCAATTTTTGGGATGTGCCCCTCATGTCCTGTTAAGGCTTTTATTTCACTTGAAAATAGCAAACTACCATCTACTATAGTTCTCACTAGTGGCTTAATACCCATCGGATCTCTTGCTAAAATCAATTCTTTTCGCCTCGTGTCCCACAAAGCAAATCCGTACATTCCATTCAGTTTAGAAATCCATGAGACATGATTGGCAGCTGAAGTAGATGTTAAACTTCCTGATATTGAGGAAGAATGAAGAGCGAGGATGGATTCTGAGTCTCCATTCGTGTTCCACAAGCCTTTAGATTCCATACGTAATAGCTCATGATTGTAAATCTCCCCATTAGCAACTAAAATTTGCCCATTCACACCTTTCATAGGTTGCTGACTTCCACTCAAATCAACTATTGCCAGCCTGGAATGGCCAAGTGAAATATTTTCGTCTGCCCAGAAGTTGTGACCATCAGGACCTCTATGTTGAATCAATTTAATCATTCGATGTACTACTGAGGAATCAGGATTCCCAAACATCCCTGCAATTCCGCACATAACTAACGCTATGAGGAGTTGTTATTCAATAATAGTATTGAATTTAAAACAAAAATCACCACAATGGATACTGGAACATTGCCACTCCAAGTAAAATCATGGTTAATGCAAAAACAAAGTAGTAAGCACCTTGAGGCGGGTCTGAATAATTAGTCTCTTCTTCCATGTCTCCCACAACTCACTGGAAAAGTAATACCCACTTTAACATATTGAATAATATCACATCAAACCGATGAATGGTTCTAGAATAAGAATTCCTGCTAGTGGAATTAGAAGCATTGTTGCATTATCATCAATCCATCTCAACC
>JAKURJ010000017.1 GCA_022452125.1 Candidatus Poseidoniaceae archaeon
CGTTGTTTTAGATGACTATTGTCCAGATTCAGGGGCTATGCCTAGTGATGTAATCGACTCCGTAAACAAGTTGATTTCGGATACAACTTGGACTACATTGTTGATTTCAAAGGGTGGTACTTCAATGGATTCCACACCACTGATTGCAAGAGGTAAAAGCAAATTGAATAGCGACAAGGTATGGTTGCTAACTCGCCCTGATTCAGACTCAAAGCGAATACTTTGGATGGATGAAGATAAACTGAACCTTCGTTTGAATGAAGAAGGATTTGTCTGCTAATCACTCATCTTCGCCAAGAAGTTTAGCCATTTCATCAAGGGCTTCATCATCAGGCTCATCGAATTGCTCTGGATTCTTTGCAGCACCGTCCATAACATCGCTCCCAGCAATGGCAGGAGCTGCATCTTCGCGAGCCCTAGCAAGATTGGCCCTTCCACGATTTGTCATGTACCAAATCATACCCAAAAGGGTCAATCCAAGAATTATGTATGTCAGTTCGGTTGAATCTACCATGTTAGGTGCCAATACTATTCGGCTATCAACATTTAGGGTGTTATGTCAGTGACTTGGCTAAATGTCGCCGCTTATCTGCAGGCGGTTGAACCCAACCCTGCAATGGAGGTAATCTTTCTTCCATAGTCCATTTTTTATCACTTCGTTTTTTGCATTTTGGGCAACGAACTCCTTGTCCCTTACCCATAGATTTCATTCTGGTCCCACATTCGCAAATCGGTCTCTGTGCAATGGTTGAGGAAATTACTTTGATTGCTTCAAGATGGTAATTTCCTTCATATTCCAGTCCCATAAACTCGATTTCGTCACCAATTTCTAACCATTGAGCTATTCGATTTACATCTCCAGATTCATTGAAAGCTAAGCAGTTATTGTTTAGAATTACGTGCCCTCCTTGCAACATTTCTTTACTTTCTACCACCAATTTCTGTGGAGAATCAATATGGTCTCCAGTCGCTTGATTTGTAGCAAAAATCCTGCTGCCTATGGTCTCTGCACTTTTTTGAATCAATATCTCAGTAGCCTTCTTCGCTGTATCCCTATCAATTGCTCTTACTCCGAACATGACAGGACACGGCCCTCTAGGGGCGATTAGTCCCCGATTTGTTCTTGGATCTCGACACAAAAAAGTTCCATTCATAGCTTCGACGTTTGCAAGGGCTTCTTCACTAACTTGGCGAGTGTCTTTTCGCCATGCTATTCCCTCCCAAGTAACATTACCACTACGCCAAGCACATGATGCTGCGGCTCCAATTCTACCATTACCTCCCCACTGCTTACCACCTTCATAGAAGGAAACTTCGCTCCGAACTGCCCTCCAGTAGTAATCTTCACTTGGCTGTTCTTTGAACAAAACCATTCCAGGGTCAGATGGGTATTGCTTTCGTAAAGAGTGTGATGAGTCCGAAATCTTACCCTTTAGTGGTAGTATGTTTTGATTCCAATAGTTGTCTAGCCATTCAACAATAGAATCATCGGTGAACAATTCTACTGAAAGCGAAGCGTTACCTCGTGTTCTCTGTGCAGCAAACGGCCATAATCTGGTCAATCTAGGTTCTCCGTGTTCACAAGGAAGTGAATTCAGTAATTCATGAAACACGAGTGTTGTGCAACCACCCTCCAATGAATCAGTATCGTCGAGTCCTAGCCACATATCAATCACACTGGCCTGAAAACATCACCCGGGTCATCATTGATGATTCTTTCAATGACTTGTTGGATTCCGATTTTCTCATCCACTTTGAACAACCTTGCACCAACAGCCCATCCTGCTCCCATGTCAGAATCTCTATCACCTACCATTAGGTCTAGAGGATGAATTGGTTTCGGTTTATCTCCCCACCAATCTACCGTATCGTGAGATTTGCCACGGATGATATGTGAAGCGTGGTTTAACATACCTGGTCGAGGTTTCCTGCAACCACACATGTCTCGATTTCTGTGCGGGCATGTCATCAATACATCAAATACCCCAAGTTCCTCTTGCAAGCGTTCATGAATGGCGTGAATTGTTTCTTCACCCCACATTCCACGCATTATTGCTGATTGATTTGTTGTGATCGCAATACGGTATCCAAGTTTTCGTAGCTCTTTGATTGCCTGCTTGGCACCGGGAATGATTGTTAATTCCTCAGGCGAATTAATGTAATTAGGACTTCCATAATTTAGAACTCCATCTCTATCTAGAAATGCGATAGCACCGTTCCATTCCGAGTCCATCTCGGGCATGTTCACCTCGGCTATCGGGCCCTGCATTGTTACCCTCGAAACGAATCATACCTATGTGCATTAAGGCGAAGCCATTAGATGAAACACCATTCATGGCGCGCCATGGCAGGTGACTACCTAGTCGACAGGTCAACCGCTACCATCCTTGGTGCGGTAGGATTGTTGATTCTTTTTGTCACTTGGAAAAGTCGGTCGGGTAAATTGGAGTCTATCGCTCCTGTTGGCTGGGTTTTGACGGGTTTCTATTTTTTCAACGATATTGGGTTTTATCTTGCTCATGATGACGTTGTACTGGTTGTGATGAGTGCAATCACCTTACCTGGTGCATGTGCAATTGCAATTTGGGAAAGACAGGTTTCTGAAGGTAAATCTGCCAATGCTTTACGTTGGTTCAGGGGAACTGTCGCTGTTGCTGGACTACCATATCTTATGATCGCTCATATTCCGATGCTCAATGTTCTAGCAATATGGTTTGTAGCTTGGCAGTCCGCAGCCCTACTATCATTTGCTGGTGGTGCTGAAGTCACTCTGGGGGAAACATATGCTAACCCTGCCAATGGGGCATCAGTTAACTGGAATGATTGGGATGGCAATCGTTATTTCTTGACCGATGAAATGTCAGAATTTTCTTTCCACACTGAACTATTGGTTAATGGGGAGCCGATTTACATTAACTTCGTTTTAGCTTGTACTGCGATACAATCAATGATTATCTTTGTAGGGGCAATTTCAGTACTCGAGATCGATTGGAGGAAGCGTGTCAGAGCACTATTCATTGCACTATCCTTAATTCACATACTGAACCTATTCAGAAATGCTGGCTTAATTTGGCTTCAAATGGGTTATCCTGACTGGAGATGGATGAATCTATCAGTCTTCGAATTTGGCCATGCTTATGCTTCAAGATTTGTCTCGCTAGGTGCAATGTTCTTGTTGGCACTAGTTCTCTTTGAGATGCTTCCACAAATGCATAAGCACGTCTTATCTCTAATGCGTCCTTTGGGATTGGGTCCTAAGAAAAAGAAGCATCAATCGTAGAGGTCGGATACTGTCATGTCCTCAGGTACTTCCTTCACTGGCGGCCCTAAGTCTAGTGCTGGCGGTACAACATCTTGTGAAGGAGGCGGATTAACAGGACCGCTCATGCTGGCGAGCATGGATTCAGACATGCGGTCTTTTTGATATTCTTCCCAAGCATATTCAGGGCGACGTTTTGACCTAACAAACATCATCCCTAGAGCTGAAACCAATATCAGACCTAGAATACTTGCGGACACCCAAATAATATCATTATCGACACTTGCTATGAAATCAGCATTATCTCCAATTCCGTCTCCGTCGGTGTCGGTGTCTTCAGATGGGTCATCTGGGAAGGCATCTTTCTCGTTTGGAGTTCCATCTCCGTCTCTGTCCAATGGATCATAGGTGGTTACACAACTTTTAGTGTAATCTTCAATCTCACCAAAGTCAATCATCATATCATTATTGGAATCCATCTCAAAGAAATCGAATTCATTTTTCCAAGCAATTCCTGATAGGAACTCTATGGAGTACTCACCCATGCCCCCGGTGGAAATCTGTTCCAAGGTTATGTAAATCTCATTTTCACAGGTGCAAATTGCTACTGTTGCTTCTGTTTTGTCGATTACACCGTCTCTGTTGATGTCTATTTCTTCGAACTCGCTATCGTCACCTTCGAAGGTTTCGTCTTGAGAAATATCTCCATCTCCATTTCTGTCCATATCCTCAAAGATTACTTCTACATATTTGTCACAAGGGAGTATTTCATCACCTATTGGAGGTTCAGGTCTAGGTGGCTCAGGTCCAGGGCTGGGTTCATCAAATTCATCCCAGGTTGCGATGATAGAAATATCCTCAATCTCTGTGTTTGCATGAATCGTAATGTCAATTCTACCACTAGCAAAGAAGATGTAAATTTCTTCATCTGCGCCACCCCAATCGGATTCATATTCTGTTTCACCGAATTGCCTACCCATTGGTCCTTCTTCAAAATCATCCCAATTGAATTCCTCAACTTCTGCAAACAATCCCAAGTCACCCTCTCCCCCCCATGTCTTGATAGTCAGATCCATGGCTGAAGATTCTCCTAATTCAATGAAGAAATACAATTCTTCGCCTTCTGGCGCACTCATTCCTCCGATGTCTTCGTCATTGAATAACTGGATTGGCTCCCCATCGTATGTCCAAACATATCTCTCTTCAAAGGATGCGGTAATGTCAATTCTGCTGTAGTAATCTTCACTGCCTAGGAGAATGTACCATCTTCCCGGAGTAGGGTCGTTGAATCCAAGTTTATCACCTGCCCCTGGGGCATTGGAATGCATATCGTATGTTGACCAAGTAGGGAATTGGTCCAGTCTCATCATCAGTTTAGCTTCTCCATCTCCGTTATTCAAATCGACTTCCAATCTCTCAGTTCCAACTGGAACATCGATGTAGAAGAATTGGTCTAGGCCTTCAAATCCACTTAGTGGTCCGTATGAAATCCCATCTGTCAACTCTACCGCTGATTCTGGGTCAACGTTATTTGGCGCATATGTGAAATCTGCTTGTATTGTCACATCCCTGCAGCCAGAATAGGAGGTCATCATGATGTAATAGATTCCTGGTTGAGCATCGAAAATCTGTACAATTTCATCATTGCCTGAGTTGTATGAATGGTCTGAAGTTTGTTGTCCTCCAATTTGGCGGCCATTACTTCCACTCCTTTCCTCAAACCATTCATCCTCTATCCATCCCCAATCGTCGGTATATGGTAGTGCTCCTAACGCAATGTGTAATTCACAATCACCAGGTCCTCCCCATGTTTTGACTCTTAATTCGGCTAACTCATCCTGAAGGTCGACATAGAAATACAGTGATTTCCCACTGTCTCTGGAAATTCTTTGTCCTGTAACGGAAATGCCATCATTCAATTCAGTCATTTCATCTAGTTCTGGAGGTTCCGGAGCTAGCTCCCAATATGCATTCACTTCAAGTTCATCTATGTCGTGACTTGAACTCAGAGTGATCCAATAGGTACCTTCCTGTGGCCAATCGAAGTATTCGTAAACATACAAACCATAGTAGGTCTCGACTTCATAATCATGGTCCCAAGCAGAAGGAATTCTGTCCTTTGCAATGTAAATTTCGTATTCTACTTCCTCGTAGTCTTCCTCAAATTCGAAGTCCCAGGAATACATGTTTAGATATGCGTACTGAGTGTTTTCAGGAATTTCCATGAAGAATAGTAACGTATCTCCAGCACTTGCACTAAAGTCATCGTAATATTCACCATTTTCCAATTCAAAAGCCTGTGCGATGATGGTTCCATCAGGCATTACCCAAGCGGCGCCATGAATCATTCCAACAAGTCCTTGGTAGTCTTCAGTAGAGTCGCCCTCTCCTTCTGTGAACATCCAGAAGGATTCATTTTCGGCATTTCCAATACGAACGTCATCCATCATTCCACGGAAATAATTGCAATCGCAACCAGCTCCCATTCTTCCGATGTATAGTTCATCACAATCTTCTCCAGACTGGAAACAATCATTGGAGCCAAAGTCTCCTCTAGGTATTTGTGAATAATTAGCATCAATTAATCCTGCAGACACATTGTCGATGAAAAATTCACCACCACTTCCAGAATCAACTACGACCTTGACATGAGTCCAAACTCCTTCCTGAATGGTTAGATTTGATGTTGGGTTTCTAGATAGAGAATATTCATTGGAATATGCTAGGTATCCATTGTTTAGGTACAATCCCCAGCCATAATCTCCGTACATTGTAATGAATTGGATACCTTCTGAATCCGCGACATTGACCCAAGCTTCAATTTCGATGTGGTCGCCCCATTCTGGCAGTTCTTCATCGATTACAATGTGGTCATCATCACCATCGAAACGTAGTGCGTAATCTGCTCCTTCGCCAATTTCAACTACGCCATAAACGGGGAAATATTGTGGGTCATCCTCTAGGTCATTCCAAGTTGCTGGATCTATGCTTCCCATGTTCGTTCCTGTAATGTGAACATAATCCTCGTCGTCTCCACTACCTGGTTGTCCATCACCCCAGTTTCTGTAGGTGAATGGAGTTCCATCATGCCAGCGGTAATCTCCCTCACTTTGGTGGTCAGACAAACCAATCCATAGGTGTCTTGTAGTGTCATTGTTAACTGCAAATGTGTCGAAAATCCATTGGTCTTCATTTGCATCATCTATGGTTACCAAAAATCCACCCAGGCTTCTTGCAACCGAAGCTGCGTCGCTCCAAGATGATGCTGAAAGCAGATGGTAGGTGTGATTATTTGCTGGGTTAATCACTGTGTCTAGAACCTCAATATCTTGAACCTCATTAGCAGAAGAAGTCGTAACAAATGGGGTCGCTGAAACAAGTAACATCAGGGCCGTCAAGAGTATAGCCTTTTGATTCACGGTTCGCACACGCAGAAACTTGTTATTTAATCTAACACCCGAATTGCCCATTGGAAGGACATTGAGAATCATACCATTACCAAATTGGTATGGTAATTTTACTTCATTCTTTTACCACCGATTCTGAGTTCAGTCTTGAGTGGCATTTGGTGTTCCCACGCGAATTCCTTGACAATTCGCCAACCCTTTTCCGAGCCCTCATAATCGGTGACATCGATAATTTTGTCACGGGTATTTGCCTTGAAAGCGGCAACCGGTTCGGCGTTTCGGAATACCAGATATGCGCTGCCAAAGCCGAATTTTTGTTTTAGAACCTCTGCGAAGTATGGTGCAATCGGGTCAGAAGGAGGAATGACAAAATCACGAATAGGTGGCACATTCTTTGCCTCATCAAGCAATTCCTTCTTACCCCAGCAAACTTCGTGTAAATCTTGTATCAAGAATCCCTTTATCAGAGTTGAATCTTCCTCAAACTCAGTCAGAATTGCTTTCAATTCTTCAGGCTTAAACGGGGTGCCAGCCAAGCGAGTAAATTGTTTCAGAGTGATAACAGGATAATCTGATACTAATCTACGCAAGTATTCTCTCCGTAAAATTACAGGGTCTAATCCTCTACGAGGTGCTACACTACGGAATCCTCCTCGATAATCCTGAACCATGTGTCCACTCCTCAGTAGCGGTTGTATCAACTTTCTAAATGCTGCACGCTTCATTGCATGTCTTTCCATGAACAAGTTAGGGTCACTATGACTTTCGAAGAATTCTAGAACATCTAACAACTCCTCATTTGGCTCTTCTCCTCTGATTGCTAACAATGTCGAGAAGTGGTCATATGATGCCCAAACCTGGTGGCCTCTGAGATTGATTCCTTGGTGTAATTGATTAGCACTTGCCATATTTTTCAGACTGACGCGATAAACTTCTGCTCGACCACGCAACCCGAAATCGTCACGAATTTCTTGAACGCTTTCGAGGGCCTGGATTTCATTCTCCAACCTTGAGTTTTGGTGTAGATGGTGACGATGGAATAATGCGCGTTCCGCAATCTCTCTAGGTTGTGGGTCGACAATTCCTCCCCGAATCATGCTCTCTCCGGCTAATTTGAAGCCAATACTTTCGAGGGCTTTTCTAGAATCCTCCTCTAATTCTGTGACAGGGATTCCATTGAATTGAGATAGTACTGCCACATCCACGAGCTGGTCTGAATGGTTGTCGAGTAACTTTTCGAAGGCAGCACAGAATTCATCCAAGTAAGCATAAGGAATGTGCATGTCTTTAATCTCAAGGTAGTCGTTAATCTTGAACATCAAAACCTTACCAATCGGGTCAACTCCCTTGAATACAGGAAGATACCAGCCTCTGTCCAAAACCGAGCGAACTTCCCATATGAATCTCGAAACATAAGGGTCGGATTGAGTTAGAATTCGCAATGTTCTATCTTCACGACTTTGGGTGCTCAGTTTGGCAACCTCTTCAGGAAGAACATAGAATGCTTCAGGCTCTGGAACCAGCGCCATAATCTTTGCAATTTTCCCTTTAGTCTCCAAATTCCTTAGTGCGATAGCTAGCTCTTCAACACTTCTCGAAACATAATATCGCAGCGTAAATGCTTTGACTGGTCCCATTCTCTTGATGACCTCGACTAGTGCGTCTTCGAAGTCCATTGGCTCATAGACATCAACAACTCTGTGGAATAAGGATAACCTTCTGCGTCTTCCGCTAACATCTTCAAATTGCTTGACTAGACAGAGTTGTCTCTCTAGATTACTAATGGCATTTTTCAGATCTCTCTGTAATGATTTGTGGTCTTCGCCCTTCGGGAAATCGGCTAGAATCTCTTGTCTTGTCAAATTCTCGCCCTTTGGAATCTTTTCTAGAATCAACTTCTCCATTTCTCCAAGCCATGGTTCTGGTTTTAATCCCAACAACATGGGGATATTTTTCTGAGTTGTATATCCAATTCGGTTGTGTAATAGTCGCCCCATTACTACATCTGAATCAAGTTGTAAATCCTTCCAATCAGCATATCTAAAGCCATCAACTCGGTAGAGCATCTCTTGTTGTTTTTGGAATAATATGTGTTGGTCAAATGCCGAGAAACCGTCATCATACTGCTCGAAAGATTTCTTCATCACCATGTTTTGAACCCAACGATATTCAACGACATCTTCTTCTCCACCAGTGATTTTGTGCTCATCCACTTTGAGAATATATTCTGCGTCATCAGTTTGTCTATAGAACCCAACCGAAATTACATTCCGTATCTCTAATTCATGAATAATTGAATCGATTTGGCCCTGTGGGAATGGCAATCTAGAATTGATTTGGTCGCCTCTGGCAGGACCTTCACTACCTAGCATTTCGATTATTTTTACTCGCAATGCTTCGTGTGGATCTGTAATGGTTCTCTTTTCCCATTTGGTTCCAGTCAAACCATCGAACTCAGTGGCAACTTCATAGCTTATTCCTTTAGTGTAAAGGTCACGGATATCTTCCATTTCTTTACCGCCAGCCTCTGATATTCTACCAAGAGTTCCGTGAATTTCTGCCATGTAAGTAGTGAACCACTTGTCATCTAGTTCGGTAGTTCCAGTCGAGCGCAATTTCGTAATTTGACCTTTACTTGCTAACTCGCGTACCCATTCTTCAATCGTACTGTGTTCAATCCCCTTCAATTTTGATGCATATAGCGGATTTTCCCACTTTCTGTCCAATCCTCCACCTTTACTCATTAAACTGAGCAATTCGGTTGCATTAGTCGGTTTGGGAATCTTACTTGAATAGTAATCATCGATTTGTTCTTCGCTTAGTTCAGTAGCAAGGCTTCGATTACCCAAAAGTCGTTTTAGGATTTCAGGATCAATGTCCTTGACAAGGAATGCCCTAGTTTTCATCGATAGTAAATCTTCGAAAGTGCTCATGTAAAGGCTCATTCCGAGTCTTGACGGAACAGGAACTTTGGTGTGAACAATTCTTGCCTCAGATTCTTTACTCGCTTGTAAGAACTGATTTAGTGAGATGATATCGATATCGCCAAACATTATCTCAGCTTTTGCTTCCTTAATCAACAATGAATCTTCTATTGATCTATGTCTCTGCAATAGAGCATCAGCCCTTTGTTGGAATTGTTGAGGACTGACTTCGTCTGCTCCAATTCGCTTTGGAATAATTAGGGACCGACCAGCAATTTCTCTGAATCTCTTAGCGAAGATTTGAGTGTTAACAATGTACCTTTCGATAACTTCCATGTGATCATTGGACTGGAACGATTCATACATTTTTCCAGGGTCTACTTCCTGACTTGTCTTAATCAGCAGACCATTTTCATCGAAGGATAATTCGAGGACTGCAATGCCATCTTGTTCTGCCAAACCAGCCATGAAATATCCCAAAGCAGTATTGAATCCTCTGCCTCTGCATGACGTGATTAGGTATGTTGGCATTCCTCCAGAAACAATTTGCTCAACGATTAATCGATTAGGGTCTGGAACTTGGAATGAATCAAGAGTGTGCTCCTCAAGATGTCTTGCAATTGTATTAGCTACACCTTCCCCTAAGCCGTACACATCTCGTAATATCATTCGTGGGTCATTCTGCCTGCGCAAAGCGTTCACACTGTGCCCGATCAAGTCCAAAAGAGCCTTTGACAATTCTCTGGACCTACTTCTAGCTTCTCCACTCCATGATGGAACCGTCGGCCTATAACCTGTTACAGAGTTAACATTCACTCTGGTGCCCTGAATATTTGTGACTCTGTAGGTTGAACCACCCAATAGAATTACGTCTCCGTTGCGTAAATTAGCAACGAATGAAGAGGATAATTGACCTAAAATACTGCCTTCTGCATTGAATACTAGATATGAGTTATCGGGCGCAATTGTTCCAATATTTGTGTAGTAAATCATTCTCGAATAACCACGCTTTCCGTAGATATTGTCTTCCCAGTCAATCCAGACACGTCTCTCTTCTTCTAGCATGTCGAGAACTTCGATAAAATCATCATATCCTAAGTTTCTGTAAGACCAAGTGCTAGTCACAACTTCAAAGGCTTCATCTATATCTCTCTCGTTAATTATGACTAATCCGATAAGGAATTGAGCAAGAACGTCAAGACAGTTCTGTGGGAAATCAAGCATGTCCATGTCGCCAGTTTGGATTGCAGCTTGCAGTGCTGCTAACTCAATCAAATCATCAACACTAGTAGGCAAAAATCTGGCACGTGGAATTCCACCTACATGGTGCCCTGCTCTACCAATTCTCTGTAATGCAGTTGCAATATCACCGGGTGAACCAATCTGAATAACCATGTCAACAGAACCAATGTCAATACCCATTTCAAGGGACGAAGATGTAACTACTGCTCGTAAATGGCCGAGTTTGAGTTTTCTTTCAACATCGAGACGGATTCTCTTGTCCATTGAACCGTGGTGGCCTGCAACTAAATCTCCTAAGTACGGGCGAAGTTTTTGAACTAGGGTTTCAGTCATTTTTCTAGTATTAGCGAAAACAAGAGTTGTTGTGTGTGCACTGATGAGATCAGCAACCATTTCGACATTCATTTCAAGGACTTTCATTACGGAGAGGTCGCTGAATTTGGGAGAACACAACAGGATGTCCAAGTCTAATTCTCGAGCGCCACTAATTTTTGCGATTTTCACAGTTTGATTGTCATTACGACTCTCTCTGTCATCACTAGCCACTAAATATTCAGCAACCGTTTCTAGGGGTTCCATTGTAGCAGATATTCCTATTCTCTGCACGGGTCTCTCTAGTATAGTATCCAGCAGTGAAATTGTAAGAGCAAGATGTACTCCACGCTTGGTCGGAACCAAGGAGTGCATTTCATCAATGATTATCCATTCAACATTAGAAACAATTGGCTGGAATCTTGGAGAGGATATCGCAATCGCCATGCTTTCTGGAGTTGTGATTAGGATGTGCGGGGGTTTTCTCAGCATTTTCTGCCTTTCAGATTGAGGTGTATCTCCTGTTCTCAAGCCAACTCTGATTTTGCCTTGTGCTCTATCAGGAAGATACTTCTTCTCAATTTCTTCAAGTGGACCAATCAAATTCTTTTGAATATCATTTGCTAAAGCTTTGATTGGAGAAATGTATAGGCAGTACACTCTCTCTTCTAAAGTTCCATCTAATGCATGTCGAACAAGATTGTCGATAATTGTCAGGAATGCTGTGAGCGTCTTACCTGAACCAGTTGGAGAGCAAAGTAGCAAATGATCACCATTCATAATTGATGGAATTGCCAGTTTTTGAGGTTTGGTGAAGTCGGGAAATTTTTCTTTGAACCAATTGCGAACAGGCTGGCATAACTTCTCATACAAATCCTCACTTTCGAGAGGATTTTCTAGATAAGAGATATTTGCCATATTTATCGACCCGCTATCCGTGAAGGGGAGCGTGTGCACAGATGTCTTCAATGTTTGGTTTTAGTTTATGTACAATTTAAGAGCCTAATTACCAGCACAAAAGGGATACTGGGTGCGATAAATGTTGTTTATCGTGAAATTTATTATATTTACAAAATCCAGTTTTCAAGTTAACATTAGGAGGTGGCCTCATGTACCCCTTTGATTACGCAGGTGCATGGAGGAGTTCAGCACTGAGCGTTTGAGTAGACTAACTGGTATGCTAAAACGTAGAGGAATTATTCTTCCTGCTTTTGAAATTCACGGGGGTGCTGCTGGTTTGTATGACTTCGGACCCGTGGGTGGAAGATTACGAAACCGTGTAAATCAATCATGGATAGATCATTGGCAAAGTTTGGGAAACATTGTCGAAATTTCCTGTCCAACTATTACTCCTTATTCGGTATTGGAAGCAAGTGGCCACGTAGGTGAGTTCAGTGACTTCTTGACTGAATGTGGAGAGTGTGGCGAGGCCAGTCGCGCAGACCATTTAGTGGAGCATATCCACCCTAATGCGGATGCGTTAACTAAAGATGAGTTAGCTAAATTAATTGAAGAAAACAATCCAATATGTCCTTCCTGTGGCGCAAACAACTGGGGGCCAATCGAGGCACAGAATTTGATGTTCAATACTAAAATTGGAGCAGGCGCATCAGGCCGTCATGGATTTTTACGTCCTGAGACTGCTCAAGGAATGTTTACCTCTTTTACCTCGATATATCGTCATTTCAGAGAACGTCTTCCATTCGGTGCAATTCAAACTGGAAAAGGGTATAGAAACGAAATTAGCCCTCGACAAGGAATGATTCGCTTACGCGAATTCAATATGGCGGAATTAGAATATTTTATTGACCCTGAAGTTGAACCTGTTCACGACTTTTCAGCTTGGGAAAGCGAAGTCACCTTGGTCGCAGATGGCCGTGGTGAGTTGTCAATGACCCTTGGGCAGGCAGTAAATGAAGGTGTGATTAGACATCCTACTGTTGGTTACTTCATGGGCTGGACAATGGATTTCTTGTTGTCCGTGGGTATCAATCCGTCAGGTTTGAGGTTTAGACAACACGAGTCAACGGAAATGGCACATTATGCCCAAGACTGTTGGGATGCAGAAATCTTAGGTTCATATGGATGGATCGAGTGTGTTGGAATTGCACACAGGGGGTGTTATGACCTAACTGCTCATGAAAATGCAACAGGACAGAGGCTTCGTGCTTGGAGAACGTTTGATGAGCCCAAAGTAATCGAAATCGATGGTTGGACTATCGATTGTGCTAAAGCAGGTCCTGCATTCAGAGCACTTGCAGGCAAAGTAAAGGAATATGTCGAAAATTTGCCATCAGAGACTACATTCCCACTTTCACATAACATAGAGGGTACAGATCTGGAAATTCTTCCAGAACATGTAAAGCGCGTCCAGCGCACTGAAAACGTCAATGGAGAATGGTTTGTTCCACACGTAGTTGAACCAGCATTTGGAATTGATAGAATAATTTGGCATCTTCTCGACCACTGTTACACTGAAACAGAAAAATCTGGTGAAGACTATGCTTTGCTCGCTCTTCCAGAAGTTATCGCACCTGTTGACGTTACAGTTCTTCCTTTATTCGAGAAGGACGGAATGGGTTCTCTTGCTCAAGACATTCACAGGGACCTTTGTCGTAGGAAAAATGTATTCTCAGTATATGATGCAAGTGGCTCAATTGGTAGAAGATATGCTAGAGCTGACGAAATCGGAGTGCCTTGGTGCATAACGGTTGACCATGAATCTCTAGAGAACAATACTGTTACACTCAGGTCCAGAGATTCGGGAGAACAAACTCGGGTTTCAATTGACGATTTACCATTTTGAATAACTCAATGTTCAAATGGGGCCTCGATAATCAATGAATCATGGTGGCGAGCGATTGGACTGAACGCCACCGCCCTATGAGTGAGCGCCAATTGGAAGGAAACGAGGGGCAACGCAAGAAAATACGTGTTTGGTTAGACCAATGGAAAGAAGGGAGACCCAATAAGCCAGGTCTGCTACTAATCGGACCACCTGGAGTAGGTAAAACGACTGTTGCAAGAGCTGTAGCTGCCGACATGGGGTGGCAAGTGATTGAATTGAATGCTAGTGATGCTAGAAATGCAGGTGCTATCAGGAAGGCAGCAACTCACGCATCTACTCATGGCTCATTATTCATGACACCCGGGCAGAAACCCCCTCGAACTTTGATTTTACTCGATGAAGTCGATCACCTTTCTGGGGGATTACGTGAAATTTCTGCAGATAGAATCTCATCAATAGTTTCCGGTGAAGATTTTGATGATTCAAAGGCATTGAAGGGAGACAGCGGTGGGAAAGCCGAGTTACTAAATTTATTAGCAGACACTAGACAACCAGTTATTCTAGCATGTAACGATGAAATGGGTCTTTGGGGTAGAACCTCATCGACTTGGAGAACAGCCCGAGACAGATTCTCCAAACATCTAGTTCCGATTCGTTTCGAAAGAGCATCCAATGAAGCACTCAGAAGGATTGCATTGCGAGTAATCAAAGAAGAAGGTTTCACAGCCGACCCTGGTGCTATCGATGAACTCGTGAACAATAATCCAGGTGATTTACGTGCATTGGTCAGAGACTTACAGGTGATGTGCTCGCTAATCGAATCAAATTTGACTAAAGAAATGGTGAAACAAAATATCGAAACTGGAGCAAGAGATACTACAGTCGAAATTTTCCCAGGGTTAGATATGCTATATCGCTCAAGAACTGCTCAGAATGCAATGAAGGCAGCGAGATCTCTGGACAAGAGTCCGGATGATATGGTTGCATGGGTTTCATGGAATAATGGGGTTGTTTTCACAGACCAAGGTGCTGTTCGCAGAGGTTCATCCTCGCTTTCACTCGCAGATTGTCTATTGACAACTCGATTTAGAAATACCGCTCATCGCTCTTGGTACTGGTCTTCCAATCTATCAGGTCTATCCGCTAGCGTAACGATGCCTAAGCCAGTTGAGGGAAGAGTATTCTGTTCCTATCCGGGATTTTTGCGACGTGGTTCAGCTTGGGTAAAGCGTTCGGTCGTAGACAGACTTGCAGAAACATGCGGTTGCTCAAAAAAAGCAGTACGTGAAGAATTACTTCCATCTTTAGTTGCGGTACAATCAGAAAACAGTGAAGATTTTTCGATATCCCTTGCTCTAGGTCTCTCACCTGAGGAACATGCAGCAATTTGCGGTTTGTCAATGTCTCATCGTACAACAAAAGAACTGCTTGAAAGGTACGCTAAAGAATTGGAAAAGGCAACTCAACATCCTGAAGTTACAGTATCTGAGTCAATTGTTAAGGAAGAGGAAATAGATGACGAAGAAGAAACTAAACCTGATTCCGGACAGACTACACTGTTTTGATTAGTCCTTATCTTCTGAGCGATCTTCCATCTTCTCGAATAGTTCACGAATCAATTTGACCGAAGCCCTATCCGGTGCTTCTCTCTCTTCTCTCGCCCATGTTCTTGGGTGCAATAATAGCAATGCAGTCATTAATTCTAGACGTCCAAACCACATCAGAATTGATGTGATAATTAACGAAGGAGTTCCCATTGATGCCCAAGTGTTTGATGGGCCATAATCGCCCAAAGTAGGCCCAGTATTTCCAAGGGATGAAGCAACTACTGCGACAACAGATTCGAAATCCGAGTTTGGCATAGTTACTGCCAAGACTATACAGGAAAGAGCGAATAGTCCGGTCCAAACAAATAACATTCCAACAATCAGCCCTAGTCTATCATTATCCACAACTTCGTCATTCATTCTAATTTGAACGACACGCTTTGGTTGTGCAATCCTTCCAATTTCTCTCCACGCTATTTTCAAAGCGAGTTTAACTCTCATGAGTTTCAATCCTCCACTGGTCGACCCTGCACAAGCTCCTACAATCATTAGTAGGAATAGGAAGATATGCGTTACAACTGGCCACAGCATATAATCTGAATTCGTGTATCCTGTGCTCGTTCCTATAGATACGACTGTGAATAAGGAATCGAAGAAACCGTCATCGACTCTACTTCCTTGGGACATTAATGCGATGAATACAAACAGGGTTGTCGCTAGAATTACCAGCACATAACTGCGTCCTTCTTGGTCTGCAAACACTTTGTCCCACTGCTTTTCCCATGCTAGCCAAATCAACGTGAAATTTACACCAGCAAGGAACATAAAACAGATGATAATAGATTCTACAACGAAACTATCGTAATACGCAATCGAAGCATCGTGAGTGGAGAACCCTCCTGAAGGCATAGTAGTTAATCCATGATTGAATGCATCAAAAATAGTCATTCCACAAACTCCCCATAGTAACAAGATCTCAAGTGCTGTTAGAATGATGTAAATCGTCCAAAGAGCTAGGGCTGTCTCTTGCAACTTGGGCCGTAATCTTGAGAGCGAAGGCCCAGTCAATTCCGCTCTTGCTAATGCCATGCCACCTCCGAGAACTCTGGAAAGCAACATCAATCCAAGCATGATGATTCCCATGCCACCTAGCCATTGAGTTAGAGACCTCCAGATGAGAATGCCTTTTGGCTGAGCATTGATACAATCAGGAGTTGTTCCAGGAATGCAATTCGGACTCATTGAATGCTCGATAACTGTTGCACCTGTCGTGGTGAAACCCGACATTGATTCAAACCATGAATTAACGAATCCTCGACCTATATCAGCCATTTGGGACCCATCTGTAAATGGTCCATGAAACACTCCACCGAGCCAAAATGGTAGACTGCCAATCAATACAGCGACTGGCCAAGCCAATGCAACTGCAGCAAAAGCCTCCCTATCTCGAAGCCGCTCAGTTGTGTCTGAGCGAACTCCAATACTAAGCAAGGAAAGACCGATTAATCCAGAGAAAAGAATCGGTATCATGAATGAAACTAAAGCTGTGTTGAACCCATCTAACCACCACGTAATCAGGAAACTGAACGACAATGGAATCAGCATTGCCATCATCGTCCAACCGACGATTAGTGAAAGTACGTCTCGGCGCATCTTGGTTTCACACCTTGAATTTCTTCTCCAAATCATCAACACGATCTGGTGGCAAGAATATGGTCAAACGGTCTCCCTCGAGCAATGTCTTTGTCGAAGAAGGTCGCATAGTCTCCCATTCTTCATGTATGTTTTTTCTTTGAATGAATGCAACTTTACACCATTCTGGAAGTCCAGCATCAGCGATTGTTTTACCGGCAAATTTCACATTAGAATTGATTGGTAAACAAATTCCGATAACATCAGGAACGCTAGACAGTACTGCATATGGCCCCGGTAGTTCAGAATGGATTTTAGCTAGAATAGTATCTATTGCAACACGCTTTCTGTCTACTGAGAATGTAATCCCCATTCTCCTAACCACATTCACTAGGTCAGCATCATACAAGATTAGGCCAGTTCTTTCAACACCCATGTCGCTAGCTAGCAACACCGCTGCAATGGATGCGTGGTCATTATCTAGTGCGGAAATTGCAATATCATGTGACGAAATCTCAATTTCTGATAGTAAATCTTTGTCGAGGTGGTCGCCGTGAATAATTTCAATGCCTCTGCGGCTGCCTAAATCTGAACCAGCAAGATTGTTCGCTTTCTCTAGGTCGCTTTCGACTATTGTTACGGTTCCGTTGGCATCAAGCCAAGCCTTTGCTAACCTCGTACCTATCAATCCTGCTCCAAAAATGGCTACCTTTGGACGGTCCGGGAAATCTATGTGTTCGTGCCCGAATATGCGAAGTATCCTGTTGAATGATGCTTCGCCTGCCGTAGCGATTGCCACACGGTCTTTAGGCAAAATCTGGTCATCAGCAATGGGAACTCTACCCGGCTCTCCATCCCTTTTTAATCCCACAATAAGAGGCATTCCACCTTCAACTCTAGCTCCCGACTCCCTTAATGTCCGATGTACAACTCCGCCAGCTTCTGATGTGACGTCCAACTCTACAATGTATGCATCTGCTTCGAAAGGAATTACTTCGGTTAGGGATGATGAGCGCAAGCCAGACATTAATCTCTCAATCGCACCATCTACAGGATGTACAACGTGGTCTACTCCAGCCCACTTTGACAGTTTACCAGATTGGTGCTCTTCCAGGAACATAGGATTTCTGACTCTACAAATTGTCATTAGTTCTCCTTTACCGCCTGTCTGCTCTTCATGAACGTGCTTTGCTAATGCACACGACAAGATATTTCTCTCGTCAGAGTTAGTCGCAGCCACATAAACCTGGGCGGTTTCAATACCAGCCTCGATGAATTTTTGTCGTTGTGTAATGTCTCCATGAAGAACAAGAATATCCATTCCCTGAGAATTCTTTACGGCTCTCGCATTGTTGTCAACAAGAACAACATCCTTGTCTTCACTGCGTAGTGCTCTTGCAAGGCCGGTTCCTACGCGACCTCCTCCGCCTATGATTACCCTCATGAGAAATCCTCTCCTAACCATTTGTTATCCCAAGTGCCACCAATTACTTGGTATCCTTCAGTATAGAATGATCTCAAGCGCTTGAAATCATTACCTGAAATTGAGCCTCCTGCATAGTATCCATCTACATTGTCCCAAGGCGCATCTTCAATCCAGTCAATGTATGCAGTTGGTGTATGTACCAGCCACTTGCGATTTACTACGTCAACGGCTCCTTCAACATAACACGTTTCGAGTATTACTCCATTATCTTCGCACCACTCTTCGGACATTGGCAACATAATGTATGCCCAAGCGTGTCCTTCCCAAGTCTGGAATTGTGAATCTGTGAGTGCCCCAAACACATACCAAGTTGGAATTCCTTTAATTCGCATTATACTCATGAATGCATTGGACTGCTCGTCACAATCACCTATTCCGGCTTGCAAACACTGCTCGCCGCTGCGAGCTACGTTTGGTGCAGCAGTGTCGTATGGAACATTTGTATTCAACCAGTCAAATGTTGCCCTTGCGTAAGCATACGCATTGTCCTTCAAATTTGATGGAAGTGAGGCTTCAATACTTGCAGCCGTTTGATGAACCAACGGAGCAGTAGTTTGTCTTCCATCGATTGCCCATCCATATTGTCCGCCACGGTCATACCAAGGGTTGTCAGAGAACTCATTGACCCTCGCACCCATTCCTCTTTCTGAAATATCATCGAAGGTACCCGAGCGATGTACGCTTACACCCTCGGATTTACCGTCAATTTTGCCATCCATTCTTGTTGAATGCCACCAAGTGTGTGTTGCAGAATGCAGGGTT
>JAKURJ010000170.1 GCA_022452125.1 Candidatus Poseidoniaceae archaeon
TGTAGATTACGAGTGGGAGTTAACATGCCGACCTGCGGACTTTGCTTCAGCGTATATCCTCGTGAGCAATTCATCCATGTAAATGGACCTAAGGCTCAGTTTTGTGTGCGCTGTGGATTAGAGAGAGGGATGGTAACTGAAGAAGAAGTTGCATCTCTTTACAGCAATTCCACCGCTAACGCTAGATTTTCTGCACTAGCTCGCCGCTGGTCGCCACTGATGTGGCTCTCCGTTCTGTGGATTGCATGGATTGTATTCCTCAATGATGTAGAACCATGGGGACTTTACACCATGATTCTTCTAGCATTGTTCTCTCTACTTGTTCCACTATACATGTTCTTCTTCTCCTCTAAGCACATGGCAGTTATGGCTAGACTTACGCCGGAATATGAAAGACCAAAAGGCCACTGAAAAGGTGATTTCATTGTCCGATGATGAGATTCACGTTGCTGAACTTGTCGATGACGAAAACACAGTTCTGGCTACTAAGCCTGGAATGGTCGGTCCTTTGACCAGAGTTCAAGCGTTGGCATTACTTCTTGTTCTCTTGTTACTATCATCCACTATACTGTATTCAATGATGAATAAAGAAGAATCTGTTCGTCAGGTAATTCCGGAAGTTGAATTCAACGACCCTGCGGTCTTCGTCACTGACTCAACTGGCGCATCAATCGATGTCAACCCAATCGATATGACATTCTTTGCAAGCAGTGTTGGTGAAGATGCTGCAGAACCAAGTATTGGAATCACTTCTACCGGATGCGTGTTCTTCATCGCTTTTGAGAAAGTAATGAGATCTTGTGATTATGGTGGAACCTGGGAAGCAAAACAAGACCCTGTCTTTTGCTCACCTACAACAAGCGACCCATACGGCTGGGTTGACCCAATCACCGACAGAGTGTTTGGCGTCCAAATGATAGGATTGGAAACGTCTTGGATTTGCTGGAGCGATGATGATGGAGAAACTTGGTTGGGCAATCCTCACGATTCAGGAACTACTCCCCTCAACGATCACATCAAACTAGCAACTGGACCTTGGACTGACCAAGGCTATGGCGCTCTTGCAAATAGCAATCCTTTCACCTTTGAAACAGCTGTATACTATTGCTACAACAAAATTGCCGGTATCTTTTGTTTCACGAGTTTCGATGGAGGTGCAACATTTGACACCGGTGGCCTAATTGTCGGATTAGCAACCACCAATGGTGGATTGCATGGCGCCATATCTACTGCTCCTGATGGAACTGTTTACGTTACACCACGTGTAGCAACCCCAACAGTAATTGTATCCAAGGATAATGGATTTACATGGTTCGAAAGAACGATGGGAGAGGATGCTGGTACGCCCAATCCTAGAAAGAATTCCGAAGTTTCAACCGATACAGATTCCAATGCATATCACCTGTGGACTGGAGCTGATGAAGGCATTTATCTCGCTAGAAGTACAGATTCTGGAGAGAGTTGGGAACAGGAAAGTCTCAGAGTAAGTCCTGCAGGAGTAATTTCTACTGCTTTCCCTCAGACAGATGCTGGAGACCCTGGAAGATTTGCTGTGACATACTTGGGCAGTGAAAATGCTTCATTACTTGGCGAACCTGACCTTGATGGTAATCCATGGGACGGGAATGGCCACTATGCTCCAAATGGAGTTCACTACCACTTGTATGTTACATTCAGCCTGAATGCACTTGATGAG
>JAKURJ010000171.1 GCA_022452125.1 Candidatus Poseidoniaceae archaeon
GGTCCAACTCAATATTATCTGCAAACAATCCAATTGCTATCCGCATGAAAACAGATTCATCATCCAATGCGACTCGAATTGAGCGACCGAGTGAGTGTGTTTCAAACCCTTGATAGCGAATTTTGACTTCTCCAAGTCTTCCTGCTACACCCATTTCTTTCGCTCGTTTCATGACTTTGCTAACCAATACAGAAAGTTGTGACAATACATTCTCGCTATCAATTTGGTCGAACTCAAATGTGTGCTCCTTACCCACCGATTTCCTACTTCTTAGCGGGCTAACATCATTGCTAGTTTCACCTTCCATAACCCGAATCATCCACGATGCAAACCTCTCAGACGTGAACCTAGCCAAGGAAATTTCACCATACTCTGCAGCCTCAGACATAGTGTTGATTCCCCACTCTGCAAGCCTAGTAGCAGTTTTCGGCCCGATACCAGGAATTTCTCGAACCGAACGACCCTCAAAGAAATCCTCAATTTGGTCCGGTAATGTTCTGTGAATTCCTGCTGGCTTGTTTTCTTCACTTCCCATCTTTGCAAGAATACGAGTCGAACCTATGCCAAATGAGGTTGAAAGCCCTAACTCATTCATAATTTTGGTTTGCAATCGTTTTGCAAATGCTAAGGCCTTATCCCAATCCCCTTCGCAATATTCTGTGATATCAAGATAAGCTTCATCGATGCTTGCTTGTTCAAACTTGTCCGCATTCTGTGAGAGGATTGACATCACTTTTCGGCTGGCACGTGAGTAGAGACCTCTAGTTGATTTTAGATAATTACCAGGCCCATGTGGGGGGCCCGGGCATCTCCTCCATGCTTCTCCAATCGGCATTGCGGAGCGAATTCCATATTTCCTAGCAGCGTAATTGCAAGTAGAGACAATGCCTCGACCTTTACCTTCCTTTGGGTCAGACCCTAAGATTAGTGGAACATCAGGGTCCAAGTTATGGTGCAGGGTTTCAACAGCAGCAAAAAAGGCATCCAAGTCACAATGGATCAGTATCCTTGGTGCCATGACTTGAATAGAAAGTCGGAGGTTTTTGAATAACGCGAAGCCCATGCTTAAATGAAGAAGCATTGGCTAAGGGTATCCATGGGCAAGGTCAAATCAATACTATCGGTTGTAGTTGGATTGTTATTGCTGGGTTCTCTTATCGGTTATTCCGGTCAAGAAATTATTCCTGATGTACCTAAGCCCGACGCTGGGTTTTGCGGGGTAACAAAGGAAGCCTTCGATACAGTCCCAGGAGCTAGCGCTCTGCTCGATATAGAAGTCGAAGTTTCATGGGACGACAATACCGTATGGATTGGAATTATCTCCGTTGACGACTACAATTCACTGGAAAAGTTAGGAGGAAATTCAGATGGAGAAATTGTATCGTGTGATTCAAATCTTGATTTCATCGCAGGCGGTCCATCATCCGGTTCAAATTCGAAATTTGACTGGATACCAGATGGAGAAGAATTTCACATAATGATTGGCTCATTAGAAGAGGCTGAAGAAGAGGATGACGAAGATGATGATGACCCTTGGCCCTTCATCAGTCAAAAAAATCCTCAGTCATTTATCGATGAATTCAATGTT
>JAKURJ010000018.1 GCA_022452125.1 Candidatus Poseidoniaceae archaeon
CAGTACCAACCTGAATTCAAGAGTAGGCCAGAGAAGCCAAGCCCTCCATTCTTAGGATTGTTGAAAGCTGCTTCTGGAGAAACTGTTTGATACAATCAGTCGGTAGCGTCTGTATCGACCCACTGAATCCCCTTTGTATCGGAAAATAAAATGCAAAGGGGTTTCGGATAACCCCTTGCAACTTATCCGATTCACTTTGTTTAAAGATTGAAAAATACTATCATGGATGTAAGAACACCAAGTCATATGGGTGCGGTTTTTACTAGACAGACTAGGACATTATTTTTTGACCTCGAATACCAAGTTCCAAAGGATGCTCAGAAGAGCACATACGGTTCTCTTCTAGCGAATCCTGGACGCTCTGGTCAGAAAATTTTAGGAGGAAGTTTCTGTTTACTAGAATCTACCAATGTCAAAAATTGGCCTTCCAATCTTGAGGAAATTGAGATGACAAATTTTTGGATTTGGGAATATGATGATGATGAAAAGAAAATGCTAGAAGATATACTGCAATATTTCAAAGATTCTTGGAATGCCCTAAAGGGCAAAAAAGATCGAGAAGCCGACTTAATTACTTGCGGAATTGGTATTTCTAGATTTGATTTACCGATTCTTGCTTACAGGTGTAATGAATTAGGCGTCGCAACAAATGAGAAAACGTGGGAGTTATTTTTCACCACAAAACAAGTGGATCTATCAAATATTGGAATTGCTTATGCAAATAAAAGAGATATGAAAGGTAGTTGGGTATTATACCCAAAAACAGCCAATGAATTATGTAAAGAATTTGGCGTAAATAGTGTCAAGCCAACTGGGAAGAAAGTATGGGACATGTACGAGGAAAAGGATTTTCTCGGAATACAGAAAAGGACAGAAGGAGAAGTTAGGGATACTGTTGCTCTATACAAGAATATGAGAAAGAGAATTTTTCGTAAACGGAACTAGAGAATTCTGAAAAATACAATGGGTCTCAATTGGACACCCATGCGACTGACGGGCGTTGCAAGTGTACCCTTTGTTCGACTATTCTTTGCCGATGGATTTCATGTGGGCGTGAGCAGCTGCTAGGACTCCCTTGCTCTCATGATGGGTAAGTTGCATCATTGCGCTATCCCATTCTAGCCACAGGTGCTCTTGGTGTTCGTGACTAATCTTTACGGTCATGGTTTCAGTTTCTGCAATATACCAGAAAACTTGCTTGTCGATTCTCTTGCCCTTGTGGCGGAAATCATATGCGGTTCTAAACTCGAAGTCTTCAATGAATTCAATGTCAGAAATGCCAGTTTCTTCAGCCAATTCTCTAGCCGCAGTAGCCTTTCTATCGGTGTCACCTTCCTCTACGTGGCCTTTAGGAAAATCCCAGTGACCTTGCGGATATTGAAGGAGTAAAATGGAGCCAAAGTTGACCAGAACAACGCCACAAGAGGTCTCCATGAGCATGTGGCAGAACTCCCTATTCATAGCCCCATCGCTTTTTGTGAACCCTATACATTCAAGAGTTGCTCGCCCTCGCCGAATGTTATGTCAGTGCTTGATGGGATAGTCAGGGTTGTAGCAGATTCTGACTTAGATGGACTAATGGCAGCAGCAGTTTTGAAGGCTAGTAAGCCAGAACTCGATGTTCATTTTGCACATCCAGCTTTGCTGAGAGCAGGTAGCATAGACCACCTTATTGACAGAGAAACCGCAATTTGCGATCTGCCATTTCACGAAGATTGCGGACTATACCTGGACCACCATCTTACCAATCGCCCTAACTCAGAACAACAATCTGTGTTTGAGAGACAAGGTGGAATTTGTCACTGGAGGGACACACCTTCAGCTGCTCGTGCAGCGTATGATTTGATGAAGAGCGAACTTGACCTATCGCACTTGGATGAAGTCATGCCAATTGTTGACGCTCTTGATTCAGGAGGAATTTCTCTTGAAGATTTCATGCAGGACGGCCCGATTATTCGCTTATCGCGCTCACTATCACTTTCAGACCCTGAGCACATGCAAGTTGTTCTTGATCAGTTTGCCTCAGGATTTTCTTTAGCAGAGATTTTGCAAAGTCACAAATCACGTCTCGACGCCCTAACCAGTGAGAGAGAAATCCAAGCAAAAGCAGTAAAAGAAAATACCAGGATTGTTGACAGATTAGCGATATGTGATTTGAGTGAAACTGGAATAAGAAGCAACGGATATCTGGTAACCGCAATCGCAGGCCCTGAAGCAATTGCATGCTGCGTCATTCACGGATACATGGACGGCAGCATCGAAGACCCGAATCATCCGGCTCTGGGTGCATCATTCTATGCGAATTCATTCAGGGAAGAGGACAATCCGTACGACCTATCTATGCTAGCAACTCTCCTTGATGAGACTGGCGGGGGTCATGCAAATGCTTGTGGTTGCCGAGTACAACCTGCTGGTGGAGCCAATCGTCAGCTAATCCAATCGGATAAGGATGATAACCTAGAGAAATGGTTGAACCTTTGGGCAAATCGAGATAACAAAATGCTTCGCTGAATCGTATTATTTTTGTTAGAAAATACGACGGACTTCATACATTATTTGATATACTAATTTTCAAGCGGCAGCGATCTTTCAGCGTGACTGACCCAGACATGCTGAAAGATCGTATATTTTTCAAACTGGGCGAATTCACTTACGATTATCGAAAATCAGTCTTAGTAATTGGAATGCTATCCTGTTTTTTGATGTCTTCTCTTGTAATGATGGGGCCAAATTGGGCGGAATCATGGGGCGAGGGAGACCTCGAATCAATCGAAGCAGGAGATTTACTGGAAGATGCTTTCTTCGGTGAAGAAGAAGACGTCCAAGGGTTCACATATTTGGTTCAGCATGATTCACTAAACGATTCGTCACAAGAGTGGAGGGATGAAGTCATTGCCGCGCTCGAACCATTCGCAGAATTGGATGATGTTGAAATTCAATATTCTTGGGACCAAACCGGAGATGAGCGTGAAGAGTTTGTTAAGCAAGAAGACGATGGATTCTGGGCGAAAAATCGAGTGATAATTAATCTAGATAGAAAGGAGGCAAAAGCACTCTATGCAGAGCATTACGAATCTGTTGAAATCGATTCTGATTTCGATTCGTGGAGAACCGGGCAAATTGCGATAGATGTCACATTTGATACTAGAATCCAGGACGACCTAATCAAAGCAGAATTAGTTTCAGGACCTTTGACTTTGATAATCTTGGGTATTGTATTCGGAACCTTGATTGCTGCATTACTGCCTCTGGGAATTGCAATATTAACCGTGCTTTCTGCTATGGGAATAACAATCTGGCTATCCAATACAACAGATGTAACACAGTATGCGTTGAACATTATCACACTGATTGGAATTGGGGTATCTGTTGATTATTCATTATTTATGGTGAATAGATTCAGAGAAGAACTCAATCGTGGCAGAGATATTAGGACATCTACAGCAATGACCGTAGCCACTGCAGGTAAGGCTGTATTCTTCAGTGGGGTGACTGTTGCAATCGGTTTGATGGGAATGTTGTTCTTTGAAAATACGGGTCTGCCGAGTTTGGGAATTGGCGGGACTCTTTCTGTCTCGGTTGCTATGATATTCTCTATCGTGGTGTTGCCAGCTGTATTAGCGATGCTAGGTCATAGATTATTCAAGTTTAAAATTCCGTTTGCATTTAGTACCGAAAATGATGACGGAGAGGGAATTTGGTCGAAAATTGCAACCACTGTAATGGATAGGCCATGGGCTGTTTTGATTCCGACTCTAATCATCTTGCTAGGCGCAGGACTACCTTTCCTACAAGCAGATTTCTCAATTGCGTCAAGAGATGCATTGCCACCTGATGATGAGACCAGAGTTGGATTTGAGCACATGGACGAAAAGTGGCCAGAAGGTGCGGTTAACTCAGCAACAATAGTCGTTGATTTCGATGGAGAAGATCCACTATCCGAACAAAATATTCGAGCCATGCACAAATGGATGACCGCACAGTTAGAAGATGATAGAGTGAACGAAACATTTGGTTATGCCATGGCATACCCCGGTGATTGGAATGACAACAGCTCTGACATAAATGAAACAATGGCAGTGGAGTATTGGCAGACTCCAACCTCCAATTTCTCCGCTAAAGATGCAGCAACTAGGGAGTATATCAGAGGCCAATTCTTGTCCGATAACGTGACTTATGTTGTATTCTCTTTGAATGGACCAATCACCGGAGCAGATAGCCGAAATTTCGTCGATGACGTACGTGATGAGCGTTCAAAATTGATGGACGAACTTGTTGTGGGTGATGAAGGGAAACTGATGGTTGCAGGCTTTGCAGCGTACAGCGTTGATGTTCTGGATGCTATTGTAGAAAACCTTCCAATAGCGATTGCGTTTATCTTCACTTCAACAATCATTCTGATTTACATTCAAGTGAGGAGTGTGATTATCCCAATCAAGGCCATCGTGATGAACATTCTATCCATTTCAGCATCCTTTGGAATGTTGGTATTTGTTTTCCAATGGGGCAACGGTGCGGAACTTCTCAACTTCACCCCTCAACCTATTGAAGCCACTAATCCAGTCATCATGTTCTGTATCGTGTTTGGATTGTCCATGGACTATGAAGTTCTAATGTTGTCCAGAATTCACGAGGAGTGGGAAGTCACCGGAGATAACACCCAGGCTGTAGCTAATGGCCTTCAGAAAACTGGACGATTAATTACCGGGGCTGCGGCAATCATGGTTGTAGTATTCTTGGCATTCGGATTGTCATCAGTGGTTATTCTGAAGCAGATTGGACTTGGACTTGCTCTGGCAATTCTGCTCGATGCAACGATTGTAAGAGCTCTTGTTGTACCTTCAACAATGCGATTGATGGGCAAATGGAATTGGTGGAGCCCGAAATGGCTAGGGGGTTCCGACGATATCGAAAATGTAGAGGAATCCGAGGAATGAATGGAAAATCATCAGGGCAATTAGCAAGTCTGCGGCCCTGCCATGCTTCGTCCTTTGCAACTTATCCTTCCGGGACTTTCTTCCCCAACGGGCCATAACCCATAGCAAGATGATCCCAATCGGCCCTGTAAATCCGTGAAGGCTTCCAGGGAGTAGACCGAGACCAGTGTACCATCTTGCTGTGAAGGCAATCATTACAGAAACTATTGCTGCTTGTAAGATTCGCTCCCCAACTTTTTCATGGCGTTCCAATTCCTTTTGGCGCTCAGTACCCTTCAATTCGCGAGTTTTCCTTTTCCAGCCATACTGCCACCACATCCATGCTAAGATTGCTGCCGCAGTAATAGGGTGCAGCAGGAGGATAATGGTATCCACAGTAGCCATTATTTTGCACTCGGGGGGCTTCCCTATCATTGTTGTTTGGAATGATTTGGAGCCGGTGGCTCTAAAGAGGTCCGACGAGGGGCTTCACCCCGGAGGGGTGAGTTTGCTGCAAGAGAACAATCTGGCAACCTGCCTCAACACTGGAATGAAGGGCAATATGCCCCCTCGTGCTCGCCAATCCAAAGTTGCCAAAACTGCTGAATGGAGAGCTCTTGACAAACCTTGGAAATCATTGTTACTAATCGGGTTGAATGAAGTTCAACTACCCGAGGAAGAAGATGGTCCAACATCTCCGATGATGAGGGCACGAAGAGGTGCTCGTACCAGAAGAGGTTCAAGAGGAGTATCCAGCCCGATGGAGTGGTTGCCAAAAGCCGAAGATGTTCTTATCGAGGATGGCTCTCCAGTGGCTTATCGTCTTGCAGTTCTTCTAATCAGAAAGACTCTATTTTCAGATGATTGGGACGAATCTTGGGATGAAATTGTGGATGATTTGAGAGAGAAAGCATCGAGCAATGGCGTTCATCCAGTTTGGTCAAAAATGGCTGAAGCAACTCCAATTCTTGCACAATTTGCAGCCTTCCCTCAAACAGAAGTTGAGGAACAGGAAGCAGATGATTTCGAAATGGATGTAGCAAGAATCGACCCGTCGAACTCTAAATCATTAGCAAATACCTTGGCTAAACTCGAAACAAAATCTTCTGATGCGACAATCAAGATGGCTTTGCAAAAAGCCAAGGCCCAACTCAAGGGAAAGAGAGGTCTGAGAGATATAACCGGATTAGAAAATCTTGAAGGTGATGCATCGATAATCAGCGTTCTTCTAAATATCCATCTTGGAAATGATGCTACGGATTCGTTGAAAGAACTGTCCAAATCAGATTCAGATTTGGCCGATGCCTTCACAGATTTGATTCAATTGCGAAATGGAATTGCAAATGAATGGGATAAGTCTAGATCGCTAACTAGTGATGACGAACTATCTCTTGCAAGAAAGCAAGAGGCTTGGAAGTTAATGCCTAGTGAAACATCCGGACTTTCTAGTTCCGAAATCCAAGAGGGGTTGGATACAGTTAGCACCCCTCAACAAAGAGAATCCCTAACTTGGTTGAAACTCTCAGCATTAGTCCGTGAGGGTTCCACAGAAGAAGCACTTGAATTGCTGAAATCACAAAACGTAGAACCAGATGCAGATATGGAAACTCTAGTTCCAATCGTGAAGGAGTTAGGCGAGGAAGCATTTTCTTGGCTAGCATCACAAATCGAAAATTTAGCAGAAGAATCTCTCTCTGAAATTGTCACAGACGAAGAAATCGGCGAAACCCTGCGTTTGGCTACTGCTCGCAGAATGCATGACATGGGGGCATCCTTGGGAATTTCAGCCTCGATAGATCTATTCACTCGCGGCCTAGATTTAACCCGCCTTGCAGAAGTATTGTTTGTTGATGAACAGCGCTCTATTGACCATCCATATGCCACTCTATTGGTCGTTCATCTTCTTCCTGCCAAAACCAAAGGTTGGGATTTCACTACAATCAGAAAGGCAAGAAGAAACGCACTGTCGACTGTGGAAGATGCAGAAGTTCCTAGTGCATTTTCAGCGGCTAGCCGTGGTCTAATTTTGATGCTTGATGGTGCGGCACAGTCAGATGATAATTGGGTTGTAGACACCCTAGATAAAAATGGAATTAAGGCATTCAACAATTGTAAGCAAGCGCTGAAAGATGGTGGCGATGGCCTAGCAGATTCCAAAGTATTAGACAACCTTGTTAAGAGCGTTAGTGAAGCAGAATTAACCGATGTTGAATCACGATTATTCAATGCCGTAATAGACACTCTAAGATTGAATAGAGCGTCTTGGTTACTACAAACTGGCAAATCAAAGGGGGTTGTTGAATTGCTTGATGGTCTGCTTTCAGGTGAGGTCACAGCAATGCCAATGATGCAAGCAGTACGCCATCTGGTTCTAGAGTATGACATTGGACTGGCCAATTTAGTATCATGGTATCAAGAAAATGACCCTCAATCACCTTGGCATACTTTAGCAAGAGCGGCCGTGCATGTCAGCAATGATGACGAGTTGAATGCAGCTCGTGACTACAAACGTGCTGGAGACCACGAAGACTTTGATTATGAGCACAAGATTTTGCTACATCGAAAAGCATTGATTCATCTCGCGCATGCAGAGCAATGGTCAGAAGCGGTATCTTTGTTAGAACAAGAACCTGCACTGAAATCCGCTCTGACAAAGAGATTCCAATTATACCTCAACGTATCCCATGTTGCAGCCAACAAGCGAAATACAGACGAAGCTACGAGATTGTTAACCAACTTCGTAAAGCGAACTGAAATGGTTGAGCAAGAAGACCAATTTGGAAAGGTCGAAAAGGTTCCAAGAGTCAAACATTCTGAAGAAGAACTCGATATGTTGAGGAACTATCCAAGTTCTCACCCAAGACCGCTGCCAAGGGAGCCATTCTCTGGAAGAGTGAAAGCGGCTCTGAACTCTCTGCAAAGAGAGAGACGTAGAAACCGCCATACATTCGAAAACCGTTATGCTCAGGCAATGATGCATGATCCATCAGGCGAGGAAATATATGAAATCGCATTAGAAGCGTCTGCTGAAAGGCCATTAGAAGGATTGATGTTACTAGAGCGTGCACAAAATTCTGGGAAATTCAGTGCTCTAGATATCAAGAGGTTGGCAGACGCAGAAAGGAGATTGTTCGCAACTCACCGACACAATTTGCCAATCAAGCAGAGAGCATATTTGCGTCATTTGGCTCTATCACCTCTAGTCATTGTTGATACTAACATTCTAATCGATGAACTACAATACAGGATTTCTGAAAAATTAGGAATTAGTTCAGAAGCGGCACTTGATATCGGAGGCAGGGGTAGTTTCCATAGAATACTCAAGCACCGTGCACAAGAGGGCGTGATTCAGCTTTGGTTGCCAAAGATTGTCCAAAATGAGTTGATTTCAATCGCTGGAGATGTTGAAAGAATCAGAGATAGATTTGCGGATACATTGGTTTCTGAAAATGATTTAGCTAAGGTTCTCAACAAGGAAACCTTAGTCGAAATAGCCAAATCGGTTGTTTCTGATTTCTCGACATGGAAACCTCTTGATTTGCACATTGAGGATGAGGCTGAAGATGAAGACATTCGTGCAGAACTGAAGAAGTTCTTAGTCGAGCATAGTGAAGTATATGATGAAATTACTGCTATGAAGAGAATGCATAGCGAGCCACTGCGCACTGTAATTAATGACAAGGACATCTACCCAGAGGCTGCAGACCAAACTCTGATGAGTTTGTGTACTGCAATGGCTAGCCGTCCTCTAGGCGAATTGGGCAGCATTTTGATGGCTACAAGAGACTCTGATTTCGCATTGGTCGCTAGAGCAATTGAGGAAAGATTCGGATTCGGAGTTATTGCTAACAGTCGTAATCTAAATTCTTGGATTAAGTAAATCTCACATGTGAGAAATGATCGCCTTTCCAAATTCTGAACATGACAGTAGTTCAGCATCATCCATCAATCTCTCGAAGTCGTAAGTTACTGTCTTTGCAGAGATTGCTCCTTCCATTCCGCTGACAATTAGGTCAGCAGCTTCTGTCCAGCCCATGTGCCTTAGCATCATCTCAGCGGATAGGATAAGGGAACCAGGGTTCACTTTGTCTTGGCCTGCATATTTTGGAGCGGTACCGTGGGTTGCTTCAAAGATTGAGATTCCAGTATCGTAATTGATATTTGCACCAGGAGCAATACCTATTCCTCCTACTTGTGCTGCTAGTGCATCAGAGATGTAGTCGCCATTCAGGTTCATTGTTGCAAGGACTCCATATTCTGCAGGTCTTGTGATAATTTGTTGAAGCATAGCGTCAGCAATTACATCCTTGATCGTGATTGTATTTCCGGTCTTGGGATTTTCAAATGTGCACCATGGCCCACCATCTAATTCAGTTGCACCGAATTCATCCTTTGCCAATTCGTAACCCCAATCTCTGAATCCACCTTCTGTGAATTTCATGATGTTACCTTTGTGAACTAATGTGACACTATCTTTGTCGTTGTCGACCGCATATTGGATTGCAGCGCGTACGATTCTAGCAGTGCCTTCTTTGCTGATTGGCTTAATTCCAATACCGGAAGTATTCGGGAATCGTATTTTGTCAACTCCCATCTCATTAACTAGGAAGTCCATCACTTTGGCTACTTCTGGAGAGCCTGCTTCCCATTCGATTCCGGCATAGACATCTTCGCTGTTTTCTCTGAAGATAATCATGTCAACATCGCCAGGAGATTTGACCGGAGAAGGTGTTCCCTCATACCAGCGGACAGGCCTCACACATGCGAACAAATCCAACTTCTGCCTTAGTGCTACATTCAGTGAGCGTATACCTCCACCGACTGGAGTAGTTAGAGGCCCTTTGATAGAAACAAGGCCGGTTCGCATTGCATCTAGTGTAGCTTCAGGAAGCCATTCGCCTGTGTTGTTGAATGCCTTTTCTCCAGCGAGTGTTTCACTCCAAGTAATTGATTTTGCACCAGCGTAAGCCTTTGATACAGCAGCATCTACAACTTCAATCATTACCGGCGTAATATCAACTCCAATACCGTCACCTTCGATATAGTGAACAATTGGGTTATCTGGTATTACTAGAACTCCGTTTTCCATCGTAATTGGACTGCCTGACATGGTGCTCGTTACGACCCAACTTGACCCCCTTCATCAACAAAGCGGTCAACGGTGGTTTCATCTCATAGCGGGAGTTGGGACATTTATGCAAGGCACAGTGGAGTGGACTGGCGGGAAAAATATGGTTGGAATCAATTCCAGTGGTCAGCGAATTGAGATGAATTGGGAAGAAGGACCAAGCCCTATGCAACTCGCCTTACAGATGGTCGGCGCATGCTCAATAGTTGATGTTGTCATTGGATTGAAAGAGCGGGAGTTTTCCAAAGTCTGGGTCGATATGGATTCAACACGTAACGATGAGTCTCCTAGATACTTCACTTCCATGCACATGGTGTATCATGTTGTAGGTGATGTTCCACAAAGATTGGTGGAACGAGTTGTACACAAATCACACGAAAAATACTGCAGTGTTTCAAACAGTTTACGAGATGATTGCAAGATAACTTACGAAGTTATCATTCACTCAAGTCATGAGTAATCCATCCTTCATGGATTGAAATATTAGTGAATTCTGATTGTAATCCTGCAGCTTGCAATAGTTGTCTTGGTAGTGTTTCAAGAGCGTTAATCATTACATTAGCTAGGCCGTCATGGATCTTAACCCAGTTTGGGGCTAGGCCTTCAGGAGCAGGATTTGCAGTGATCTCTCCATCGACTTTAACGCTAGCCCAGGGTCTAACCAATCCGCTTTCACCTAGGTCAACAATCATTGATAATTTCAGATCGTTTCCATCTCTTTCTAGTTCAGCAGACGAAGGCATAACTTGGAACCCTTCGGGTAATTCTTCTAGGCCGCTTTCTCCTCTTTGATGACGCATTGCAATCAATCTTCGAATCCAAGCCAGAACCACTGAATTACAGTACACTAGGTCTTTGTTTGGAGGGGCTGTTGAGACTTTGTCGCCACCATTCCAGCCCCAAGCACATTTTTCATGATTGACAGGAATCAAGTCTGGCATCCAAGAGAGTGGCTTTGAGTTAGCACCTGAATTATCGATGATAACAAAGGCGTCTCCTTCTACCAATTCGGTCTGTTGTAGAGGTGCTGATTTCGGGACTGAGATTACTAAACCTAGGATAATTGCTAGTGGGTCTAGGGCGGCCGGCCAACCGTTTAGTGGCTCAGCTTCTTCTTCTAACCAAACACCTGAAGCCAAATCTTCTCCTAGTCCTAGACCATTTGCAAATTGGTAAGCGTCGCTCCATGCGGATTTGGATAGACCAATATCTAGTGCAGCACGACCCATGTCACGGGCGCTTGAGGCTAAATTTTCTCTGTCATTCAAACCTTCAAGCCATTCTCTTAGGATTTGGTCGCCATCACCAAAAGACCTGCGTGGACTTTTAGTCATATCAGATAGCCAAGATTGTTCTTGAACAGCCCTCTCTTTGTCACTTAGCCCCAATTGCTTTTGCAAAGTTTCGAGCATGATTGCACCATCACGAGATAGTGCTCCATCTGACCAAGCTAGGGCTAGGCCATGCTCGAAAGGAGTAGGGGCCATTGATTAGCCTCCGATGATATCTCGAACTAACTGTAGATGTCTCTCAAATGAAAGTCCGAGTTCACCTCTTTTCCTAGCCAACAATTGAACCTCAGAAGGATCTAGGATATCATCAACCCAAACTGTCTCAAGCAGAAGTTTGTATGTTGCCTCAGAAGGGTTATTTTTTGTAGAGCTAGAATTTTCAATTTCTGGAACATCATCTTCTTCAAAGGAAATAACAACATCATCCATCGCATTTTCATCTTCGTCTGCGAAAGCAGACAAGGGGTCGTCATCTCCAGCAAATGCTGCTAGTGCATCATTACCTGCTTGGCTGTACGATTTCGTACCTATCTCCAGTTCTGCGAATGGGTCGATATCTTCCTCTTCTTCTTGGGGCAAGTCGCTTGTTTCAAAGGGTAACATAGTACTCACTAAAAATATCAAACGTCTCATAGTAATTGAAACCATGTATTGCTGCACCCTTGAAAATGAACAAATTTCGATAGTGTTCTTGTGCTGTATCGTCTAATGATTAAACTTGAAAGTAAGTGCCTACAGCGGCCGCTATGAAGAGGGTAATAGCACTAGCAATACTGCTATCTCTTATCGGCCAAAGTCAGGCTTTACCAGATGGAATCGGTGATAGGGCTAACAATGGCTGTTTGTGCCATGGAGGCGCTGATGATACTACAAGTGTAAATCTGAGTGGACTGCCGGAGGTATACAATTCCTCAGTGGAATACAATCTTACTTTGACAATAGAATCTCCAGTAGAATCAAATGATGTTCAAGGTGGTTTTAGAATAATTATCTCACAAGGAGAATTAATTGCAGAAGGTTGGCAAATTATGGATGATGGTTATACTCACACTTCTGAAATAAATGATAGGAGGCAATGGGAAGTCGTCTGGGTTGCCCCAGAAGCAGATGACGAACTAGCAACATTCGTTGTCCATGGAAATGCTGTAAATGGTAATGGAAACGTCAATGGCGATGAATGGAACTCTATGTCTGTAGCAATACCTGGCGTAAATTACACTGGCGAAGTCACAACACCCGATATAACTGGAAAGGAAGTTACTGGTATCCAACTTGCAGTTGGAGCAATTGGAATAATCGCCCTACTTTCCCTCGCATTCTATGCGATAAAGGATTAGTTGACGAACTCAATATTTCGAGATTTTAACGCTCTCAGTTGCCTGTTTTCGCTCGCACCATGAATCTGGTCTGAGCGCACTCCGGTTAGTACTAGCATAACTCTGATGTCCTCTCCTAGGCTTTCGTCAACAGCAGCGCCCCAGATAATTCTAGCATTATCTGAAACCTTACCTTGAATCAGTTTAGCACACTTCTCGGCTTCTCCAAGGGTTAAGCTCGAACCACCTACTACGTTGATCAGTGCACCTCTTGCATCTGATACATCCAAGTCTAGTAATGGCGAATGCAATGCTTCTAGGGTTGCAGCCTCAGCTCTTCCAGGTCCGCTTGCGGCTCCTAGGCCAATCATAGCCACACCAGAGCCAGAGTTGATTACCGCCTTGAGGTCTTCAAAGTCAAGGTTGACCATACCATCAGTGGTAAGTAATTCAGTAACTCCGGTAATTGCTCTGACTAATAGTTCGTCACCGACTCGGAATGCGCTGGCCAAAGGAAGGTCTCTAACTCCTTCGATTTCCAGCAGCCTTTCATTAGGAATCACAAGTATGGTGTCACAGTATTCACGCAGCCTTTCAAGACCCCACTCTGCATTTTGCTTACGTAGAGTCCCTTCGGAATTGAATGGATAAGTAACAACGGCAACAGTTAGTGCCCCTTGTTCTTTTGCTAGGCGCGCAATGTGTCCTGCTGCACCAGTTCCTGAACCTCCACCCATTCCGGCTGTGATAATTGCTAACTGAGTATCATCTGTAATCTTCCTCAAACTGTTTTCACTTTCCAATGCAGCAGCTTCTCCTTTGGTAGGATCTCCGCCCGCTCCTCTACCTCTAGCGGTCCTTCCAATGAGGACTTTATTTTCAAGAGGACTCATCAGTAATGCCTGGGCATCTGTGTTGATTGCATGTCCTGTCACGTAGCGGTTTTCAAATAATCCCTCTTCGTGTAAACGGCTTACAGCATTGCATCCAGCACCACCTGCGCCATAGACTCTAATCCTAGGCTGCAGGGATTCTAACAGGCGCTTTAACTCGGCATCATTAGAGTCCATTTCTTCAACACTAGTAGGTCGAATTGTAGGTCCTTCTTCTTCTTCAGCAAGCTCGAGAACGCGCTCGATGAGATGTCGCATGACGCCGCATCCTATTTGCACCTAATTTGAAGGTGCCGCCACCCCATAGGGGTGAGAAGGCGATTGTTCAACCACTATTCAGTCGCGGAGACCGTCTTCACAGACCTGGTAAACACATTCACCATCTGGTAGGTTTGGAGAGTCGACAAGGCGAGCAATCCTTCTGCCGCCCTTTGCCTTTCTCAAGTAAAGTCTGAAGGTTGATGCGTGAGCTAGAACGTGTCCACCAATAGGCTTGGTTGGATCCCCCCACATTGCATCTGGCTTGCTCATTACTTGGTTGGTAACTAGGACCAATGCATTGTTGACATCAGCAAGTTGTTTGAGGTCCTTCAAGTGCCTGTTGAGTTTTTGCTGGCGGTTTGCTAGCATTCCTCTTCCTACGAATTCTGCACGGAAGTGGCTTGTCAGAGAATCTACGATAATCATCTTGACATTGATTCCTCTGCTCATGCGCTTGATTTCTTCAGCTAGCAACATTTGGTGTGCTGAGTTGTATGCTCTTGCAACATGGATTCTCTCTAGTACCGCTTCCGGGTCTAGGCCGTGACCTCTTGCCATCTGAGTAATTCTTTCAGGACGGAAGGTGTCTTCTGTATCGATGTAGAAAACGTCGCCATCTAATCCACCTTGCTCGATTGGCATGGTACAGTTTACAGCTAGTTGATGTCCGATTTGGGTCTTTCCAGATCCGAATTCTCCGTACACTTC
The DNA here is from genome assembly GCA_022452125.1 of Candidatus Poseidoniaceae archaeon. Classification (GTDB taxonomy): domain Archaea; phylum Thermoplasmatota; class Poseidoniia; order Poseidoniales; family Poseidoniaceae; genus MGIIa-K1. The sequence goes on from JAKURJ010000018.1 coordinate 14,515, forward strand.
TACTAGTGATTGTGTTTCAAATCCTCCAGCAAGTAGGTCATCTATTGATTGAACCATGCTGGATAATTTCTGAACTTCTCTTCTGCGCTCTAATAATGCAGTACCAGAAACGAAGCCACCGATGTTTGCCATTTTCTTTGCTGCCTGAATAATCTTGCCTGCAACTGCTTCACCTAATTCGGCTTGCTCTGCTAGGTCAGGAGGGCTCATTACCGCCAGTGCTAGTAATTCATCAAAACCTGCCTCACGTAGTTTTTCAGCTGTTGCTGGACCTACGCCTGGAAGGTCGTCGATGCTAATCTCCGGTTCGAGTTGCTCCTCCATTGTGATTACCTCTGTATCAGGGGACTCTTCTTCTTTCTGCTTCTTTGACTTGCTCTTTGCTGCCATGAACACGACTATCTAGCCTTAGTATATCAAAGAAAGAAGGTCTCATACTCTAACTCTGAAAGTGGAGACTAATCAATCCATGCATTCTGAATAGCGTACTGCAAGGTTGCAGATTACTTTCACTTTACTTTCACTCTGTTCGAGGGTTGACAGCGTCTTCGGTGCCTTCTGCATAAGCGATAGTCACGTCGTTGTTGACATTTACATCGTCACCATTTTCGGCGACTTCAATATTTATTTTCCATAATCCTTCAACAGTATCTCTCGAGGTATAGTCCCATGTCTGAGCTTGTCCATCCGCCACAGTTCCGCTGTTGGTAGCGATTTCTTCATCGCTAGGGTTGCGAAGAGTCCATGTTACGTCCGAGTTCGCGCCTCCTCCAAACCATCCGCCGCTGGTCGGGTTTTCTACTGTTGATGAAATTGTTATTCTATCAGCAAGAGGCTCTCCATCTTCGCAGTCAGGTGTGACATCGAAACTCATCGCAGATGATGCGGTGTTGGATTCAGTCCAAACAATGTGCATATCGATTCTGATACTTACTTCGATGCTGTGAGAGTTTCCTTCATCATCCTCTGCAGAGAGTTTGATTTCGAATACGCCATGTGTCATCCAAGTGTAAGAAATGACTGCATTATCGGAGGGGTCTGCTTCAACTGGGTCTGAGCCATCATCAGGGTCAAGCATGATTTTTGTTATCGCACCATCATCAGATGTGCTGTCAGCGAAGTCAAAGGATAATTCAACACCAGTAGTGGGGCCCTGCTGCCCGTTATTGACTGTGGTTTCAATCATACCAGAAGTTGAATCATAGAACACAACTAAGTTGATCGGCCCAGAGTATACCTCTGCGCTTGAATCATCTCCTCCCAGGCAGCCAGCAAGGCTAGCGCTCAGTAGTGTCAGGGTCACGGCCATAAGACGGAAATTCGCCTTCATCGCTAGACCCTAGAGGGTCCTTATCCAAAAACCTCCCGTCCTACGGACGGATTTTATTGTCGGTGGGTTCAAGAATGCAGACCGTCGCCGGTGGCTTGCTAGCGGGATAGGTTAGCATGGTTCGACCGACGGGCTCATAACCCGTAGATCGATGGTTCAAATCCATCTCCCGCTACCATTTTTCGCACTTAGTTAGTACTGTACGTGTGATAATCATGAGTTGGTACAAGTGAATCTACTGCTGCTTGCAGTCTAGCGTTTGCAGCCTGTTCTCCTGCAGTTATGGCGGCGATTTGGCGTTCGATATCAGCCTGAATTTCTCCACCCAATACAGCACCGACTCTGCGAGCATCAGCGGCAGGCTTTCCTTCAATCTCCAGAACGAATGTGCTGTTTTTACTGATCACGGGACCTGCAAGCGGGTACAGTTTTTGCAATGTTTTGGAAAAGCCACATTGCTCGGCAACATCTAATGCAGCAGCTAAATGTCCCGGTTGCAATTTTTCACATTTGGCAAAAGCCTTCTTCGCTGCTCCTTTCTTTCCTGCATTCGAATGGATAAATCCTGCAAGGTGGTAATCTGCAGCAGCAGCGTTGAAATCGTGTCCCACCGCTTTACCGTGCTTGTTTCTGTGTTTGTGCAACAGTCCGATTGTAGTCCTTGCACGCTTGTATTTCCCGCGACTATTCAATACTCCAGCAAGGATCCTCAATCCTCTAACCAAGATACCTTGAGTGTCATCATCTCTGTCCTTCAGAGCAATCAATTGGTCGACGAGTGCAGAAGCCATTACTTCCGCTCTCTCGCCTCGCCCTTCGCGATAATATGCTTCAAGTTGGCTGATTGCCTGTTCTGGGTCGGCGGCGCCAAACATGAATATCAGACTCGTTATTGGGGCATGATGTTTAACTCTTGGCTACCTTAGCATAAGCATGGCAGTCAGACAGTTGCGCTCTATTGGAGTGATTGGGACCCCTGGCTGCGGTAAGACCACCTTGTGTCAAAATCTTGGTATGCCTGTACTTTCACTTCGAGATATTGCGAAGGAAAACCAGTGCTTAGGCGATGTAGAGGCTGACGGTGCAGCACCGGTGGATGTCGAGAGGTTAGCAGAATTGTGGCAGCATCCTGAGGTGCTCACTCTAATCGATGGGCACCTTGCGCATCACGTTCCAGTTGATGCTTTGGTCGTAGTTAGATGCCATCCAAATGAATTGAGAAAGCGACTGATACAAAGAGGATACTCTGCAGAAAAAGTCCAAGCAAATGTTGAGGTCGAAATGATGGGGGGGCCTTGGAATGAACTCATTGGAGACTCAAGGTCGATTTTTGAAGGTGAAGGCGTTAGAGAATGGATAGAGAGCGGCTGCCCACCTCATACAACCCCGGATTCGGCAATAGATTGGCTCTCACAACCATAAGGCACAAAGGCGTTAGGCGTTCGAGGTAAAGGTATGGCACTAGAAAAGGGTCGCAACCTGTTCAAGAAGATTAGCGAGCCCTTAGTTTCCAAATTGGAAGGTGTAAATCCTGCAACTCTTACCTGGTTGACCTTACCAACCGGACTAGCTGCAGCGTGGCTAATGATGGAAGCAGGAACCGGGCAAGATGGAGCAATAATGTTCCTTGGTGCGGCTTTTTTGATGGCCTCTGCAATGGCGCTCGACGGCTTGGATGGTAATCTTGCAAGAGCGACAGGCAAAGTAACTCGGTGGGGAGATTATCTCGATCACACGTTGGACAGAGTACTGGATGTAGTGTGGATTTTGGCTCTTGGATACAACATGGTTTGGTTTGGACACATCGAACTGGCTTGGGTAGCGGCTATGCTAACCATGTTTGGCTCGTATTTGGGAACACAAGCCCAAGCTGTCGCAGGAAGCAGAAACTATGGCGGATTTAGTAGGGCTGACAGAATGGTTCTGACGTTCGTTGCATTACTCAGTACTGCGGTTATGGCTTATATGGGAAGTGGCTCTTGGGGCGAATGGAATGATATTGAAGTCAACCCAATTTCTCTGATCATTGCTATCTCTGGAGTTGGCGGAATCTACACATTCGTTGTGAGATTTTTCAAAGCACGTGCTGATTTGCAAGCGCTTGACAAATCCAAGCCTCTATCAACCCCGAAAGGCATTGATAAATCAGATGATTAGGAATCGCGCCGGCGAAGGTTTGTTTTTATGTCAAACTGGCCTTTGTTCACACCGCCTACGGCGGTACTCTCATAACCGAATCACAGAAAGCAGTCAAATGATGGCTGGCGAAACGCTGAACGGTGGGAATCGCAGGACTACCTATTTTGTCCTCTCAATGTTGCTTGTATCATCACTTCCGATGTTCACAACTGTGAGTGCAGAAGACCAAGGTACTCCGAGCGAATTACAGGCTCAGGACATATCGGTTTCATTCGATAATGTAAGTGAAACAACTACGGTTACTTGGAGAAATATCGAGCAAACAGGAGGCGATTTGGACCTCTATTCTGAGTTGTGGGATGCTACATACCATGTTTACCGCCACGATGTTCCGATTACACCAGCCAATATCGGCGACTTAAACCCATGGCATTCCGTCACTGCATGTGACAAATCTACCATCGGTCAAAATCCTTTGAGTTGCAGAGGACAGGGCGGCTCAAACCCTCACCCGGGGCATTCAGCAACATACCAAGTCGGTGCAGGAACTGATGGACATTTCTTCTATGCAATAACAACTGAACATGCTAATGGTAGCATGACAACAACACTGGATTTCAATGCCAGCTCTTTGTTTGACCCAGTGCATGAACTAACCACTCCGATCCGTTCTCCATTCAACATCAAGGCTACTTTCCACCCTGGAAACAGTCAAACTACAATCGAATGGATTAACTACAACACAATCAATCCTGTGCTTCCTGAAACTGGAGCAGACGCATTACAAATCAATGTGTGGCAAACTGATTTCATGGTTCAGCGTTCAAACGGTCAAACCTTGTTAGAACCCGGAGCTAGCGGGGTCACAAAGGTAGCGACACTAACTTCTACAGCGTCTGAATATGTGCTAGATGTACCTCCTCAAACTAATCGTGAAGTGTACTACTCCGTGACCTATCTACTACCTAATTGGACACAAGACGGTTCAGATTACGAAGACACCAGATTCCTCTCTGGAAATGCAATGACAAATGCTCTGCTGGAAGACAACACTCCACCAGATAATGTGGATTCAGTTGAAGCAATTTTCACTCCAAATGAGAATGGAACTGGTTACACTAGCATTGTATGGGATGGCTTGCTATCTGAAGAAAATGAAGAATACAGAATTTACCGTCATGGCGAATATTACAATTCCACTAACGATCCATATGCTCAGTTGATTGCCACAGTTTCAGAACAAGCTGCCACCGATGGCGATGGTTCGTTTGTATTCCACTACAACATTCCGTACAACACCTATGGTGATTTCGTCTACTGTGTAGTTGTAGTCGACCAATACGGCGAGTACAACTCGGACATT
>JAKURJ010000019.1 GCA_022452125.1 Candidatus Poseidoniaceae archaeon
GCCCTCAGTACTTTAGCTTGAGAAGAGAATAGCAAGTTATCTCCAACTATTGTTCGCATTAATGGCTTGATACCCATCGCATCTCTTGCCAAAATCAGTTGACCATCGGCCCATAATGCGAAAGCAAACATCCCATCTAATTTTGAAACCCACTTTGCATGATGATTTGCATCACCCCTCCCATTGTGCAGAGACAATACAACTTCGCTGTCACCGTTGGTTGTGTACTGATACATATTGTTTCTAAGTTCTAAGTGATTGTAGATTTCACCGTTCACTACTGCTACTTTCCCAGGACCATAGAGAGGCTGAGGTGAACCCGAAATGTCGAGTATCGCTAAACGAGTATGTGCTAGACCACAGGAATCATCAGAAAAACATCCATTTCCATCTGGGCCACGATGATCCATCAAGCGGTTCATACGAGAGAATACAGTTCGGTCAGGCTGGCCGAGCATGCCGCCTATACCACACATAGCAATCGCTAGACCTATTCATTCAAGATATCTTGCTTTGGTTCAAATCACCAAAGTGGATATACGAACATGGTTACCATCAACAATACGAACGATAGTAAAAATGTCATCAGATAGGTACTCTGAGGAGGGTCTGCGGAAGGAACTTCGTCACTCATGGCGTCTCACCTATACATTGGCGAGGCTATACGCCATTTCAACATAATGGTTCTACATCCATGGTACAAGCATTATTGTTGCTGCTAAGGGAATCAACAGCATTGTTGCATTATCATCAATCCATCTCAATCTTGGCCATTCCGAAGCCACACAAAGTGGCCCCATAACAAGGGCCATCCAGATTGGAGTATCTAACCGGTAGAAACAAGCAACCCAAATCAGAGCGATGAAAATTGACCCCCAGAGGAATACAGATTTGGACTCGAGACCTTTTCTGCGAATTTCTCCTAAGAACGGGTCGCCCAGTGACAGTGAAAGGATGAGTGGCCACACCAAATCTGGACTCTCAGGTAGAATCAAGAAAGTTAATCCAACTGCAAAACCACCCCAAGCTAATGCACTCACTTGATGAGATTCATAGTCTCTCTGGCCAAAAATTGTAATCCCTAATTTCAACCGAATCGCTTCACCAAATACCAATATTAGTGTCAATAATGAAACAACCTGAACTACAGTTATAGATAGATAATCTGCTATCTTCTCTCCAAACTCAAAATAGACAAATGGAATAATTGACATTCCAATATGGAAACCTCTTCTAAACAGGTGCCCATACATACCGCCAACAGAGTGGTCTACCGGATCCGTGAGTTCGACTTGGTCACTCATTGAGTTCCCTCAGTGCTTCATCGAGTGCTAACCCTTCTTCAGACATGCGGTCAAGAATAGCCTCGAAATGGGGATTTGAAGTGAGAGATGACTCATGCGCCATCAGTAATTGCTGCCTACAGCGGGCACGCTTGGAAGAGGTTCTTTCTTCTAAATTGAAAATTAAATTAGACAAATCCTCCAATCCTTCTCCTGTGATTATACTTGTCTTAATGATTGGAGGAGCATCCGAAGTTAGTCCAAGTGAAACAGTTAGGTCATTGACTACTTTGTCACATCCTTCTAAGTCAGCCTTGTTTACTACAATCAAATCTGCTAATTCTAACAGCCCCGCTTTTTCGGCTTGTATCCCATCTCCTCTAGCAGGACCCTCAACTACGACTATCCGATTTGCTATAGCTGCACAACGCATCTCTGATTGACCAGCACCCACGGTTTCAATAATTACTAAATCGAATGAATTCGACAATAAATGGCTTGCAAGGTCTCGTATTATAGAAGGTATTGAGCCGCTAGAAGACCTAGTTGCTACGCTTCGAACATATATTGAATCAGATTTTGTTTTGTCATCTAAAACACTCAATCTTATCCTGTCACCAAGTAATGCTCCTCCACTGAGCGGAGATGTTGGATCTACCGCTAAAACTGCAATATTTTTTGCCGGTGCAAGTCTATGTAAAATCGCATCTACAATACAGGATTTTCCAACACCTGGTGGGCCGGTAATAGCGATAACATCTCCATCCGTAAATGTATCAACTTGCATCTCGCCATTTTCGATAGCAGATAATTGCCTAGCGAGAGTTCTGCGGTCCAATCACTCACCCCAGATCCAACCATTATCGGACCCTACACCACAATCTCTAGTGGATGCTTCTTCAACGAATTCTAAGACTTCAGTAGAAGGCGTTCCAGGTCCGAAGATAGCCCTTACTCCTACAGAGTAAAGAGGAGGCCTGTCTGATTCGGGAATAATTCCGCCACCAAAAACGACAACATCATTCAGACCAGATTCTTTCAACAGATTACAAATCTTTGGGAATAGGTGGCTATGTGCACCTGAGAGAGATGACAGACCGACAAATCTTGCATCTTCATCCATCACAGTCCTGACAATTTGCTCTGGAGTTCTACGCAGACCAGTGTAGATGACTTCATGACCACCATCTCTCAGGGCTCTTGCGACAACCTTAGCCCCACGGTCATGACCATCGAGGCCGGGTTTTGCTATGACAATGCGCTGCCTTCCGCCCATGTTTGGATGTGTGCAGGAGCGTCTATGAAGTGCTTGCGGTGTAGAAATGCTCACAAAACCCATAAAGACGGTCTAACATATTCTCCGTTTGGCGAAAGACATGGTAGGTACCGAAGATAGACTGAGGGACCTGCGAGCAAGAAAGGCTCGTGTGGAAGCTGGAGGAGGCCAAGCAAGGGTCGATGCGCAACACAACCGCGGTAAAATGACTGCAAGAGAGCGCCTTGAAATGCTTCTAGACGAAGGTTCATTCCAAGAGATAGATGCTCTGGTTGAACACAGATGCCGTGACTTTGACATGGATAAAAATGTCATTCCTGGTGACGGAGTGGTAACTGGCCATGGTACAATCAATGGCAGAGAGATTTTCGCATTCGCTCAAGATTTCACGGTGTATGGAGGAAGCCTCGGAGAGATGCACGGTCTGAAAATCTGCAAGGTACTCGATATGGCATTGAAAACAGGTCGGCCGGTCATCGGGCTAAACGACAGCGGAGGAGCCAGAATCCAAGAAGGAGTTGCCAGCCTTGGTTCATATGCTGAAATATTCTTCAGAAATGTAAGAGCAAGTGGAGTTGTTCCTCAAATTAGCGTTATTATGGGACCATGCGCCGGAGGAGCTGTTTACTCTCCAGCAATTACTGACTTTGTAATCATGGTTGACAAGACTGCACACATGTTCATCACAGGACCTGAGGTCATTAAGACTGTAACAAACGAAGAGGTGTCATTCGAAGACTTGGGCGGCGCCAGCACTCACGGAAGTAAGTCAGGGGTCTCACACTTCACTGCAGAAGATGACCAAGGAGCAATTGATTTGGCGAGAGAACTTGTCGACCTTCTTCCAGCAAATAACATGGAAAAGCCCCCACTGAAGAAGACCAGTGATTCACCAACAAGAATTTGTGAGAACCTAGATTCAATAGTTCCAGAAGATCCAACAAAACCGTATGATGTAAAGGATGTAATTACAGAAATTCTTGACGATGGAGGATTCCTAGAGGTTCAAGAAAATTGGGCTGGAAATATTGTCGTTGGATTCGGCCACCTAAATGGATCAACCGTAGGTGTAGTAGCTAACCAGCCAAAGATTCTGGCGGGGTGCTTGGACATAGATGCAAGTGACAAGGCTGCTAGATTCGTAAGGTTCTGTGATGCCTTCAACATCCCACTAATCACACTAGAAGATGTACCAGGATTCTTGCCGGGAACAAACCAGGAATGGGGTGGGATTATTCGCCATGGCGCCAAACTACTGTATGCTTATGCTGAAGCAACTGTTCCAAAACTAACGGTTATCCTAAGGAAGGCGTATGGAGGTGCATACGATGTTATGTCTTCAAAACACATTAGAGGCGATTACAATGTTGCTTGGCCTAGTGCTGAGTTGGCGGTAATGGGCGCAGAGGGTGCGGTGCAAATTATCCATAGAAGAAGATTGCAAAGCGCACGTGACCCTGAGGGAGAGAGAGTTAGGTTAATCGAAGATTTTGAAGAGAAGTTTGCGAACCCGTACAAGGCTGCAGCGCTTGGGTATCTCGATGATGTAATAGAACCAAATCAAACTCGTGAAAGATTATGCAAAGCATTAGGCATGCTACTTGACAAAGAAGAAATGCGCCCTGCTAGAAAGCATGGCAATATACCGTTGTGAGTGATATTATGGCTGAAATTGAAACACTTCGAATGGCTGCAATAGCAGCAGTATTGGCTGCATCATCCAGCCGTGATGATCCATCACAATCTGGCAGAAATCTTGGTGAAGCATGGGCCCAAGACCATCGCAGGATGAATATGGGAATGTCTTCTCTCATGCATCAAAGGAGCTCCCGCTCCCCGTGGAGGTGAAGAAATGGGTGATATTCGTAAAGTGATAGTTAACGGTGAAGAGTTCGAAGTTGAACTTGAACAAGACGGTGAAAATTGGACTGCAACGGTTGGAGGTCAAACCTTCGAAATCAAAGTTCCAGATGCAGGACCTGCTCCCAAGCAGAGAAGAACTAGCGGTGGCAAGTCGAAGAAATCTGGTAAAGTTAGTGCGAACATCCCAGGAAAGGTCGTGACTGTCGAGGTCTCTTTGGGAGATGTAGTCCAAGAGGGGCAAGTGGTAATGATTCTTGAAGCGATGAAAATGCAAAACGAGATTCAGGCCCCAGTAGGAGGGACTGTGACGGAGATTCATTGTGAGGAAGGACAATCAATCGAGGCAAATGTTCCTCTCTTGGTAATTACCCCTCCTGAAACAGCAGAAGATGACTAAAAAATTACAATCATTAAAGCAGGGCGAGAGATTAGGTGAAGACATGGGAGAAGAGGCCGTTTGTGATTATCCAGGTTGTGGAGCTGCTGGAGTGATCATTTCTCGACTTTCTCCGGAGGGCTACCTAGTTGCCACAGGAAAGAAGGCTTACTCTTTCCGAGAAGCATATCGTCGATTCCATTATTGTGCAAAACACCACGAAGAACTGATGGGTGGAGTTTGGTCTAGAGTTCGCAAGCCTGACGACAAAAAAGACGGGCACGTTGCTCCAACCGCAATCTGATTTGGCTAGCATGAGAAGAACTCCATATAGTTCAACCTTGTTCTAGCATAATGCTTGCGCTAATCTTGAGCGACTTATTCCAATATTCATTATTCTAAATATCAGATTACACCTTGAGCCATCATTGCTTCAGCAACCTTGAGGAAGCCCGCTACGTTAGCTCCGAAGACATAGTCTCCATCTCGGCCATACTCCTTTGCAGTTGAGTATGCCTGCTCGTGGATTGACACCATGATGTCATCAAGCCTCTTGTCGACTTCTTCACGAGTCCATGATAGGCGCAGTGAGTTTTGGCTCATCTCAAGACCAGAAGTCGCTACACCACCTGCATTGCTAGCCTTTCCTGGTGCGAAGAGAACCCCGCCTTCTTGGAAGACTGCAACAGCTTCAGGAGTACATGGCATGTTAGCTCCTTCAGCAACTGCAATTACTTTGTTAGCGACTAACATCTTTGCTTCTTCGCCGTTCAATTCGTTCTGAGTTGCACATGGAAGAGCAACATCGACATTTACTCCCCATAGGCCATTAAGAGAAGGCTCAGGCTCAGACTTGGTGAATGTCACCCCGTCGAACTGTGCAGCGTATTCGCTGATTCTTCCACGGCGGTTGTTTTTAAGATCCATAATCCAAGCAAGTTTCTCTCTATCAATTCCTGCAGGGTCGTGAATCCAACCTGAGGAATCAGACATTGTTACTGGCTTTCCACCAAGGTCGAGTACCTTCTCACAAGCGAATTGTGCTACATTTCCACTTCCGCTGATTGAAACCGTTGCGCCTTCAAAGGACTTACCTTGTGCCCCTAGCATCTCGCGTGCGAAGTAAACTAGACCATATCCAGTTGCTTCTGGGCGAATCAGTGAACCACCGTATGAAAGGCCCTTACCGGTTAGAACACCAGCCTGGAAATCGTTCTGTAATTTCTTATACATTCCAAACATGTAACCGATTTCTCTTCCACCAACACCTATATCTCCAGCAGGAACGTCACAGTTGTGACCAATGTGTCTCCACAATTCCATCATGAATGATTGGCAGAATCTCATGACTTCAGCATCGGACTTACCCTTGGGGTTGAAATCGGAACCACCCTTTCCTCCACCCATAGGTAGAGTAGTTAGGCTGTTCTTGAATACCTGCTCGAAAGCTAAGAACTTCAGAATTGATGCGTTAACTGATGGATGGAATCTTAATCCACCCTTGTAAGGACCAATTGCACCATTGAATTGAATACGGAAACCACGATTAGTATGAGTAACTCCGTTGTCATCTACCCATGGTACACGGAAATGAATCAATCTCTCAGGTTCAACGATTCTCTCAACGATTCCTGCTTCAACGAACTCAGGATGGCGCTCTAAAACAGGTTCTAGGGATTCCAAAACTTCCCATACTGCTTGATGGAATTCTGGTTGATCTGGATCGCGACTCTTTACTTTCTCAAATACATCATGAACAACGCTCATTATAACACCTAAAAACACAACTTGTGTTAGCCGGCCCAATTAAAGACCCTTTACAAGCGTTGCCACAACTAGAGCAACTCAGACATACGGACAGACAGTGTTGAACCTCTCCAGACGCTCAAGTCTGCGCTCACCATTTTCATCTGATTCAGACATAGACCTGATTGCTTCCTCAATCAGTGCATGCTGGTCTGGTTGTATGCCAAACAGATTCCTAAGGCCCTCCAACATAGCCCATTCATCTTCAGTGATAATTTCATCATCAAGTGCTGCGACTAAAGCAGACTGATATGTAGTAACATCTCCAACCTGATGCTCACTAAAATTGTCGGTTTCAGAAATTGGAGAAGGGTCAACTCCCCTAGCAATATCCAATGCATCGCCAACATTTGAGGGATGGATTCCCAATGCTACTGCGAGAACCTTCAGGATTGAAGCCTCATCATCTGTAAGGATGTCATCATCTAATGCAGTTCTCAGAACTTCAAGATACAAATACAATCCACGGCTTGCGGTAAGTGCCATAGTGGTCGCTGTTTGTTCCTACTGTTTGAGGATTACCGTTTTTCGTCAACAATAATTTTGTCAACCTTAGCGATAGATGAAATCAACTGATTTTCTTCCTTCTTTAGTATAGCAAGCATTTGGTGAACATGCTCGACTTCATGGATTTGCCATTGGTTTGTATTACACTTTGATGCTACACCGAATTTTTGCCAGTAATTTAATCCAGTTAAGATAGCGCTTTTTGAAAGCCCTGAATTCTTCGACATTTCCGATGTTGATTTTTTGCCGTCGGAAAGTTCAGACAGCACAGTAGCTGCACTTCCCGGAATTCCGAGTCGACGTAAGAATCTGAATCGGTCGACCATGGTTTCTCGTCTCTGTTTTTGCATTTGAATATGCCTAAATACCAGTGGCCTTTGTCATCACATGTATTGCATATTGTAATCATGTGTAATACATATTATATACCCCCACCTCTGTCGATATATTACGAGGGACAGCCAATGAGCACACCAAACACCCTAATTTCGCTGCGAATAACCGATGAAGAGGTCGCTCTTCTCGATGCACGAATTGGTCTTGATGGCGCTAGAAATCGAAGCGACGTCATCCGCGCAGCCATCCGTTCTTTCTTGGAAGATCAACCTCTTCTACCAGACATGGAGACAATCACAATCCCAGTAGGGCGCTCAATGAAGAGCATCCTGGGAGACCTGTATGAATTACATGGCATTAGTCACCAACAAGCAGCTTCACAAGGATTGCAGGACTATGTCCGAAAGATAATCCATGAGGAAGCACAACTGAATGATATTCTCGCTGAAGGGCTAGAAGTAGCTCGCAGCAAGACTGTAGGACGCAAGGAGTTCACTGAGTGAAAACAGGGTGAGAGCCACATAATGGAGGGGATGGGAAAATGCGATGGGAGGACGAAATTGGAAACAATGATCCTTCCACCTTCCGAACTGATGTTGATATGCCAGTCAACATTTGTTTCGCTGCACTGCGCCTACGTGCTAAATTAGCACAAACTGGCAACCCAACACACGTCCCCCCGGATGCAAACCGGGGGGACTCCGATTCCGACCCTGCTTGTTGAGCAGGGTTAGTTCCACACGCACCCAGACCCCACATCTGGGTGCAATTTACTCAAACGGTGCAACCGCGGCTTGAATAGGCTCAACCTCAAATACCTTCGGCGAAGGCATACACTCATGCGTGAACAGGCCGGACTATCTTGGCTTGCTCATCCCAATCCCAGGGAAGGGCAAACGGAGATGATTTCGTCTTGCCTAGAAACATTGCAAAAGGGTGGCGCACATCTAGCAAGTGCACCGACTGGAATTGGTAAAACAGCAGCCGCATTAGCTGCTGCTCTGGAATTTGCCAACTCCGGCCCTGAGAGAAAGACCGTCATGTTCCTCACGCCTCGGCAGAGTCAACACAAAATTGTCGTTGACACTGTTCGAAGAATAAATGACATCAGCCAACATGAAAAAATCTCATTGGTAGATATGATTGGACAATCTAGCATGTGTGTCGAACCTTTTGCAGGTAATCGTGGCGCAAGTTTCTCTCTCCTGTGTGCAAATCATCGAAAGAATCGCCAGTGTAAACCATGGCTTACAGCCGCTCCGGAGTTTGAGAAAAGGATTTTGTCAGACCCATTACATGTTGGAGAACTTGTTGAAATGAGCAAGACTCATGTCGAAAATGGGCAAAAAACCCAAACTTGCCCCTGGAAAGCCGCAAGAAATGCAGCTAAAGAAGCGCAAGTAATCGTTTGTGATTACAATCACCTATTCATTGAAGGAGTCAGGACGGCATCATTGAAAGCCATGGGGTTGAGTCTTCATGATTTGGTGATTATTGTAGATGAAGCACACAATCTACCAGACCGTGTTCGAAGGGGAATGCAAAGCCGCTTGACACCAACTATGGTCAGAAACGCATCTAGTGAAGTTGAAGAGCACTTAGGCAATCTACAGAAAATGGCTGCAATAACTGAATCAATGAATGACTCTGTCGAATTGAAAAGATGGAGCCTTGAAGTCTGCAAGGAGTTCAGGCTTGTCCTAAACCGAGAATTCAAAAGTCTTGTTTCAGAATTAGCAGGGGACAAGGAAATGCAAATCAAAGCCAAGGACGTTCTGTCCTGGCTAGAAGAAGCATTTGACAAAGTATCAGCACATGTAAGCCAGTCGAGATTGACTGGAGATGGTTTAATGTTCGCTAATCCGAATAAAAATATCCGATTGAAATTGTTCAAAGAATTACTGGAAACCAATGAGGTCGATGTTGATGAGGACGGAGATAATGAGCCATCTGCTCACCTTTTGGCACAACAAATCGATGTCCTTGATCGATTTGGAAATGGTACTGCCCTTTGCTTAGTTTTCGATGGACAGGGCAGAGATGGAAGGATCGTCACCCACTTGTTAGATGCTGGACTAGTTGCAGGGCCAATTTTTGAAAGAGTCTCTGGAGCGATTCTGATGTCGGGAACACTGAACCCTCCAAACATGTTTGCTGATTTACTAGGGATTACTCAAGAAATGAGAGGGCAAATGATACTACCATCTCCATTTGCAAAGGAGAGGCGTCCGATTGTTGTCGCTACTGATGTTACTACCCTATACCGTGAGAGAGGAGTTGAAAATACGGAAAAAATCCGAAACCATATCAGTTCAGTAGTGCAAAATACTCCAGGAAATGTTGCCGTTTTCGTCCCCTCATACGATGCACTGGAGGATATTTTTGATGGAACTATGTATCTCCCCGGGACAAAGAAGATTATTGAATCCAAAATGTGGAGCAAGCAAGATATTAATGCCACACTCGTTGACCTAGAAGAAGCTCAACAAAAAAGAAAAAGAATTGTTCTAGCAGGTGTGTTCAACGGTCGGCTTTCAGAAGGTGTTGATTATGCGGGTGGAATATTGGATTGTGTAATTTGTGTAGGAATCCAAAATGCACCCCCTTCTGTGTTCCAAAAAGCATATGCGAACTACATCAAAGATAAGTTTGGACAAGGAAACTTTTGGCGATATGCTAACTCTCAACCGGCAATAAACACCATTCTACAAGCCATGGGTAGACCAATTCGAGCGATGGGCGACAGGGCTCTAATCGTCCTACTAGATAGAAGGAATATTGAGCGCACTTATGCAATATGCTATCCACCAGACATTCGGATGAATCAAGTTAGTGATTCTGAAGGCTCAGGAAGATTTGCAAAGAGATTCTTCTCGAAAGTGCATCGTTTAGAAATCTGAAAGGTTCAATATGTTCCGCCACTGGAGGTGTTAGCATGGCAGAATGGGAAGAGGTCGAGATTGAGGCTGTTAGCGATGGCCTAAACGCCACTCCGAGTGAGCTTCATGCTGCATTTGAAATGTCAGGCGACCACCTTACTGAAGTTAGAGACCGCCACACAATGATGTTAGTAACATCTGGAGAATTACCAGAAACTCACATGGCCGATATTGCACCTGAAAGAAGACTGGATTGGGTAATTGAGGAGCTCAATGGTCGCAGACACTCAGACGGATTGTCGATTCCTTTGCATGGCGCAGAAATGAATAACATCGATCTGTCCAAGGGTGAGCTTGAAGGCCACAGCATTCTGAAATTGAAGGTAGGGACTTTCGAAAGAAAGTTGCCTCTGCCTGCAGACATTCACACAATCAAAGCCAGTTTCACTGACGGCATACTCAATATTCGATGGTAATCATCGATTTGGTATGTCTCCAATCTGTCCAATCTCAGATACCACACGGGTTAGTGCTTCCTGAGCGTTCGCTTTGTGGCCTTCATTCATCTCGTGACGGCTGTATCTAGCCTCTTCGAAGACAGCGTCTAATGCTGACAGTGATTCTTCTGAGAGATTTGGAAGAGCCGCTCTAATTGCCATTTCAAATTCTCTGACTGTTTCGAAATCACGTCGCAAGAATCCTCTTCCCATCAAGACATGGACTAGGCTTTCATAGCATTGGAAAATTGCTTCTCGCATCGAATCTCCAGCAGCAAGTAATTCAGCAGTGTATGAGAATATGTCCGCTATTTCCTTAGCGGCATCAGCAGCACGGCGTCTCATTATCAGGAATGCAGCCGCAGCCCCAATAATCAGAATTGCAACCAAGTACATCCACCATGGAACACCAGAATCATCACCTTCGTAGGTGTAATCAGGTTTGAATCCAGAGTTGAATTCAGTGTTGAACTCGTTTTGTGATTCATCTGATAGAATGAAGTTCGATGAGATTGACATCTTCAGAGTCAATTCTCCATATTCTGAAGCATCGCCATATGGTGGTTCTGCATTAAATTCGAAGTCTGCTAATCCGTTAGAATCTGTTACAATAACAACCTCATCCAATCTGGAGTTGTTGTCATCTTCAAGATAAATTGTGATAGCAATTCCTTCTACTCCTTCTTCAGTGTCTTCAGCTAGAAGTCTGATCTCTCCACTTACTACCTCTTGTTCATTCTCAACAATTGGCTCAATGTCAACATCGAAAGGCGTTTGGAGGTTAATTCTAATCGAGATGCTTTCAGTCCAAGCATTTCCTGAACGCAAGTACAAGGATGAGTTTTCAGGCGTCTGCACATTCAACTGTATCTGTCCCGGTTCAATCCAAGAAGGAGCAGTAGCAGTGAGTGTGTAAGTTCCGCCATTCCAAATGGCGCTCTCGATGTTGATACATCTAGCCTCTGTACCACCGGATCCGCAGTTGATTCCGTTCCCTAAGACTAGTTGAGCGCCATCGATGGATACTCCTTGACCACCTATTTCTGTAACACGGCCAGTCATCTGGATTCTGTGTTGAATGCTGTCACCTCTAACCACGTAGGTGTTGGTTGAATCAATGTGAACTGTTACATCTGCCCAAACAACAACTGTACGATTTGAATCAACAGGTAAGTGACCTGAACTTCCCTCGAATGCGAAAGTCATCACATGATTTCCTCTAGAGTAAGCAGCATCTGCACGTATAGAAGCTGAGAACTCACCAGTGAGAGATGTAATTGCCGTATCAACTTGAACTCCATCGATATAGATGACAATTGTCTCGCCAGCTAATCCATCATTCTGAGCAGTATCGATATCGTACAGTGTTCCCGTAATGTCCCAGAAGTCGTCTCTAGTTGCATCATTATCAGCGATATTGACAGTTATTCCGGTGCGATGTGCTAGGAAGAATGTTGCATTTCCTTGACCTGCTCGGTACCAACCTTGGGCAGGAACATCTGCTTGCACAGTATGGTTGCCGTCTGGGAAGATGTTAGGGACTTGCCAATTGAAACTGTAGTTTCCGTTTGAATCTGTAGTTGCATTGCCGATTGTGATTCCTTCAACAGTAACTACTACCAGCATACCAGATAGCGGATTCAACATGTTGTCTCCTACGAATCCATTGATTGTAGTCAATTGTTCTACGGCCAATGGTGATTCAATATTAACATCAACATAGATCTTTGAGAAGATGTTCCAAGTTCCGTTGTTAGCAGATGGTAGATATTCCAGGGTTCCCGTGAATCTAGTCTCCAACAGAACAGGACCTAACTGCGCATCGGCAGGAACAGGGTGCACTGCACTAAACTGCCCTTGAGTATCAGTTGTTATGTTTGTCAAGAATACCCCGCCAAGCCATATTTCTATTGTTTCGCCAGCCAGAGGATTGTCTACTATATCCAGGAGCCGTCCTTGAACAGTTAGAGTATCTTCACGGTCAACTTGTCCACCCTGAGTCAACAGTAGAATCTTAGTCGGCACTGCAACTGTGAAGTTGACTGAATCAGAACTTGGATAGTAGAAGTCAGGGTTGGCACTGTCGCCTTCGCCAATTGGGTCTACCCAATCTCTACCACCATTGAATCTAACCTGTATGTTGTGAGGTCCAGCATCGATACTCTGTGGTGAATTCCAAGCGAACATGAACATTCCATCGCCAGCACTTGATTGAACACTAGAGACTGGAACTCCGTCGATTAGTAGGTACACTACTGCGATTGAATCATTACCATCAATCTGTAGAGGCATGCCCAAGTCATCCAGTAAGGTACCGTTTACATACAGTACATCTCCGGCAGTTATTGCAGTAGAGCTCTCTGTGATGTTGATGACTGTTTGAGCAAGTACAACGAATGTCACGCTGGTATTGTCACCGATCAATCCAGTAGAACCTGGGGTGCCAAGGAACTCTGCATCTAAGTCGTGGAAACCGACTGGTGCATTTGCTGGAACTGTCAAGTTAACATCAACAACTCCCATTGAATCCGTGGTTCCGACTGTTGTTACTGATGTTCCATTCAATGAAACTGTTACTTGTACTCCAACAACTGCTGCTCCAGTGTTATCGAATAATTGGAGGCGAGCATTGACATCATCTCCTCTATCAGTTCTATCGTTGAGTGATGGCTGATTGACACCATCCAAAGATGGGGTCACGAAAGTAAGAGTTGTGAAACCTCGGCTGTCAAATGATTGGTTTGCACTAGAACCTCCATAGTAATTCACGGATGGAATATACTGTGCCTGAGCAACGTGCGTTCCTGCAGCAAATCCAGAAGACAGAGTAATTGTCGCAGCCCATGTTCCATTGGCTTGGATTTGTCCATCAGTTAGTGTGAAGCCAGAAGCATCACCATCGATTGTAAACAATACATTTGCATTCAACGGGTCTCCGTTTCTCAATTGTAAAGCACTGCCGTTATCGCTTTGAATTGAACCTGTAATCACGAAGGCTTCTCCAGCAACAGGGTTAGCAGTAATCGGCTCAACAACCATTACGGTTGTTGAACGAATAGTCACTGTTGACAGGTTTCTCTGAGTAGATAGCAAGTCGAAACTACCATTGTACATGATTGATATTGTAATCAATCCCAGTGGTTGGTCGAATGGAATCGTGTGCAAGAAATTAGACCTGCCTTGAGCATCTGTGGTATTTGATGCCAACCAAGTCTCATCAAATTGTACATCAACTGTAAATCCACCCAATGGTTGGAACATATTCGATGATTCAACCAATTGAGATGTGATATTGACATCTTGTCCTCGGTTAACAATAATTGGATTGAGAGGTTGAACATTCTCAAACACAGTCACTCCTTGTACCAAAATAGAATGATTACTAGAATCTGTTAGGTAGAATGGCGAAGAATCTTCAACAACCGAGATAATAAATTGTCTTGGACCCCTTTGAGTTCCATTATTGAGAACATCTGTCGGAACAGAGAGGTTGAAGCTTCCATCAAGCGCAGTGAATACACCGTTGATTAACTTCTCATCTGGGTTATCAAGCCAGAACATTTCTAATGCAACAGCTGTAGTCAAATTTCTGCTTGAATTGTCACCGTCTTCCACTTGGCCAATAACTTGGAAGTTAACTCCTGCTGTAACGGTTGAAGGTATCGAATCTACTCGAATATTGGACGGAACTTGCACTGTGACATTGATGTCTGTGAAGTTACCATAATGACGTGTAGCAGACGCAATCTTTGGAGATGAAACATCATCTTGGACTTCCATTCTCAATACATATTGTCCTGGGTCAACTCCGTTAACAGTCCAGAACAGTGTTGCATTTCCGTCAGCACCACTAACAGCACTGCCTATGGAGATATTTGCTCCGCCATAATCCATGATATAATCTACAGTAGAACCAGAGACATTGGAATTATCTGCAATGTCTGCAACTCTAACCGTCAGTTCAACTGAACTATTCATTTCTGCAACCACATCCGAACCAGGAGGTCTTTGCAGATCGACTGCTGACTCAATTCCCCATGTTGTGGAAGGAATTTGCGGTGGTGCTGGTGGAACTGTATTATCGATCCATTGGTAGTAAGCACCACCCGGTGGAGCTAGAGATTCGAAATCGGTAGTAACTTCGACATCGTAAACTCCAGATGGAACAACTGTTGGTGCCCTGATTGATATATTGTAGGAACCAGTGGTGTTATTCAATAGACCAGTTGAGAGGTCGAATATTCCACCTTCTCCTGCAAACAGTGTAGCGAATACAATTGTATCATTTCCTAATACTGCGGTTCCATGCACTGCATCGGTTATATCTCCAACTATCCAAGTTGTATTTCCTAGGTAGGTCCAGTCATCTATGACTGTCACTGTTATGTCAACTGTACCCATGATCCTCAGAGATGAAGAATTGCTTGAAGGTAGGAAGAGTTCGTTTCCACCAAACGCCATATCAAATGTATAATCTCCTGCGAATAGGTTAGCATTTGTTGAGAATGTTGGCGATAATGTACTAGATTCTGGATTAGTTGTTGTATTCACAGTGGTTCCGTTGAAATCAAAGGTGAATGTTCCATTTAGATTCAGATCAAATTGTCCGCCAAGGTGGTCTGAAACTTGCACAATAATTCCCACATTTTCACCTCGCAATTGTGAATTTGCCTGTAGGTCAAAGAATAAAATGCCTTGAAGCAACCAAGGGGTACCTGAAGTGTTCAGCGAATCTGTTGCTTCTAAATCATCAGGATAGAATACCAATTCTAGTTCGACATTACCAGCCTTCACGGTAGTATTGTTGATATCCAGAGTATGAACAATCGTGAAGGAACCGTTAACTGTCTTGTTGAATAATTCAACAAATGTTCCTCCACCGTTCAACTCACGCATTCCGAACGATAGATTACCAGCTAGAGCCACAGGGCTGGCTCCGAATGAAAGTGCAGAGCCGTTGATGTAGACTACCTCGTCAATTTGCAAAATTGAATTGTTGGAGCCAGGCCCCTCAATAACTGCAGTCAAATTTGGTGCATTCCTAATGTCCAAAGTAATCGAGTGGGTTGTCGGCCTCAAGTGGAATTGAGGGCCACCTACTGACTGAGATGTGTCTTGCCATCCGCTGAAACCTAATGTGGCTGATAGATTGGTCTTAGTCTCCAATTCATCCAAAGTTACGTTGATTGCCCAAACTCCGCCAGGTCCAACAAATCCTGAAAGATTTGTCAATCCATCTACAGAGGAAGTGAACTCCAACCATACTTCGAGGTCACCGATATCTTCGGCTCCATTTGTAGCATTATTCTCGAACAGTAATTGTCCTGTTAGAACGGTAGTCGCTCCAGCACCAAGCACTGGTTGGTCAATTACACCTGGCTCGCTATGTGTCAGGTTAGAATCGTCTGTGATGTTCACAAATACACCAGTATCTATTCCATCATTGGAAACATATCCATTCTGCATTGTCTCGACGACAATGCTAGCATAACCTGGAGCAACAGGTTCATCCATCGTCCCATTCATGGTGAAGTTACCATTTGCATCAGTTGTGAAAACACCAAACATGTTGACAGGAGATGCCGCTGAACCAGGTACGTTAACAACGTCTTGAACTCCTACTACGTATCCACGAACTGTGATATCTGGAATAGCTGTACCATTCTCAACGTATTGCAGAGTACCAGAGACACTTACCTCAGATGAGCCGTCTCGGTCGTAGGTTGTAGGAGACCATGTCAGATTGACAATTTCAATCTCTTCTGGAGCAGGACATGGGTCAAAAGGAATCCATCCTAGATCATCTCCGCCGCTACCAGCGCTCATCTCTAGTCTAACTTCACCCCATTGTGCTAAGTTAGCACCATAGACAGCGTATCCGTTTCCGGTCCAAGAACCACCAGTGTATCCCGAGACGTATCTTGCTGGCAGACCAGCCAGTCTTGCCATAGTTACGAACACAGTTGTGAATTCTGCACAGGTACCCTCTTGCGCACGATTCAGTAATTCATATGTTAAGTCTGCTTCAGGAGCAGCCCCACTACCGTTGTAATTACGCTTGAAATCATATGTTGCGTTACCATCTCGAAGGAAGGTAGCAATTGCGTCTGCTGTAGAGTAGGCATCTGTTGCACCAGCATTACTCACAACTTCATTCGTCAAATTATAGACAAAAGACTCTGGCAGAGTTGTGTTTGTGAAGAAGTCTGGAAGATTACGCTCATAGGAAGAATTGGTTCCTGCGATTGTGTTAGGTGCAAGTGTTTGCCAATCAAACCAATACTCGTATTGCTCTACCCAAATCGCATCGAGAACCCCGTTTGTGATTTCGTAGGTATGGGTATCATTGGTACGAGTCATTGTCAATGTAGCATCAGAATAGAATGTTATGTTATACTGATACGCCGGCATAGGCACCATTCCCGCCAGCATTGGGTTCGGGAATGCTAAGTTCCAAGCAACAGTGTCGTTTGCATAATTTGAAGATGCAAGGTGAGTATTGTTATTGTATGGAATCATCAGTTCTGCAGCTGGGTGAGAGTCTGTCTCAAGGCCATATGCTGCACCGGTATAGAAGTCGTAAGTGTTGAGTCTCCAGCGGTGAACTTTGTTCAAATCGACTACACCGCTGGTGTTGTTAGCCCAGAAAACAATGTCATTCTGAATAATGTCATCTGAAGGATCCCATGGGTCAAATTGTGAACCTTGGCAGTTGGTGAACCAGAATTGTTGCGGGCACTCATCGCCGTCTCTCATTCCACCACCATCGGTGTCCGGGTTTCTCCAGTCGGTTCCTGTTTGATTCTCTACAGCGTCGGGGATTCTATCGCCGTCAAAGTCATCTGGGAATATGTCATCTGATGGGTCGTTCTCAGGGTTGGTTGAGTCGAAGTACTCCTGCTTGTCATTTACACCACCTGAATCGGTGTCACTGAGATTTTCATCTGTGACCCAAATATCTTGGCTTCCGTTGGTGATTCCTATCCATGAGTTATCACAACCGGTTGTACGCTCGAAATAATTGTTCAATCCATCTGCATCGTCGTCTAATGTATTTTCACACGGTTGCAATGGATCTGTGTCCACTAGAACTTCGTCTAAGTCTCCAACTCCGTCACCATCGGAATCTGCGAGAGTTGGGTTTGAGAAATAACCGTACACACCTAGAGTTTCCTCCCAGTCGGCTAATCCATCACCATCAGAATCTGAATAGTCGTCGTCACAATAGCTAGGGAATGAACCGGAAAGTATGTCGTGACACCAGGAATTATTCCAACTTTCAACTGAAGTTGCACCTGCAGGTGGAGATAAGAACACTCCTTGTAACACACCATTAACCTCTGCAGCATAGGAAAATTGCGTGTAGGTGCCCGAATTATTGTAATACGCTATTCCACCACTAGGACTGAATCCAGCCCCATCACTAACCGTCAACTGACTTGAACCTGAGCTGTAAGATACTACATTTGCTGCGAAATTAATCAACGAGTCACAAGGATCAGTACCATGAGTTACGTTTGATTCATCACCATCACTGACTCCGCCAAAGTCGGTATCAGCAACATTCCAAAGAGTGCAAGAAAGGTTCTCTTGCCAATTTTCTAGACCGTCAT
>JAKURJ010000002.1 GCA_022452125.1 Candidatus Poseidoniaceae archaeon
AATACTAATCCCCTGGGAAAGCGCTGGTGACGTATCGTAATTTCTAGACTACGCGGTAAGAGCTAAGGGGCAGCGAGCACTGCAAGTTCCTCACCAAAACATCCGCGACGCACTAGTTACAATGATCACTGTACAAGGTGATACCGAATTTGCATCTGTAGAACAGCAGCGCCACCTTTTGGCTACTGCACCTACAGACTACGACCGCTATGCTGCCGCTCGCATCATGGCTGAAGAACAACGCCACGGATGGCAGATGGCTTACCTATTGATGACTTATTTCGGACAACAGGGGCGAAGAGAAGCTCAAAAGTTGCTAGAACGCAATGCACAGGACGGAGACCGCCTACTTGGTGCATTCAACCGACCAATGCCGCATTGGTTGGATTTCTTCTGCTACACAATGTTCGTCGACAGAGACGGTAAGTTCCAACTTGGAATGCTATCCACCTCTGCGTTCAAGCCACTAGCTGCATCCATGGGACCTATGCTCAAAGAAGAGTCGTTCCACCTGGGTACTGGTTCAAATGGACTAAGAAGAATCATCAAGGCTGGAATCATTCCACTGGACATGCTACAGCGCTACATGAACAAGTGGGTTGCAACAGCTCACGACTTGTTCGGAACTGATTCATCCACCTCTGCTCACTGGGCATACGTCTGGGGAGTAAAGGGACGCTGGGACGAGCGTAAGAAGCAGGAAGGCGAAATCGATGTTGACAAAGAAGTTCTCAACGAAGAAAGCCGTGGCCACTACCACGATGAAATCGTAAAGGAAGTCCAGAAACTCAATGGATACCTCCCTGAAGACTGTGGAGTAACTCTATTCGTACCTCACGAAAACTTCCACAGAGACATCGGAGCTTTCGGCGGAAAGAACTGCTACACTAACGGCGAACTGTTCGAAGGAACTGACGAAGAGTATGCAGAATACCTGAAGACTGTACTTCCAACTCCAGAAGATGAAGAAGCACTGAAAGAGATTTTCAAGCAACAGTGGATTGAGGACAAACCATTGACTCCTCGCCAACTTGCTAGTGGAATCGGCGCTACTGCTTGAGGTGAGAGATTGATCCCCGTCTCGCTCTACGGAGCCGACGAAGCGGAATTAGAACGCTTCTACTCGGTTTTACCAGGTCTTGTTAGCGACGCCTATGAAGATAGGCCGTACCAGGAAACATTGTTTTCTGTAACAGGTGAGGATGTGATTGAACACATCGAATTAGCTGATGCTTGGGCTAAACACACTCCTTTTGCATGGCCAGAAGATGTCGTGATGGAAGTCAATATGGCAATTCAAACAATCAAGTACCCCGATGTTGGATTACTTGAGCACCTTCTGACTCTTGAGAATGTAGACTGCTGTAGAGTTTCAACATGGATGCACTTTGAGACCAATGTCTATCCGATATACAGTGAAAAGGCGTGTGAAGGCTTAGAGAAAATGGGCCTACCTACACCTTTCTTGCCAGGCGATATTGCATCTTATGGACTGTATGTCCAGCGACTGGAAGGACTAAAACTCCACGCACCAGCCGAAGGAATGCCGGAAATCGGGCTACCTAGAGCCCGTATCCTGCAACTCGGCTTGGAGCGATTCTGATGAAAAATGCATCAACTCACGCTAAATTACTAGCTGTTGCATTCATTTGGGGCTTGGGCTGGGTAGCAGGAAGAGTAGCAGCACGTGACATCCCCCCTTTCACGGCGGGCTGGGCAAGGTACATTCTCGCAGTAGGATGTTTTTTCCTATTCTTGTTCGCAACAAAGCAATGGGTCACGCCATCTAGAGATCAATGGAAAATAATCACTGCAATTGGATTCTTGTCTACTTTCTTGTACCAGGCATTCTTCATGTATGGAATGAAGTGGACCGCTGCAGGTGACGCTTCTCTAATGATAACATTCAATCCACTATTGACAGCTATACTTGCTGTACCGTTCCTAGGCGAGAAATTCGACAAACGGCTTGGGTTAGGATTACTATCTGCGGTTTGTGGTGTTGCAGTGATTGCATGGTACTCTCCTAATGTCGATTTGCCCGTGAATGAAAGATTGCTAGGTGACGCACTAATCGCTATGTCAGCACTTTCATGGGCTTGTACAACCATTCTGATGAAGAAAGCGATGAGTGGGGAGAATGCTCTGTCGCCACTCCACCTAACGGTATGGTCAAGTGCGGTTGGATTACTGATCCAAACCCCCGCTGTAATTTGGGAATACTCGCAGGTTGGATTCCCTATGAACGCAGGTTTAGATGCGTGGGCGTGGTTGGCATTCTTGGCGATTTTCTCCACTGTATTGAGCTATGTTTGGTTTGCAGATGGAATCAAAATCATCGGTGCAGGTAGGTCTGCAATGTATGTTTACTTGGTACCAATATTCGGAATTCTAAGTGGCTGGTTATTGCTTGATGAGAAATTAGGATTCTCACTCATCGCCTCATTTGTTCTGATTGTAGGCGGAGTATATCTCGCTCAATCCAAGGAATTGTCATGAACCTAAATCCCATCGGACGCTAACATGGGAATCAGTTCTGTAGCAGTAATTGGTGCTGGAACTATGGGAGCAGGTATTGCTCAAGTATGTGCACAAGCCGGTTGGCATACCAACCTGTATGATGCATTTCCTGAAGGCCTAGAACGTGGAATGAATACAATTGATGCGTTTTGGGACAAAGGCATCGCTAGAGGGAAAACTACTGCTGAACAAAAAGCCGAATGGGCAGAAAATCTTCATGCTGTATCAGACATGCATGAAGCGGTAAAAGATGCTGACCTTGTAATCGAAGCTGTCCCTGAAATCCCAGATTTGAAGCACAAAATTTTCGCAGAACTTGGTACAATGACAAAGGAAGATTGTATCCTAGGAACTAACACTTCTTCCCTTTCTATCGCCGATATTGCTGCTGCATCTGGCAGGCCAGAGAAAGTCATTGGAATGCATTTCTTCAATCCTGTACCAATCATGAAATTGCTTGAACTAATCAAGCATGACTCATGCTCTGAAGAGACGATTCAAGCGGCTACGGCTGCCGGTGAAGCCATGGGGAAGACCACTATTCTCGTCAAGGATGTACCAGGATTCGCAACATCTCGACTTGGCGTTGTTCTCGGCAATGAAGCGATTCGAATGCTTGCAGATGGAGTTGCCAGCGCCAAAGACATCGATACTGCGATGGTCTTAGGGTACAAGCATCCGATGGGACCACTCGCTCTTACTGACCTCGTTGGCCTGGATGTGCGCAGAGACATTCTATTGAATCTGAAGAAATCATTCAACGATGATTCATACACACCTCACCCACTTCTTGAGAAATTGATTGCAGAAGGACGCTTAGGCAAGAAATCCGGCAAAGGAATCTATGACTGGTCATCGGGGTCCGCTGAAGAAACCGAACTTCCCTAATCTCTGTAATCCTCTTCATCCTTATGGAAAATAATCAGATGTTCAACATCTCCAGAATAGTTCCTCAACTGGCTGCTCAATTGCTTCAGTGTCGCATTCCCGTGGACAACTGTAGCGACAGTTGGACCGTTTGACAATTTCAACAACTCCAAAGTCAGATTTGGAGTTGAATAATGCCCTGACCACTTCAATTTTGAAATCGGATTTTTGTCCCATTTAGGCTGCAAATCTACCGCTTTGGATTGAAGCCAACACCATTTAGAAAGACAATCACTCAGGAGTTCTCCTCTCAAGATTAAACTAGCATCTTCAACATATAGCCAATCTAGATGTTCGGTAATATCGCCGTGAACCAATGTCACCTTGATTCCAAAATTGTACTTCCTCTCATCTCTAGGAATCGGCCTCAAAGCCCTCGGGTTTCCAATCAATGAGTCAACCCATTGGTAGTATTCTCTGAATGTCCACGAATTAGCATGCGGGCAGGGTAAATATGGTGGCCCATTTTCTGGCCAGTCTAGATAATCCATGTATCTTTGATACCATGAATCCTTATCCGGATGGCCGGGCCATCTTTCGGGTAGCTTCTTCGTTTTCTTCTTCAAATCCTTAGGAGTTAATCTCCTTTCATGGATTAGAGATGCAAGGAAGTCATTGACATCTACCTTCTCATTTCCGAGATTCTTGACTCTGAATACCTCAGCCTGCACTTCCCTTACCCCATCGATATCGAGGTATGGTATTGGCCATTCACCTCTACCTATGTGCTCCACGCAAACATCCTTCTTAGTACTCAAAATAATCTGTGAATATGCAAACCATTCCGGGACTACTTCTGCATGCTTCCTATCTAGGATAATCAAGCCTCCATCTCTAACATGCGATGCTAATTTTGGAATGATATCTGAATAAGAATTCCTACTTCTATTCTCAACAAATGGCTCTAACCAATCAAGATACAGAATATCGACTAATGGTAAATCCTCAATCCCTTTACTCGCATCTTTTTGCCTCATCACCAACATGTTTTGATACCCTAATTCCGGACTTCTGTACGCTCTTCCTCCAATCAGCGGGTTAGCTATCCTAGCAAAATATTCCATCCTTAAACTGGTTTCAAGGAATGGCATATCATCGGGATATCTCGGTCCCAATTCATCACAAAATAGTATGAAGGGTTGGTCGTTTTCTACCATAATTGACCATGAGTTAAGGTAATTCATATCAGCTGCTGGATGGTATACGATTAGCGGTCTATCCCTCGCCTTAGGAAAGGGTACAGAGGAGAATAATTCACCATTTTTCCACATCATGAAAATCACCTAAACCCTCCTCGGGTGCCCAGTGGGAACTACCCTGAAAATCCTCTTTGTCTGCCTTGATAGTCTCGGGTATTGCGTGGCAATACTTACTCCAAAGGGAGCGCTTTTCGCGGTATCAATGATTTTGTCTCTATGCAATGTTACAATGTGTGCTGTGCATAATTTCCCTCTCTCATCCGGGTCGGATGGAGGGTCAACCGAGTAGAAGCATAGCAAGAACAAATCATCATGTTCAACCAATTCGTCGATACAATAACTCAATCTTCTCAAATCATGGTTACAATATGCTAGTTGCAAACCGTACGGTTGCAAAGCATTTGACCAAGTATGCGGTGATTGTGAGTTGATGATTTTCTTGAAATGATCAGGGTCCACATCTGCACCTGTACTTCTTGCCAGCATAGCAAGCGTAGTAGGGACACAAGATGGTCCAACCTGCTTGACGTGCTTGATGTCTAAGTCTGTAAAAAACGGACCCTTTGGCTCATTTCCAGATTCTTCATCCCACAAAGGGGCGCTAGCATTCGGTTTCCAATTTTTCATTGCATCACTGTTGTTTCTTTCTTTCATTACCATCATATCACCTCACAAATACATCCAATCATCCGGCCTACCATTTGGCCACTTCTTGTTCCATTCATCATTCGCTTTCCTTCTCTTGACCTCTTGTTCGTGCAGGATTTCCCAAATGTGGTAATCTGCAATTAAAATCTCAATGAGATCCCTCAGATTTTCTGGAAATGTTGACTTGCTAGGATAGACAAATGTTGACCATCCCTCATACTGCTTGAGCTCTAATCCTTTGACGTAATCAGGAAAATCACAGAATCCCAATCCGTCATCCGTGATTCCAGTGTCTATCTTCCAAGTTGCCTGAGACGCCTCTAGATACTCCATATGTACGCCAAGATTGCTCTTTCTTCTAGCACCATTTCTGATTGCTTTCAGAGAAGGGCCATACCTTTCCAAAGTATTTGGCGGCAACCAAATCGAAAATTCCATACTCGCATCAAATGAGAACTTAGAGCCGTATTTCCCCTCAATGGTGAAGGTGTTCTCCTTCAGAGAAATCGAATCGTTCTCATCGACATATTGAGCAAAATCAATCCATTTCTGTTTCAAATCTGCTTCTTCTTTTTGACTCAATAAAGATTCTTTGTCCCATTTTGAGGGCTTATATCCTAATGGTAAAAGCATGATTCCTAACATATCTTTAGGCCATTCAATCCACTTTTTACCAACATTGGGATTAGATTTGTTATGAGATTTTATCGCCATCAAATCAAACTCTAAGGTATCAATCTCGACATCCCAATCTATGTTTTCCCAACCGTCGAATTCCTCACTCATTGGAAAGCCCTCCTTCTAGACTCAGTTCTATTTGGATGACAGGTCATGCATGTTGTGTTGATACAAGGCCAAGAGTAATCGTTGGCGATTGAGTCAATGGATCCCTCCTGCTGCATTTTTTGCCAGAAAGGCCTGGTACAATTCCAAGTATCTACCCAAATATGGGATTCTGGAAACGCTTTCCTGATGTCAGAAATCATAGCTGATCCATGTCCAGAAAACCTTGCATCTGGATTGTAGACAATCACATTGTGAATCTCGACATTCCTGTCGTTGACAAAAATCCAACAATTTGATGTTGGCATTCTGCCGTTGTATATCCAGCAATTTTCTTTTCTAGGGTGTTCACAAAATGGACCGATTCCGTTTATTGAAACGGTATTTTCATCTATTTTGCACGCTTGTTTTTTGTTTTGTTTTTTTGTATTTATTTTCATTTTATCACCTTGTTGAATGGCCAGGGTACCGGGACTCGAACCCGGGTCGACAGTTCCGCAAACTGTCATGATATCCACTACACCATACCCTGATTGAAAACCAAACCAGCGAGGGTACCCGGATTCGAACCGAGGTCAAGTGGTCCGTAGCCACTTATGCTATCCACTACACCATACCCCCATTGGTTTGATTGCTCAGCGACTTAGAGCCGCTGAAGCATACGCATTTCGAATCGAAATGCAATTTTGCAATAATTGCAACATTACTGAAGTAATTTTCAGAATACATGGGATCGAACTCGACTGCGATGTCGACCCAACCTAGTGAAATATCCTAATTGCATGGTATCACCATTTCTCCGTTGCAACATAGCCGAGGCCGTCATTACGTAAAAAGATTTCGGTATTTTCTATCATTTTAGGCGCCTAAAATGCGTAGTTGCCATATTTTCCCGTAACCTGCTCAGTGCATTAATGTTATTTAATTATAAATTTTAATTACAAATATTGGCGATTTTGTTACTTTTTCGTGATTTTACAGTTAATTTTATACAAAAAAACGACAAAATGTGATTTTCAAAATTATTTTCCCTCGATTTGCACCCTCATTTGCAGATTTATTTTTTACAACCGAGTGAAAATGCGCCAAAACTATGTGCTCGAGATTAATCCGGGATTCATGAATGTCCGCTTGTTATTGGTTTGCTCAATTCTAGCAATAGCCCCTCTTAGCGGATGTATCGGGGATGATTCTGACAGCAGCGATTCGGAATCGATGTGTTCTGGCGGTGTCTCGGATCAAGATTTGATTGGAATGTGGACCAAATACACAGACCCAGATTTGACACCTAGAGAGATGCATATCCGTTCTAACTTAGAAAAAACAGGTTACATTCTGGATGATGATTTTGCTTCCACTTATTGTTGGACTGCAGAAAACTCAGAGCTTGTGGAGTACGTGAATTACCCACAATGGTCTGCAACGCACTACATGTTCTCAAATTACCATGTAGATGGCGACTTGTTATTCCTTGGAAATGTGTATAGCGAATGGATACATGAAAATGGAACAAGTGCAGGTATATCATATAACGACAAGCCTACAGAATGCAATGTATTTCATAGAAAAGGAGTCTTTTCTGATAATGAGACCATCAACTCAACTATCCTCTCAACCGAATACCCTGAGTTCTGTACTTGGGTATTCGCAGACCCAAGTGGAGCACACCCTGGTGATGCTTGGAACGCAACATACCTAGCTCAAGACCACTCAGATGGTGTTTCTACATCTGCAACGGACAATCTTATGACCATTG
The DNA here is from genome assembly GCA_022452125.1 of Candidatus Poseidoniaceae archaeon. Lineage (GTDB taxonomy): Archaea > Thermoplasmatota > Poseidoniia > Poseidoniales > Poseidoniaceae > MGIIa-K1. Next base: position 7,834 of record JAKURJ010000002.1, read on the forward strand.
AAATCGATGAATTCCACGGAGAAATAGACTGGTATGTTTCAGAGGGTTACTTTGGCTTCTGGGTACAATTGACCGTGAATAATCAGACACACCAATGCGATTCTGGAGGGGAATCCGAGTGTTTGATTACATTCTCGGGCGTTGACGAGGATTATGCCGTATGGGAAGAAGGTGAAATCGCAACGTTAACGGAAAACGGTGTTGACATTTGCTCTGTATCTTGTGAAGTCGAAATTACAAGATTTGGAGTGCGCGAAGAGGATACTCTGTTTGGAAACACAGAGATAACAATCGAATGATTTTCTCTAAGAAAATAACAATCCATTAAGAGTCGTTTCTTCTAGAGGCGTTCATGGAAGTTAGCCGTGAAATGATTAGGACGTTCACATTTATTGCCGGTCCTTTGGTTTTGGTTAGTTATGGCCTAGCTCTATCAAAGATGGATGATAAAGCAGCACTCTGGGGTGGAATCCCAAGTTCATGGATCACCTACATTGTGCCATTCATGTTCTTGGCAGCGATTGGATTCCTGATGTACTGGTGGGTTGCTTTATTCCAGATTGAAGTATCAGTTCTTGATTCATTGAGATGGCCATGGGGCGAATCTGATGGCAACGGAGCACAAAGGATTCTTCTCGCATATGCATTATTCCTAATTCCATCCATGTTCTGGATTGACAGTACTCGAATGCACATCAACAATGATTATTCTTGGACTCCATTCTTGGTGATTGGAATCCTTGCACTAGCATCGATAGTCAACATAATGTTTGGACTGCTAGCCTATGGCGCATATCAAGATGGAGTTGACGGTTCAGGACTGATGCTACTCGGCTCGATTTTCTTGGGAATACAGGTTATTGTCAACGACCTAATTGTTTGGTCTGCCAAATTCCCTTGGTAGAATTAGGTAACCAAGAATTCCTCGATGATTACCTGTGTCACAGCCAATGCGAAGAATAAAGCAAAGGCAGCGGCAATGAAAATCGCGATTCTATTTTTGCGATACCACTCGTGCTCACTCATATTTTCATCAAATTCTTTCAATGTCTCTTTGACATCTTCGCGGGCCTCATCAACAAAATCTTCCAACGGCTGAGTTAAATCGTCCAATGCCTCAACAATAACCGAACCCTTTGGGTCAGTCTCTTCCCAGTTTGGTCTGAAGTAAGCATAGATTTTAATGAGAACAAATCTGTACACGAATATAAGGAACAATAGAGCAAAAAAAATCACGCCATCCAAGACAAACATTACTGCAACCAAAGGAAGAATAGAAAGGAACCAAAACACCTCTACGAATAGTGGACCATCATTCAACTTGGGATTATTGAACCAATTGTTGTCCTTGTTATTGGGAGTGGGGCAGGTTCTTCTGTCATGACCTTCCTTTCTACAAATTCCACATTTCCTTGCGATGTATATCACCTATCGTTCGAAAAATTAGGTTTGCGTTTTGAGAGGAATGCATCAATTCCCTCTGCGAAGGATGCGGTTGTCCCAGCAGCTTCGATCAAAGTTTGCTCATGCTTGAGATGGGTCTCGAAGTCATTCACGTTCTGAGTCAACAGCAGATGCTTTGTCGCTTCTTTTGTGTGGCTTCCCCACTGTGACCAGGTGTTTGCAATCTCGATGGCTCTCTCGATCAAATCGTCCTCAGAAACCACTTCGTCGATTGCTCCGAGTTTGCAGGCATCCTCTGCACTCCAAACTTGGTTTTCAAGGAAGAAACGACGGGCAGCCTGTTCACCAACCAAGCGTGGAAGTAGCCAGGTTGTTCCACCATCGGGAGAGAGACCGATTCCAGAATAGGAGGCTGCCATCTTTCCATTTGGGCTGGCAATTCTTGCATCACATGCAAGAGCAAGACCAAGCCCGCCACCTGCAGATGCACCATTCAGCGCAGCAACGAATATTGTCTTGGAGGTGCGCATCTTAACCAGCATTGGATGAAGGATATCGGTTAGTTCACGAATCAATTCAACGCTGTCTCCATCATCGATTGACTTCTGAAATGCCTTGATATCTGCACCTGCAGAGAAGAACTTGCCTTCTCCGGTAATGACAATCGCTTTGCAACCAATGTTATCCATTACTGCATCTCTAATTTTTGGAAGAAACTCTCTGCTAAAAGACTGAGTTGCAGAACCGCCCGTAAGTTGGATGAGAGTTACTCCGTCTCTCTGGCTTACTTCCATGATATCACAGCTTTACATTGACGTTCTTCACTTTCGTGTAGAAGTTGAGAGCATCCTTAGATTGCTCGATACCAATCCCTGAGTGCTTCCATCCTGTGAATGCTGTTTGTGGGAATGTTATCGGGTATTCATTGATACTAACCATTCCAGATTCGACATCTCTTGCGAACTTGTGAGCACGGGATAAGTCGTTCGTCCAGATTCCGTTTAGCAGTCCAAATGGAGTGTCGTTAGCCAAGGCGAGCGCTTCTGAATCCTCGCTAAACTTGGTTACTGCAAGAACTGGTCCGAATAACTCCTCTTGGAACAATAGGTTGTCAGAGGATACACCAGTTACTACGGTTGCTTCCATGAATGCGCCTTCTCTGTCTAGTGCATTTCCACCGCATGCGATTTCTCCACCTTGTTCCAATCCCTTGGATAGCATGTCAAGAACATCGTCCCTGTGAGAAGTGTGAACCATACTTCCCATTCTAACTCCATCTTCCATTCCTGGACCAACTGGCCACTTGGAAATCTCAGCTACAATTGCTTCCACCAATTCATCGTGAACATCTTCATGGACAATTAGTCGAGAACCAGCCCAGCACATTTGTCCAGCATTCATGAAAATTCCGAAGCATACTGCCTTTGCACAATACTTCAAGTTAGCATCAGGGAATACTACGTTTGCTCCTTTGCCACCCAATTCTAGAGTAACTGGCGTCAGATTTTCGCTAGCTTTTGCCATGACTGCTTGCCCGGTAGGAACTCCACCAGTTAGCACGATACCATCAACTCCGGAGTGGCCAGCCAGTGCATCTCCAATCAATCCACCAGAACCTGTGATTACTTGCAGTACATCTGTTGGAAGTCCAACCTCTGCTTCCTGCATTGCCTTCATCCAAGCGATTAGAGAAAGTGGAGTCCATGAAGCCGGCTTTGCAATAACAGTACAACCTGCTGCAAGAGCAGGGGCGATTGAACGAATTGCTAATTGTAGCGGGAAATTCCATGGCACGATGTGAGCGGTTACACCTAGAGGTTGCCTCAAAGTGTAGTTCAAGCGATTTCCAGGAACAGGAATTGTACTACCTTCTATCTTATCAGATAGCCCAGCGAAATACTCCAAAGTCCAAGCGCCATAGCGGATTTCACTCAATGCTTCACGGAATGTCTTTCCATTGTTGGAAGATTCTATCGCTGCTAGACTCTTTGCGTTAGCATAGGTTGCTGCCGCCATCTTTTGCAAAATCCTCCCTCTTTGTGCTGGGTCCATAGCAGCCCAATCTTTGGAATTAAGTGCCGCCCTAGAAGCAGCAACACATCGCTCAACATCTCCAATTGTAGCCTTAGGAGTTGTCGCAATTACTTCACCTGTAGCGGGGTTCAGTACATCAGAAGTTGAACCGTCCTCAGAGTCAATCCATTCACCAGCAATCAACATTTGTTCGCTCGCCATAACCAATGCGAAGAGGAACCGCCTCAAAGCCTCTCCCGTTGAGGAATGTCTTGATTAGCAAGCAGGCATAGCATTAGTTGATGGCGAGAAGGATAGGTATCGCTGAGGCGACGACAACCAAAGTTACTGGACGCCCCCCTATCCTAGTATTGATTGCTGGAGCAACCGGTGTTGGAAAATCGACTACTGCGGTGAAAATTGCGAACGAACATTCCTTTGCTAGACTTCTTTCAACTGATGCAATTAGAGAAATCATGCGTGTTCAAGACACTACAGAGAATCTCGCATTACACCGTTCTTCCTTTTCCAAAGGTGATTCAGGTGATGCTGTGCTCGATTGGCAAGACACCTGCAAAGCGGTTGAGGCGGGAGTTTTAGCTACTATTGAAAGAGCGCGCAGAGAAGGTATTGACCTGATTTTGGAAGGTGTGCATCTCGAACCTAGTTCCCGACTACTTCGGTCTTGGAGGGACTCGGGAGGAATCGCAGTTGGAATTGTCATGCATGTTGATGATGAATCACAACACACCAGTTTCTTGAAACAAAGAGAAAGTCACTCATTTAGAAATGCGGATAGATACATCTCTGCATTGCCACGAATAAGGGCGATACAAGACTCATTGAAGGAAAAGGCCAGAGTCGCTGATTGGAATACACTTGACCCAACGGTGGTAAAGGATAGCCTAGACAGAGTCAATCATTGGCTTGATCTTGCTTGGAACGAATGGCGCAAGTCGTACTAAGCGTCTAAATCGATATCGAAGGTGATTATTCGAGTTAGCATAGAATTCCTATCTGCTGCCCCTAATTCACTGTAAACAGTTACTACGCCGTCAGATTCACTGACTGTGATATTCAGCAACTTTAACTCAACCCCTCTAATCTCTCCATGGTGCAAGACATCATCGTGTAGAGAATCTATTGATTTCTGAACGCTTTCTAACTCAGACAAGCCGGAATCATACCAGATTTGAGCACGAGCCTCTGTTAGGCTAGGAAGGTTTTCTGCGATATCTGCAGATGCTTGAATCGTATCGTCACCTGCTGTATCATACGGCATTGAGATCCCAGCCATCTTGACTCCAAAAATAGCCATAGAAAGCAAAGACATCATCAGAACAACACCAGTTGCTAACAACATCTGTCCACGGTCGTCTTTTGTTGCTGAGCGCATCATGAACCACGCTCCCACAAATCAAGGCTAACTGTCCACAAGTGGTCATCCACTGAAACTAATCCATGTGAGTTAACAGTACTAGCACCAGGAGTTGCAACTTCACCATGAGGCTGAGAAGTGCCGGAGTCCTTTGCTAACCAACAATTAGCCTCTACGCCACTGGCAAGATAATTCTGTACCAACTCGCAAGCCTCATCGCTTTGACCCGCTGCAAGAAGTTCAGCAAGACGTGAATCGTAAGTGCTATCCGAAGCGGGTGTTGCTAGTGCCAAATTAATTGCATCTTCACCTGCAAATTGCATTTCTGCATCGATTGAGATACTAGCTTCATCCGGAACATGAATTGTGATTAGGAATGCTGCTGTCATGAAGAACAGCCAGAACAAAGTCAGCATTTCCAAAATGTGAATTTGTGCTGTCTCATCATTCTGCACAACATCACCTCAGGGCGAGAATGTTCCCGCTGACGGACTTAGAGCGGGTAATGTTGTGACACCAATCAGGTCTGGAGAGAATACGATTACGTTGAAACAGAGGATTGCGAGTAGAATCATCAATCCTGAATGCTTCATTCCACTGGTGAATCTTCCAGTCGCCATCAATCCTGCCATCGAACCATTACCGAGTGCTTGCATCGTTACTCCATAATAGAAAATCGTCAGGAAAAACAGCGGTTCGATATTTCGGATAACCATGTTTCCTAATTGCTGGCCTCCACCACCATCTTCGGAATCCGAGTTTGACCCCGCAATCGCTGGAATGAAAACCTTAGCTAGAACGACAATAACACCTAGGAAAACACCGTAAGAGGTCCAAATAACCGAGATGTAGGAAGCGATTGACCGTTTTCGTTCACCTTCAAGGAACTTCAATTCACGGCTGTCGTTAGCAGCGGTAACAAGAATATCAGAAATCTTACCACCGGCTCTATTCGCTTCAGAAATCAGCGATATAGCACGTAATACGAGTGGCGTACCTACTCTAGCAGCAAACATTTCGATAACGTCACCGAATGCAACACCCCAAGATAACTGGTCACTCATTTTCTTAACTTCGTGATTCAGAGCACCGTATTCACTCGTCGCTAACGTTTGAACCGCCACCGTCATCGAAAGACCTCCCTTCCAATATTCTGCAAGGTCTCTTAGGAAATCTGGGAACTTCTCTTCCATTTGGTTTGTCTTTTCTTTGACTCTATCCCAGTAAAAGGAAGCAGGCCAAAACATGATGAAGAATCCTAATCCGAAGAAATTGAGGAAGATTGTAGGTCTTAATGAGATGCCTCCCAAGTCAACTTCAGGACCAATCCATTGGGACTTGTTGTTCATGTTCTCTGGAAGACCATCGTAGTAATCCATCTCAAGGCGATATGTAGCTTCCTGAACTTCATTTTCAGAAATTATCACCAATTGATACAGATTTCCTTTCTCCATATTTTGAATGAAGATTTCACAATTGTCTCCATTAGCGTGAGTATTACCTCTATACCGCGTTATCTCTACTCCATTGGGGTCGTAGATGATGAATGAATAATCTGAAGGAATCGCAGCCTCGACATCGCACGTCCCCGTCATGGTTTGTTGGGGCCGCACGCTTGCTGTGATATTCTCGTCCATTCCGGGAACATCAAACAATTGGCCTAAGCCTAGGAATTCTTTCCAAGGATCTTCTGGAGACATTACTAGGACATCAGGTTCGTCCTTTAGCAATCCAAATTGACAGGATTCGTTATCATCGAAGGTAGGAATGTAATTCGGGTCATAACCGCAAGCCATGTTGACGAACAATGGTTGTCCGTTAGGTGCTGTAGTGAAGTGAGAGTTAGTTACCCAGAATGTGAATGATGCTAAGCCGAGGAAGATACTCACGCCGAGAATAGCATAGAGTTTAGTCAGAGTTGTATCGTCTTTTGGAAGATCCAGTTTTACGATAATTTTCTCCTTCTTCTTTCGTGCCATATTCTCACCTCCTCAATCACATCTTTTGCTCTTCACTTGACGACCATACAATGAATGCGAACATTGCGTGAATCATTGGCAATACCAAGAGAACCACTGCGTAAAGAGTGCTCTCTTCCATCTGCGCACCTGCACCGCTAACCCAGAACATAATGACCAGCATAACGATTAGGAACAGCGGCATTGCAACTGCAACAACAACATACGATTCCGCTAGCATTGCCAGGGATTCAAGGAACTCTTGTAGTCGAGTTCTGTTCTCACGCATGTAGTGCTCAGCGCGGTTCAAGAAATACAACTTGAGCGAACCTCCAGCGGTCAGAGTTCCAACCATACCTTGGAAGAATTCTGTCATCCACGGCGAAGCCGCTCTATCTACAGCCATCTTCATCGCCGTTAGCAAATCGTATCCAAGTAAGGAGACGTCACGATAAATCATCGATGAATCATATGCAATTTCACCATAGATTTCACCATTCAATGCTAGTGATTTGAAAATCTTGTGAGGTGTTGCATTCGCTGCGGCCATTGCTGCTGTGTAAGATGCTGCGTAAGGAAGGTACTTCTCAAGAGCAACGCCACGAGCATGCGCTGCTCTTGCTGCGGAGCCCTTGAGGAATCTGAATGTTCCGAACGGCACAACGAATCCTAGTAAAACTGGAATCAAAACCTTAGCAAAGAATGGGAACTCCATATACTGGAAGTAAGGACATCCTCTGCTCTCAAGAGTTTCATCCACCAAATCTGCATTCCAATATTCCCACTCATAGCAAGCTAGAGCATAGTCAAGGTCCGGACGAGACTCATACCACGCAATTAGCCCAATGTCTGGCAGGAAAACTGCTGTCAGCAATAGTCCACAAATGATCGTGACAGCGACAGTTGTAACGAATAATTGAGCCATGTAGACTTCAGGCATGATTGGCATGTTGCCTTTCACTAAGTCTTCAGAAAGTTTGACATCATTACGTGCCCTTTTCTTGAACGCCTTACCGAGGATACGATGACAAATCTTCTGCCATGCAGTTAACTCCATTCATCTCACCTCCAATTACATCTAATCGATCAACGTAGACCGTCAACACGTGCCAGGATTTCTTGAGGTCTGACGTAATATTCGGTAATGATTTGGCTTACTTGGTCTGCCTTACGGATATCATTCAGAACCATCCACTCAAGAATACGCTTACGAGTTCTTAGCTCCCTTCGCATCTCATCTTGACTGAAATTGATTTTTACCATGATTTTCTCAAGGACATACGACTTTCCAGAGAATATGAAATCGTCATTTGCTACATTCCATCTAAACACTTCATTGGTGATAACTTCCAGAGAGTTAGGGTCTATACCTACGATTTCTACAATCTGCTTGGTTCTTCTTACACGTCGTCCATTGATACGGGTCTGAATCTGAATCGCACAAGCTTCCAGAGCAGGCAGCAATACACGAGGGATATCGATCGGTTTGTTCTCTAATCTGTGAACAAGTGAAGGCACTGAATCCGCGTGCACCGTTGAATAAGCACAGTGACCTGTTGCCATAGCCTGGAACAGAACATATGCTTCAGCACCACGAATCTCACCCACAATGATGTACTCAGGTCGTTCACGAAGAGCAGCCTTTAGCAACTCGAATTCTCCGATTTCACCCTCGTTCGATTCACCACCGAATCCCTGTCTTGTTAGACCAGGGACCCAGTTTGGTTGAGGGATGTTAACTTCACGAGTTGATTCGATACTTACAATCTTCATCTGCCATGGAATGAAAATACACATAGCGTTCAGCGTAGTTGTTTTCCCTGAAGCAGTACCGCCTACGAATAGCATCGGTACTTCATTCTGGAACGCTACCCAAAGGTATGCACCCATCAGCGAGGAGAGTGTACGGAAAGCGATGATATCACACGGTGAGAACGGGTCGTCCTTGAATCTTCGAATACAGAAAGCTGAACCACGGGTCGATACTTCACGGCCTAGTTTCATGACGATTCTTGAACCGTCCATCAGCGTTGCATCCAGCAATGGGTCAGCAACGGAAATGTGCTTACCACATCGCTGTGCCAATTTGATAACATATGATTCCAATTCCTCATCTGTTTCCCAAACACAGGTGGTCTCTACAGATTCGAATTTCCTGTGGTACGCGAAAATTGGGACGTTGGTTCCGTCAAGCGAAACGTCTTCCACATTCGCATCGTTCATCAGAACATCCATCTTTCCATATCCTACCAAATCTCTTCGCAGATAGTAGAATAACTTGGATTTGGACTTCTTGTTGATTTTCATTCCGTATGCCTTGATGACCTTGTCCATAGCGGTGCGGAGGTACGCTGTTGGGTCTGCGTCGATTTCTTCGATGTTTGCTGTCAGTGAGCGAATGAAGATATCGAGTAGCTCATCACGCCATTCTTGCTCCTTCTTGTTCAAAGGAGGTTCGATGATTTGGTAGATGATATTCAGTGTTCTCTTGTCACGCACAATTCTTGCAAACGCATGTGGTGGCATGACAGGATACTTGTCAAGTTCGTCATACATTGCTCGCTGTTGGTTGCGACCTCTTCTTTTTCCACCACCACTTTTCCTAGCCATACCTAGACCCCTGACACTTCGGTCACGGTCTGACTCGGTTAAGACCTTTCTCCATTGTGAGAGGCCCTACGGGCCCTCTCACAGAGTATTCAGCCAAGCCGAAACTTCGGATTGTAAATGCTCAAGATTGGATTCATTCGGGAACGAGATTTCTGCTTCCTCGATAATTGTATCAAGACCCCAACCGGTTTCTCTCTCGTCTCTCTTCTCAAGGTCGGATAAATCCCCATCCTCGGAGCGAGCACGAGATTGGACTCTTTCGAACCTCAATTGCTTGGATGCGGTTATCGCAACCACCTTGAATGAATCACCCCAGTGATTCTGGAAAACTTCTCTCTCTGCAGTACCTCTGAGTCCTTCGATTAGAACGATACGATTGCTGTCGAGAAGATCGTCAACAGCAGCTATTAATCGATGCGCTAAAACATCGTCGCCATGTTCTGCGCGCATCTCTGTAGCGACCTCGCCGAAAACATGTGGCGCTTCTGGGATACCTCTGGCTTTTACTTCAGCCCTCACCATATCCCCCATAGAACGAACTGGGATGCCGGTTGCAGCGAGAATTGCAGCAAACTCGCCTTTGCCTGCAGCAGGCAATCCACTGACTGCAATTACGAGGCCCATGGATTGGTCGCGTACGGTTTCAATTGTTGAACTCTGCCCTTCCCCATTTGCGGTCAAGCAGTTTCATCAACAAAATGGCTGCTGCCACTAGGCCAGCACTAACAGCTAGAATTCCTTTGAAGCCTGTAGCCATCCTATCGTTATCGAATTCGACGGCTTCGGCTTGCAAACCTTTGTCCTGAACTTGGTCAGCCCAATTCTCATAGAAGGAGACGTCTCCTTGGGTGAATGATAGAAGGAATAATGACAGCAGTGGAATGACTGTTCCAATCCAAAAACATGTCATGATTTTTGCATCAAAAATCGCTTTATTGGGCGCAAGTCCCATCAGGAAGGCAGTCAGACAAACGATGTAGATACTATTCGCTATCATCACAATTAATCCAACTGGAAGAACCGCCCACTCATCTAATCTCCAAGCCATTAAGCACAGGAAAATTACTGAAATCCAGGTGGTCGCTAAGAAGTAAACAGTGACTTTTGCACGAATCAATTGTGGTACACTGAGTGGTAATCCATTCATGTGCTCGGGCGAGTCGAGAGCGGTTAGCCATGAGTAGAAATTGAATCCAAAGAAACCTAAGAATGGCGCATAAGATAACAGATTAATTGGAATCGGGGCCTCAGCAAAATCGACTAACCACGCCATCATTAGAAGTACGATGAGTGGAACCGAATAGGAGACAATCATTTTCTTGAGTGAACCTGAGCGAATTAGGTCGACGGTCTCCTTCGCTACAAGTAGTCTCAACGGCCCATTGCCGAGGAACTTCAGACGATTCCATGCTGGCAAAAATATCTCCTTCTTTGAGACGACTTTTACTTCGAAATCATCCAAAACCAATTGTGATGCAGCCCATGCCAAAAATATCGATGCAGCCAATGCCGGGATTGCAAGTAAGAGCCCATCAGGTTGCTGTGTTGCTAACCCCCATAGGAAGTACTCACGAGGCATCAAACCGAGACCGATAACAGTACCAAGGCCGATTACGAATATAGGTGTTAATCGGCTGAACCAACCGCCTAATAGCCACAGTGAGGAAGCAATAAACGAGAATGCTAATCCTTGAGCAAGGGTTACTGACATCGCAATCCAAGTTCTAGGAAGACTGCTGTATTCTAGAGGAGTTCTTACGCTGGTGAAATTTTCCAGCAAAATACCAATCGCCATTCCAGAAATAACTGGAGTTAGAATGAGCATAACATAGTATGACAGGTCTTTGACATAATAAGCGAAATGTGCTGTTGGATTGGTCAATGGTTGGAGAGCAGGCGAAGCCAATAGGTAGTTCTTGGTACCCGTTCTAGCGAGCACTTTTTCCCGCCCTAAGAATGCGAAAGAACCCATTCCGAGACTGAAAAATAACAACGGTAGGTGCAGAGCAAAGCGCATCTCTTCCCAAGTGAAAGCATTAGCATCAGGGTCAGAGCCTTGAGCAGCTCCTTCTCCAACTAAAAACTGCAAACCAATTGTAGCCACCATGGTTACCAAAGCAACCAACAATGGGAACAGAAGAATACGCCTTTTCTTAGCAAAATCCAAGTTTTCTCTGCATTCTTCAACAAACATTACTCTGAATGTTGCTGAGAAAGCACTCCACCCGACCAGTGGCGTGTTTAGACGCATACCTCCATTGGATGAACCCAATGAATCTGGTAGAGATTTTTCCGAAAACTCAGACCAATCTCGGCTGGAGATAGATGCGGACAGTTTCATTCCTCCTCGCTGATTCCTTCATCGCTCATTCTTTCTGCTTCTTCAATCGAATGACCTACTAGTCGAATGAATACGTCTTCAAGAGTTTCAGTTTCTGATTCTTTCAACCCCTTGACAGTACCTGCTGCCAAAACCTTGCCATGGTTGATAATCGCCATCCTGTTACACATTCTCTCTGCCATTTCCAATACGTGTGAGCAAAGGAAAATGGTGCCTCCGTCCTTGACCATATCTAGTAGCCACTGTCGGCATTTACGTTGGTAAATTGGATCTAAATTCGCGAATGGTTCGTCGAGGAAAAGCAACTTTGGTTCATGGATAAACGCTGATGCTAGCATAACTTTCTGGCGTTGACCTTTGGAGAGGTCTTTGCACATAGTGTCCCTTTTTTCATCTAAACCAAACCAATCCATCCAATGCTCAACCTTCGAATCTAAGTCTTCTACTCCTCTGAGTTTACCTACAAATTGCAAGAACTCACTTGGAGTGAGGTAAGACGGCGGTGATTCCGATTCTGGTACAATTCCGATGTTTGCTTTCAGCTTCTGTGGTTCTTTTGCTGCATTGATTCCAAGAACTTCTACGGCTCCAATGCTAGGACGCAGTTGCCCTGTTAGTAATTTTATGAATGTCGACTTTCCAGCACCATTTGGACCGAATACACCGAAGAATTCTCCCGAACTGACTTTGACATTTAATGGGTGAAGTGCAATAAAATCGCCATACCTTTTGCCCAAGTCTTTTGCGACTACCAAGGATTCTTCACTTTCGGACACACATTCGGGGCGGCACTCAACATTTTCAATGTGTGCTTACAGATTGATTTGCTATGACTGTCTCGGAGTGCCATGAGCGAAGTATTAGTTATCGAAGAAATACCTTGTGAAAACGGCGATGGAATGATTGCAAAGGTCACAATCAACCGCCCTGACAAGTTGAATGCGTTGAATCAAGATGTTACATCTAGCATCAAGGAAATGTGCAAGTGGGCTGACGAAAATGATTCGATTAGATGTGTAGTGATTACTGGCGCCAAACCTAACCCTCCGCCTGAAGGCAAGAGAGCTAAGCCACACGCATTCGTTGCAGGTGCCGACATCACCGAATTCGTTGGAAAGGGTTCGAAAGAGATTAGAGAATTGTTCAGAGATAATGCAATCGAAGCAATTTGGAATCTGAACAAGCCGACAATCGCAATGGTAGATGGTTTTGCACTCGGCGGAGGATGTGAAGTAGCCTGTTCATGCGATATTCGAATCGCCAGTGAGCGCTCGATTTTCGGAACTCCTGAAATCAAATTGGGATTGATTCCTGGCTACGGAGGTTCACAAAGATTGGTTCATCTTGTCGGATATGGAAGGGCGATGGAGATGATGATGACTGGAAACAATGTAAGCGCTGAGGATGCTTACAGAATGGGCATCGTAAACCACCTGTGTACTCCTGATGACTTAGAGAGCAAAACTATGGAGATCGCTCAAACAATTGCTTCGAAATCTATGCATACACTACGTGTTGCAAAACAGACTATTCGCGCTTCACTCGACAACGGAATTACCGATGGTGTTGAAATCGAGGCGATTGCATTCGCTAACTTATTCGATACTGAGGACAAGGAAATAGGCGTTCAAGCATTCCTTAACCGAAGCGAGCCCGAATGGAAGCATCGCTAGTCGTCATTAGCCATTTCATCCTTCAATGCAGCCAGTGCTCCTGAAGCACCCGGTGGCGGTGGAAGAGGGAGACCCAATTCTTCTGGTGAAGGCAAGCCCGCAGGTAGCGGAAGAGTTGCGGTTGTAGTCCTGTCCTCTTCGACAGCTACGAAGCCTTCATCCAATGGGACTCTCAACTTCAGAATAGTAGATTCATCAATTCTAACCAGTGATGCACCATAGACGTGCCCTGCTTCAGCATTTGCAGGCTCAACTAAGATGTTGTGACCGTGGTCATCGCTTTGAATCAAGCCAACTAAGTCCTCTCCTGAACTGTGCTCTTCCCACATCTTTGCAGTGGAGGCTCTGATCTCTGCCATCTGGTCTCGACGCCTTTCTTCGATTCTTGCACGAATACGAGAATGGCGGTCTCTCTTTTCTTGAATGTGTGCTGTGATATTCGCATCTTCGATAGATTGTGGAGATACCTCTACAACAAATTCATCCGCCACATGGACTTCCTCTACAGTGACTACGACCTCTTCTAGGTCGTCATCAGGTTCGACTACAATGTCGTTTGATTCTTCTTCTTGACGACTAGCCGCAACCTTAGCCATCTTTCTTTCTCGTAGCGATGCGCCATCCATGCTGTCTTCGACTACAACTTCGGGAATATCCACAGATGGTTCTGGTGAAACATTGGCAGAAGTCTGTTGGTTGACAACAGTTCTAGCGGCTGGTTTCTTGTTTGCAGGAGCGTCTCCTAAGTAGACCCAAATGATTGCCAGTAGCAGGATTACACCCACAAATGCCCAGCGACTATTATCATCCAATTGAGCCTGCATCATGAAGAATGTGACTATACCCGCAACTAGTAGAGTGAATACTACAAGTCTTGAAGTCTTCATGCTGCTCACCTCAACCCAAAACGCTCACACTCAAGAATATCACCCAAGCATGTCGAGATTAGAAAGCAGACCTTCAAGCGCTCTGTGCCTGTGAGAATAGTTCTGCTTATCTTCTAACGATATGCCACCAAATGGTTTGCCGTGTGTGCTTTTTGCACCCATTTCTCCAATCGGCAAAGCGTTACCATCCTCATCTAAATCGGTAGGAATGAATATTGGGTCGAATCCAAATCCGTCTCCTGTAACAGCTTGATGTGCTATTCTTCCCGGACAAACTCCCTCAGACACTATGGTTTGGCCGTCCTTGTATAAAACGGCAACTGCTCTAAATTCTGCTTTCCTAAGATTGCCATCTTGGATTGGGTCATCACTCTTGAGGTGGTCCATAAGTTTGAGAATACCATGAACATCTAGAGTGTTCAAAGCATAGGATGAGTAGACGCCAGGGAATCCATTTAATGCATCTACGAACAACCCCGCATCTTCCACCAATAACATGTCATTAGAGTTAGGAAGATGCGGTATAGCTTGCTCGATTTTTGATAGTGCTACTATTTCCAAATCGTCGGCCTGAGGTTCAGTCGCCTCAAATTCAAACTGCTTAACCTCAATGCCGTAACCAGCGAAGTATTGCCTCGCTTCCTCTACCTTGCCCTGATTAGTGGTCATGAACCAGATGGTCATAATTCGCCCTCTGCTGGTAAGGCTCTTGAGCATGTTTGATAGAGTTGCCCCGACAAGAGCGTTTTGTGAATTCGTATATTGCAGTGGCATTCGGAGGTGCAATAGGTGCAACGCTACGCTTCGCTGTCAGCGAATGGATAGGAAATCCACAGGGTACGCTGGTTGTAAACGCGGTCGGCTCACTCTTGCTAGGTGTTTGTATGGCTGCATTGGCAAGTGAGATGATTTCAAAGGAGTTGACTTTACTTTTGGGCACTGGTATACTCGGAGCATTCACAACAATGTCGACCTTTTCAGTCGAAACTATTGAAATGTGGGGTGACGACTCTACCAAAGCGGTTGGATATGTGCTATTGACAATGGTATTGTGCCCTCTATTGGCCTTGTGTGGCTGGAAAGCTTTCGAGACTATTGCTTGATAGAAAGCATTCTCTCCAAAGCAATTTTTGCCCCTTCCTGCACTTCTGGTGCAACTATAACTTGGTTTGGAACCTCGCCATCCGCTAATCTTTCCAGTACATCCATCAAGTATGCTGGATGAATCATGTACATCGTTGAACAGGGGCAGATTGTCGGCTCTAGACACTGAATGTGAAGGTCCTCATGTTGTGCATCTAATCTTGCAACCATGTTGATTTCAGTTCCAACCGCGATGTGAGTGCCTGGTTCTTGCTCAGCAACGAATCTTCGAATATATTCTGTACTACCGTTAGCATCAGCTGCTTCCACAACCTCCATTGGGCATTCGGGATGAACGACAACTACACCGTTCGGGTGTTCTTTCCTAAACGCCTCAATCTGAGGAACTGTGAATCTCTTGTGCACTGAACAGAATCCATGCCAGAGCACAATTTTGACGCCTTCGGGAATTGTATTTTCCTCACCTGGTGTCCAAACGGACATCTTGTCCAATGGAATGCCCATGGATAGACCTGTATTTCGACCTAAGTGCTGGTCTGGGAAGAACAGAACTGCACCGTTCGGGCCTGCTCTATCATATGCCCATTCTAGAATGCCGGATGCATTTGAAGAAGTACAGACTATTCCTCCGTGGCGTCCACAGAAGTCCTTGAGTTCAGCTGCACTATTCATGTAAGTTACAGGAATCAAACACGATTCCCCTTCCTTGGCTGTTGCTGGGTCGCTCAATCCGGATTTAGCTAGAATCTCTTCCCAAGCAACTTCGACTTCGTCTAGGGCAGCCATGTCTGCCATCGAACAACCTGCACGCATATTTGGCAGAATCACTCTCTGCTCATCAGATGTTAGAATGTCTGCGGATTCTGCCATGAAGTGAACACCGCAGAAAACAATGTTCTTGGCTTTAGATTGTGCTGCTAATTCAGAGAGAAGAAATGAATCTCCTAACAGGTCAGCATGCATGACAATCTGGTCTCTTTGGTAATGGTGACCTAAGATCAGTAAATCATCGCCCATCTGTTCTTTCAACTCTGCTATCCTATCAGCGATAGCCGCTTCTTCAGGACCCATTGCATCATTGGTGAAGTCAATGGCGCACATCGGCAATGACACAGTCATGGTTGAGCCTCAACTATCGGTAGTAGTGCCCCTTTTTCAACCATACACTTCCTCGCTTATACAATGCAGGCATGGTCGAGTGGTGAAAGACTACACCTCGGAGCAGAAGCCGAGGTCATTTCAGGAACATGGCACGGAAGGTCTGCAATCCTAAAAAAACGCAGACCTAGAGGCTGGCGGCACCCAGATTTGGATGCAAGTTTAACCAAAAAGAGGATGACTAACGAAATCAAATTGACAATTTGGTTAGCTAGTCGAGGTGCACCAGTGCCAGCAATTTGGGACGTTGATATCGAAGAAGCCAGCATCATCATGGAAAGAATCGAAGGAAGACCGCTCATCGAGGTACTCCATTCAAATGAACATGATGAAGAGTTACTGATTACTGTTGGAAAATCAATTCGTGAATTGCACCGAAATGCAGTCAATCATGGAGATTTATCCACCAACAATATACTAATCAACAGCAAAAGAGATGCTGTACTAATCGATTTGGGATTAGCAACTCGTGAATACGACTTGGAAGGTTTTGGAATCGACCTGCACGTTTTGCATGAAATCCTAAGAGCAAGTCATCCTAATGTAAAGGGCGCCATGGATTTAGTTCTCAAAGGATATCTTGCCTTAGATGAAGAACTGGGTGTGCCAGAAGCCGCTCCTGGGGGAATGCCTCCAAGTGCTGTAGAAGTAGTCAAGAGGCTAGAACAAATCATGAAGCGTGTTCGATACCATGGCGGCTAGATTCATTCGCCTCTCTCTGCTTTTGCATGATGTAAATGAAGGCTAATGCGATCACCAAAATTACTCCGAATTTCAAAATGTTCGAAGAGTATGGTTGTAGTGTCGGTTCTTTGGCCTGAACCTCGACGCTAATTGCACCGTCATCATTCATTTGCTGATACACATAATAGTCTTCCAAGACCACAGGGGCCCACTGGTCTAAGTTATCCGCAGTCAGCGGTTTTGTTAGATTGGTTGTGAAATCATGAATGTAAATCTCTCTGTCTGTATATTTGTCAGAAGCATTTACGGGGTCGATTTCTGTATACGCTGAGAACATCAGAACTCCATAATTGACATGCGGGTCATAGGCTGCGAACTTGTGGTCGGAAATCAACTGACTTTCTCCCGTTATCGTGTCCAGTAGAACCAATCTTGTTGTTGCGTTAACATCGATTGTAGCTGCCAACTTGTTATCTGAGAATGAAATATCAGTTATTGTTGCATTTTCTAAATCTACATTCAATCCTCGAGTAAGAAGTATCTCATCTTCTCCTGGGTCTGCTGTTGCATTCACATTAATTGAAATCAACCCTTTTCCATCCACAATTCCTAATTGAACAGTATCTGGATCGCTAGCGAAAACTAGTGCGATTTGTCCATTCGAGGATTCTAATAGAATGATTGAATCTCCTTGGCTAGGAGTGGGGCCTAGTTTTTCTTGACCGTCAAATGACCAGTAGGTTACCTGGCCATCCTCTAGTAAAGCGAAACAATCGTCTGAAACGATTGTTAGGTCTGTGGGTGATTGGACATCCATGGTAGTCTTTGCTTCAGATGGCTTGCTTAAATCGACGACCATCGCTGTAGTTTGATTGGCCATGACCAAAATATCACCACGTACATCATAAGTAGAGTTTTCATCCATTTCTGGTTGATTGACCTCAATGTCTGAATCCAAGTCAGACAAATCGTGAACTACTAATTCAACTGAATCCCCTTTATCGTCGAGTGTGATCAACCAACCATCGGCTGCCTCTACGCCAACAGGCGCGTCAACACCGCCTGCTGGAATGGATTGATGAGTTAAGTCCCAAGTGACAATTCCAGCAATAACAATCATGACTACTGCAAGCACTACTCCGGTTTCTTTACTGGTAGGTTTTGCAAACTTCTCCACTTGCTTTTTCGTGGATGATTTCACTACATTGAGAGCCCTTTTTGGATTTGTCAAGAGTGTAACTAATCGGGCATTTATTGTTCTCTCGTCAAAGATTTTCCAGAACGGGTCTGCGAGTTTGTGAGCAATATTTACTGCAACAGCGGCAACAATCATGCCTCCGATTATATCCATGAACCAATGAATACCCAAGTAAAGAATGCAGAAAGCTGTCATCAATACGAAGGCGAAAATAATTCTGCGATAATTTGTCCATCGTCCATCTGTATCGAACCTCAGTAAACACAGCCAAACCGCAAATGGGAAGGCAATATGCAAACTTGGCATACCGTTTGTCAATGGGTCAATGCGATGAAACCAATCATTGATTTCAGGGGTGTGATTGTAAGCTAATGTCTCCATTCCAGGAATATAATTTCCAGTAACGTGTACATTGAAAAATAAATAAAATGGAATCGCTAAAATGTAGACCCAGAAAATTGCAAGGCTGATTCTATCGGCCATGTATCTGTCATCGAAGTATGCGAAGTAAAATATTGACACATAGCATATTACCATGAATCCTACAACATAGAAATGCGTCATAAACGCAGTAAGCCAATCTGCTCTAAATGTCTCTTGTACCCACAAAACCATGTCTGCTTCAATAGCGTAAATCCATGGAGTCATGTTTAGCATTCCATCGGTATTTGCCATCAGGATTCTATCAACTTCGTCTAGGAAATCCTTAGCGTTGTAAATGACAAGTACGATTGCAATATGCAACCAATATCTTCGAAGAAAATCGATGAAACCGTCTGAAGTTACTTTAGCCCAAGGGGGCTTAATCAGCGGCATTAGCAATACACCAATCGCCAATGCGGAAATCAACCAAGTAAGATATACACCATCCATTGGAATGACCTCCTAGTTTTGGCGTGTCATAAAGGCATACAAGTGCGTTACTACGACAAATACGCTCTATGAGAGCGTTTCACCATGCTCCGTGTACGTACGCTTTGCCGTTATCTGGATCTTGTTTTTCACCCAAGCGCCAGATTCTCTCGAACCGATGAATGCCAGAGGAGCAGCCATTTGTCCATTCAAATGCTAGTGCATAATTGCCAACAGGCCTCACTGTTGGCTTTTCTTTAGGTAGGCTTTCCACGGTTCTTCTCAGTACCTTGGATGAATTTTCATCGTTTCTTTGGGGCGCACACTTTGCACAAGGACAAGCATGTCTCAAATCGTCGTATGTGATTTGATGCTCAGTACCATCAGACCAAGTTAGATGCATATCGACATCTCTACGCTCAAGACGCTTCAATTCTGGAATGTCCATCAATAACACCTCAAATGATTTCCAATCCGCTATCGGTTGAACCGGATTCAACCTTGGATTGTATTTGAGCAACGACTTCAGCGAACGCTAGTGATGCTGGACCATCTGGCTCGGAGACTATTCGGTGGACTCCATCATCTCCTCCACGCACAAAGCCTGGGTCGAAAGGAAGTTTCCCGAGGAATGGAACACCAAATTCTTCAGCAGTTTTCTCGCCGCCTCCGGACTTGAAGATGTCCAAGGTACCAGCCCAGTGGCCTTCGTCGTCAGCTGTAACACGCACCGTCTTTCCTCCTGGTGCGGCAAGTTCGATTTCGGTTCCTGAAGGCGCTTTGCCTCTTACAGTGTAACCGCTCATGTTCTCGATTACTCCGATAACATCGACCTTGAGCGAGTTTGCGAAGGTTATTGATTTGCGAGAATCAAGAAGTGCAACATCTTGCGGAGTTGTTACAATGACCATTCCATCAATATCAGGAAGATTTTGTGCCACGGTCAACGGCTCATCAGAGGTGCCTGGCGGGAAGTCGATAATGAGGTAGTCCAATTCTCCCCAATCTACGTCGCCAATGAATTGCTGAATTGCACCTAACTTGATTGGGCCACTCCAAACAACAGGAGTGTCTTCATCTTCAAACAGGCAAGCCAACGAAATCACTTTGACACCAAGGTGGCCTTGTGCAGGGTGAATTCTGCCTCTTTCTACATTCAATCTGCGGCCGCTAAGTCCCATCATCTTCGGAACGTTAGGCCCGGTGATATCGATGTCAAGAAGACCAACTTTCAGGCCTTGTTGAGCTAGTGAAAGCGCTAATCCTGTTGCAACGGTGGACTTTCCTACGCCACCTTTACCGGACAGTACCATGATTTTGTGCTTAATCGCCTTACCCATTTCTGAAATCGCCATCTTGCGTTTCATCTGGTTGTATGCTGCTTCCATCTTCTTTTGTTCTTCAGGAGAAGGTCCAGCGGGTGCATCGCCGGGTTGGTTTACCTTAACGGGTGAATCAGCCATCGTGTTGATGCGCGGGGCTGTTGTACTTCAACCCTTTTTCAGTACCATATTGAAATAAAATTGCTCCAATTACCCACGCAATAATCATCCAATCTAGAGTCATTCCTGCGTATGCCCAGCCTAAACCAGCACTCAAAGCAATAACTGGATAACGTGCATGGCGAGCATCTCCCTTGAGTAAATGTAGAACTAAACCAGCGAACATTGTCTGGATTGTAATGATGCTCGCAATTATTCTGAAAAGCAAATCTAAATCGTTTGCTGCAGCGATAATGTGAGAGATAAATAGCGTCACGAAAGTGACGGTGTAGACCAATATTGGCTTCCACATCTATTGAGGCTATGTGCCATTGGTTCATATGCCTCTTCTATACAGACCTCATCATGCGCCTACTATTCGTGTGTGTTGGAAACTCCTGTCGCTCTCAAATGGCTGAAGGCATTGCTAGAAGCCTAGGGCATGATGCTGCTAGCGCTGGAACTCATCCGGCTTCAAATGTCAGTGCAAACGCATTGAGAGTCCTAGAATCAAAGGGAATTAGCACTGAAGATTTGTATCCAAAACTAGTTGATGATATTGACTGGGAATCCTATGACATGGTTATCTCGATGGGTTGTGGAGTAAGTTGTCCCATGATACGAATCGATGCAGACTGGGAACTCGAGGACCCCGTTGGCCAATCGCTCGAAGTATTCGAGGCGTGCGCTGAAACCATCGAAGCAAACATCAAAAGTTTGGATTAATTATTCTCCAAGGCTTAGAAGTTCTGCACCTTGTGGAACTTGGTCTCCTTCTTTGAAGTGAATGGCTTCTACTTTGCCGTCACTTGAAGCGACAATCTTGTGTTCCATTTTCATGGCTTCCATGACCATCAAAACATCTCCTGATTTTACACTTTGACCTTCGCTAACATGCACTTCAAGGATCTTACCAGGCATTGGCGCACTTAGGCCCCCCTCATCATCTGATGATGCAGCTCCCGGTTCGATTACTTGGAATTGCATTGTGTGGCCATTGACATGAACCCACCATACATCTCCAACTTTGGTCGCTACTGCCTTGTGCTTTCTACCATCGATTTCCAGCCACAATTCCTCTCCAGTGTGGACTGTCATTCCTTCATGAGTGAAGGCAGAGCCGCTGCGCTTAGCATCTATTTCGATGCGACCCTCTGAGGTTTTGAATTCCATCAAGGGAACCTCCTGTTGATTGTTGAAAACGGAGACGGCATTTCTGAACTTGCCCCAGAAGAAGTCAGTACACGCCCGTGATTTGTCGATTCACATGCAGCCGCGATTAGCAATCCTGCATTGCTCATTTGCTCACTGATTTCGGGATTCCAGCCATCAGGCCATAATCTGTCAATCATGTCGGTCGTGGTCCACCCGTCAACCACATCTTGATTGGTACACAATTCTCGCAAGAATCTGACGTTGGTAGTACAACCGAGGACAACAAACTCATCCAGTGCACGCCCCATTCGCTGCAATGCCTCTTCTCTTGAAGGAGCCCACACGATCAATTTAGCAAGCATCGGGTCATAATCAGGCGTTACTGCATCGCCCTCACGCACCCCTGTATCTAAGCGAACTCCGGGCCCTGTTGGGGCAATGAATTTCTTCAATTCTCCAATTGCTGGAAGGAAATTGTTTGATGGGTCTTCAGCATATAGTCTAACTTCGATAGCATGACCTCGCATGTTTAGAGGGCCGCAACTCATCGGTTCGCCGCCAGCAATTCTGAGTTGTTCACGTACCAAATCAACCCCTGTAACCATTTCAGTCACTGGATGCTCAACTTGTATTCTGGTATTCATTTCCAAGAAGAAAAACTCACCATCAGGAGTTACTAGGAATTCGACTGTGCCTGCTCCTTCGTATAACACAGCACGGGCTGCAGCACAAGCTGCTTCACCCATCGCTTCACGCAATTCAGCATTTAGTGCAACGCTTGGGGATTCCTCGAATACCTTCTGATGTCTTCTTTGAACGCTGCATTCTCTTTCGCCGAGGTGTATGGTTTTGCCATACTTGTCAGCTAAAACTTGAATCTCAATGTGACGGCTGCCGGTAAGCAACCTCTCGACGTATATTCTATCATCGCCAAATGCATTGAGAGCTTCTCTCATTGCAGCTCTTGCTTCGCTTTCTAGGTCTTCTTGCCTATGAACGGCGCGCATACCTTTACCACCACCACCAGCGGTTGCTTTCAGTAGCAACGGATAGCCGACTGAAGGTGCAATCTGCAATACTTCGTCGAGACCGCCAGTTACTTCCTCACCTGGAATAACGGGCACTCCGGCCTCCTTCATAGTAATGCGAGCAGTCATTTTGTCTCCCATTTTGGTTATCGCATCAGGAGAAGGGCCAACCCAAATTAGGCCTGAATCCATTACCGCTTGAGCGAAATCCGCACGCTCAGACAAAAACCCGAATCCTGGATGAATTGAATCGCAGCCTGTGTCGATTGCAATTTGCAGAATCTGTTCTTGATTGAGATAGGTCTCAGCAAGGCCTTCTCCTTCGAGTTGTACTGAGAGGTCGGCTAATTCGGTGAATAGAGTACCTGCATCGTTTGAAGCATAGATGGCAACCCCTTCTATACCTGCTTCACGGCATGCACGTAGGATACGGCATGCTATCTCACCGCGATTTGCGACGAGAGTGCGCTTTAGCATCGAATCACTCCTCAGATTTCCAGTTAGCACTTCGCTTTTCCAAGAACGAGGTCAAGCCTTCTTGTCCTTCTTCGCTACCACGCATTCTGCTAGTAAAGTCGAGTGTCCACAAGCGGAGTGATTCATCATCGCCGCTCCATCTATCGAATCCAAGTGTCAATTCCTTCGCTGCAGTAACTGCGCAAGGACCAGTGGAAAGAACTTCGGAAATGACTGCAGACTCGTCTAATGAATCATCTATGCTGTCAATCATTCCGATTCGAAGTGCTTCGGTTGTATCCATTCTGCCAGCTAGCATTGCATGGCGGCGGAAATTAGCACTACCCATTCTTCGGTAGACATATGGTCCGATTACAGCAGGGAGTATACCCAACTTTCCTTCTGATAATGCGATCTTAACCCTCGAATCACAGATTACGTGGTCTAAGCATGCAATCAATCCTGCACCGCCCCCTAAGGCAACTCCCTGAATCTTACCGACTGTGAAGCATGGATGAGACCAAAGGCCATTGAACAGGGAATCAAGTCTCTCAGAATCTCTTCTATTCTCTTCAGGTGTATTTGCACCAGCATCTCGCATCATGTTGATGTCTGCTCCAGCGCAGAAGTGCTTGCCTTCTCCAGACAAGACGAGGACTCTGAAGTAAGGCTTACCATCTTCAGAGGTGAGTTTTCCAGTTACTCCAACAGAGTTCTCTGCTGTCCAGGAAAACACCTCGATTAGCTCTGAAATCATTTGAACATTCAATGCGTTATACTTGTCTGGTCGAGCCAATGTAACCCTTGCTATGCAGCCATCGGTTTCCAATTGGATAAGTGAAGTTGTAGGTTGATTATTCATGTTTAATTCTCCAATTGCAAAAATTAATTTTTCAATTACATCCTAAAGACACCAAACCGGTCATTTGGCAACTTAGCATTTTGACTTGCGGCTATGCATAATCCTAGTACATCACGAGTATCTCTAGGGTCTATGATCCCATCATCCCAAAGTCTGGCTGTAGAGTAGTAAGGACTTCCTTCAGTTTCATACTTTTCAAGGATTGGAGCACGGAACGCTTCCAACTCTTCGCCTTCCATGGGCGCCGGTCGTGCTCTTGCCCTCTGGTCTTGTTTGACCGTTGTGAGAACGTCAGCAGCCTGTGGACCACCCATAACTGAAATTCGGCTATTTGGCCACATGAACAAGAATCTGGGGTCATAGGCTCTGCCGCACATTCCATAATTTCCTGCACCGTGAGAGCCCCCCACGATTACGGTGAACTTTGGAACATTAACACAGGATACTGCTGTAACTAGTTTAGCTCCATCTTTGGCTATGCCACCAGCCTCATACGCCTTTCCGACCATGAAACCTGTAATGTTCTGCAAGAAGATTAGCGGGATTCCTCTCTGGCCACACAATTCAACGAAGTGTGCGCCTTTCAATGAAGATTCAGAGAATAGAATACCGTTATTTGCAACGATTCCAACCTTGTACCCATGAATATGAGCAAATCCGCAAATTAGAGTCTGCCCATATCTAGACTTGAATTCGTGGAAACGGCTGCCGTCGACGATTCTTGCAATGATTTCTTTGACATCAACTGGAGTGCGGTTATCTGAAGGAATGAGTCCTAGAAGTTCGTCTGGATCGTAGAATGGCTCCTGTGCATCTATTCGCTCAAATGGAGCGAGTTCTCTAGAACCAAGATTCTCAACTACATTGCGCACCATCCTCAGAGCTTCCGATTCATCTTCTGCAAAGTGGTCGGCGACCCCGCTTTGGGACGTGTGTACATCTGCTCCACCGAGTTCTTCGGCTGTGACTTCTTCGCCTGTTGCCGCTTTGACTAGTGGAGGGCCTGCTAGGAAAATGGTCCCATTTCCTTTGACAATGATGGATTCGTCACTCATCGCTGGAACATATGCTCCACCCGCAGTACAACTTCCTAGAACTGCTGCAACTTGTGGGATGCCATCTCCAGACATTTTTGCTTGATTTCTGAATATTCGTCCGAAATGACCAATGTCAGGGAATACTTCATCCTGCATTGGAAGGAAAGCGCCGCCAGAATCTACAAGATAGATACAAGGCAGGTTGTTTTCATGAGCAACCGTTTGTGCTCTGATGTGCTTCTTAACAGTCATTGGATAGTATGAGCCACCTTTGACAGTAGCATCATTTGCTACGAAAAGGCATTCTCTTCCGTGAACTAATCCTACTCCGGTTACGATACCTGCACTGCTTGCTTTACCATCGTACAACTCGAAGGCTGCAAGCGGGGATAGTTCCATGAATGCGGTCCCGGGGTCGATGATTTTCTCAATCCTTTCACGAGCCAATAATTTACCGCGATTTCGATGTCTTTCGACATATTTTCCACCGCCTCCTTGATTGACTACATCCAGGCGTTGGCGCAAGGTTTCAATAAACTCTAGATTGTGAGTTCGCCGTTTTTGGTAGTCCGGGTCGACACGATTTACACGAGTTGGTAGCCTATCCATGTCTTCCCCTCTATTCGCCGAAGGTCGATTGCGACTTGAATCAACCGCTTACACACCAAGGATTAATCTTCCAATATCTCGCAATCCTGGAGCCATTCCTACAATCATTACAGCCAAGACAATTAGAACTCGCAGATGCTGTTGTCTGGACTCGATTCTTAATTGAGAGAACATCCAGATGATTATACTTGCAAGGGCTGCTTTGACCAAGAAGAATAGCCAAGCTCCTTCTCCTAGTATTCCAAATCCATTCCCAAACTGGATTACTGCATCTGAGAGCGGATGCTTCTCGGAATAACCGAACCAATCAATGCCAACCATGGTTGCTAATCCATCACACAATTGACCGAATAGCATTCCAGCAACCATCGGGGTTGCAAGTATTCCCTTAGGAGATAGTATCTCTACAGGATGGTTTGAGCGGTCCTCGCTCTCCCATTCGTCCAATGTCATCCCATCTGGAATCAAACCGACATCGTTGCCGGTTAGACGTAATTGAGCCAAATCTTCTGTGCCTTGGCGCCAAACCGCCCAGGTGATAATGAATGGAATTACAACCACGACTAGAACAGGCCATAGAATGTCATTATCACGGGGCAATAATCCACTATCTTGGACCCATGGTGTAGAAGCTAGTTGCGCCCAGTGACCTAAGCCCATTGTGATCAATCCGATCGCAAATGCTAGCATTGCACGAGGTATTGCTTCCCAATCCCATGTATTGTGAATCACAACAGCAATCATTACTGCACCTGCGAAGGAACCCCCAAGGATCCAGAAAGTACCTGTGTCGTGCACGTGCACGCTGGGTAGAACTAGTAAGCCTGTGAAAGCGATGTATGCTACGAGCAACATTGCCAACATCGACAACTCATTTTTCTTACCGATATGGCCAATGAATGCTGAGATAATTAGCCATGCAGCCAAGTGTATGTGAATCAGAGGAGAGATGAATAAGACATCTATACCCTCTTTGAAATAATCTGCATCTTCCATTACTCTGAATACCGGAGCTAGAGCGACCCATGCGATTAGAGCCCAGACCATGCGGTCATCAACAGGCAATTGCCACTTTCTGAACAATGCTTGGAATGCAATGACTGCAGCAATCATTGTCAGAATATATACAATCGTATTCACTTCAGAATAACCTGCATCCCCGGTTGTTCCAGCATCCTTCGCAATTGGGTCCCAGATGTAGACTTTGACAAAATCATCCCAGAATAATTCTGGAGCAAAAATTAGTCCACCAACGAGAACAAGAGAAATCAGACCGAATAAGGAAAGTAGAATCCTCTCTCCATTTGAGAATTCTGTGTCTTCCATAGTTGTCTCACGCCGTCACAGGTGATGAGAATTGCGCTAAATCACTCTTCTTCGCCGTGGTCGTCGTCGTCTTCAGCAGCGACACGAGGTTCGTGAACTTCGACGAATGAAACCTTACCTGCTTCAACTGCATCACGTAGAACAGTAACCAAGCGGAACTTCTGCATTGCTGCATTAGGGTCGAATAGCATTGTTTGAGGGACGACGATTGAAATGTCGTCTCCATCGAATGAGACCTCGAACCCTTCTTGACCGGTGTTTGCCTCAAGAAGTGCCGCAACTTTCTCTTCCTTACCTTCGATAACCTTGACGATCTTGTAATCGTACTTCAGAGTGCGACCAGCCATAGGGTGGTTGTAATCGATTCTAGCACGTCCTGCTGCTAGGTAGGAAAGGATTCCTTGACGGCCTTCAACAGTTACTGGACCTCCGATGTATAGGGACTTAGGGTCACGTACGTGGCGTAGTAGTTTGTCAATCGAGATGGTTTCGATTTGTTCCGGGTCCTTCTCTCCATAAGCATCCGCAGGTGCAATCTCCAGAGAGATATCCTTGTCTGCTTCAGCTTCCAAAAGGCTGTCTTCGAATCCAGAAATCAGATTTCCTGCACCAACTACACAGACCAGAGGTGTGTAGGTTCTACCCTCTTGGTGCATATCATGCTCCTTTGCGACTTCTTCTCTAGTAGTTTCAATCAAATCGCCGGAGTCTGCGTTATACAGGTCGTAATCGACGTGGACAATGGTTCCTTCTTCCATGGTTATTCACCTATCGCCCCCTACGGGGGCATTTCGGCGACCAACCATCCCTATTTCAATCAGTTGGGTCACTTCGGGGCATCCAAATGGCGAGACTTGACAACAGCATCAACGCCCATCCACCCCACACAAGGTGGATTCCTGGCAAATCGTAAACCATTATTCTAACCAGGTCACTGCCTTCCATCAATGAACGTGCTTGAGTTCCGTCCATTATCAAAACCAAGTCCCCATGCCACATACTTACACGGTCGACTTCTGAACGCGAGCGGGTATCGAATCTGAGCACTCCAGGCTCTACAGTTTCGATTAATTCTCCATCTTCATAGACATTGATTACTGCTCCAAGATATCCATCTCCAACCTCGAGCCCATCGGTTTGAGTTACTACCTCTGTAAATTCGAACTCGTAACCTTCCCATTCAACTCTTTCATCCTTGATCATGGTTACGGTGTGAGAAAACGTACCTCTATCGATAATAGTTGTACTCATGACATGCCCAATCACTAACAGAACCAATCCCAAATGGATTAGATGAGCGAAAAATGGTATCTCACGTTTACCGTAGTTTTCCTTCGCTAGAGAAATTGTAGCAGGTAATGCTAGAAGAGCGGGAATCAAAACAACAATACCGATTTGACCTCGATTCAATGATGCGCCAAGGATATCCTTTGAATCGTATCCTAAAGAATCTCCAAACAACCAAGCTAGAACTAGAATCAATGGAGTTGAAGCCATGAGATAGAACACTCTCTGTGGCCTATCCCTTATGCTCCAAGCAGTGAATGAAAGCATGATTGCTGCTAGGAATGGTGCTCCATACAATTCGTGTGCTGCAAATTGAATTGAATCGATGCTTGAAATCAATATTACCAATGTCAAAATTAGATACAATCCTACAACTACAACAGGCGCCCATAATACCAACCTTTGCTGAGTGCTTCTATCCATGAATGAGAATTTAGATTCCTTATTTTCCTCAGCGAAGAACCAAGGTGCAACAAATGCAGTCATGCCTATGGCACATATCGTGATGTCTAACATTCCAGACCATGATGCAGACAAGAATAGCATCACACCTGCGCTAGCCCATCCCCATGCCTTGAATCGGTCTTTTTCGAAGATTAGCCCGAATGCGAAAAGCAACGATAGTAATTCGAACAAAACCATACCGTGAATGAATCGCAAAACAACCATAATTCCTGGTAAAGCGAACCATTTCCAATCGTGTCCTTCAGGCAATGACCTGATGCCAGATTCCACGAATGGACCTAATCCCAAAATGACCACAAGGGTAGGAGGGAACCCATCTAGCACATCACCGCCACCGATTATACCGATTATCGCCACAACAGGTAGCAAAGCCAACCAGTATTTTGAGAACTCAAAACCGAGTCTTGAGGCGAGGAATATTCCTAGCAATTGCAGTATTCCAAGGAAATAAACCACGACTTCTATTCCGCTAGCATCTGACAACAGAACCATGATTCTTCCGAAGACATCCCCCGGCGGTGAGCCTGCTGAGTTCACAACGAATGTGTGGACACTAACTGCCCAAACTCCACCTGCTCTAGTTACCATAGTCGCGAATAGTGCGAGTGCGCCACAAGCCATTGCCACACCAGCCCACATGTGGTCCGATGTCTTGCCCGGCCGTGTTCTTAGATGCAGCAGCATGCCCAAACAAATCCATGGTAACAGCGAGCCGGTTTCTACAGGATCCCAAGCCCAATATCCTCCCCAATCTAGAATCAGGTAAGCCCACAGGCCTCCTAAGC
This sequence comes from Candidatus Poseidoniaceae archaeon, assembly GCA_022452125.1. Lineage (GTDB taxonomy): Archaea > Thermoplasmatota > Poseidoniia > Poseidoniales > Poseidoniaceae > MGIIa-K1. Next base: position 37,585 of record JAKURJ010000002.1, read on the forward strand.
CAATTCCCAACGTTGCAAAGAAGAATGCAGGTCTAGCGACTTGGATCAAATCGTCTTTGATTCCTTTGTAATTTGTCAAAATGGCTGATACCGCAATACATGCAAGCGTGATGCACAAGGAGTATGCCAGGAATATGAGAGGAGGATGAATCACCATCAAATCTGTCTGCAATAACTCATTGAGGCCTGGTCCACGGCCTTCTGCTGGCTTGAAGGGTTGCAGTATCCATGCAACCAGTAAGAGAGTTAATGCAAACCCATTCATCAGTCTTAGACGGAGTAGGTGCCTATCTTCACATTCTGATTTCAATGGATTCCTCCAAACGATTGACAAGAGAGCCATCCATGCTACCCAGAGCAAAATTGGTCCCTCTCTTGCAGCCCATGTGGCCGCGAATCTGTACTTGAGAGGTAACTCTTCTCCGCCATACCAAGCAACGAGATGAATCGTATCGTAATTCATTGTGAACATGAACGCCAATAGGAAAAATGGCAAACCTAGAATCCATGTCAACTTTGGATCTGGCCGAAATGTCACCCAAGCTGCAACGAATACAGCGAATGGCATCAGCAAAGATTCCATGTACTCACCATCCGAAATGCTTCGCTCTCGAATAACCAAATGAAAGTAGCACACTAATCACACCTTTAGTGTACAAAAACGGGTGACGGACCAATATTTTCAATCCAATCCACAATTTGTCAAGTACCGACATTGAGCCCAACTCCTCTGGCAAACATCTTGCCATGTTTGATAACTCATCATCGCTCAAATCATATAGGGATGTTTTTCCCTTCAAAATCTTGTGATATGGCGGGAATCGCTTCTTCCACGCTTTGACATATCTCTGCATTTTTGCATCTGATAAATCTCCTTCAGAAATCGCTGCTGCAATGGTTTGAGCCGCCTCTCTGCCTGACCACAATGCTAGGTGTGAACCACCTTCGAATAATGGAGATGTGAAGCCTGCCGCATCTCCTACCAAGATTAGTCCGTCTCCTGTGGTGATTTCCCTCGGCCCTGAAATTGGTATGGTGCCTCCAAATGGGCGAGGTTTGACTCCAGGCTTCCTCCATTCTGGGTTTTGAATTCCCTTTCCGTTTAGATAGGTATCTTCAACAAATTTGTCAAGATATTTGATTGCGCCTTTTTTGTCTGTAGTGACAAGACCTACATTTGCTCTTCCGCCTTTTTTCGGAATCATCCAGACGTACCCATGTGGAGAATATTCAGGCCACAAGTAGAAATCAAGATAGCCGTCATTATCCACTTCTGTCATCTCATATTGGAAGCCTGCAATGACCTCCACTTCGGTCCCCATATCGAGTAATTTTGTTGCTGCTCCAGCAACCCCTGAGGCGTCAATTACTGCCTTACATTCTATCGGAAATTCGTCTCCACGACCTTCAATTTTCCAATTGACAAATTCATTTTTGCTATTGTAAATTCTTTCCATAGAAGTTACCCTGTGTGAGAGGTGTAAGCTCGCTCCTTTCTTGACTGCTTCATCGCACAACCATTGTTCGAATTTATGCTTCTCAAGGACGTACCCTTTCTCGGTCAACAACTTCGCAGTTCCGTCTGGAAAGATAACGCGAATGCCCTTACAATCAAGTGCAACGACATCCTCTGGCAAATCGAGATCTAGATTGTCAACAGCCATCTGCGACAAGCATTCTCCACAGTGCACAGGAACTCCGACCTCCGGGTCTGCCTCGACAATCATGGTGCTGAGACCTGCACGCGCAGAATGCAGTGCAGCAGAACCGCCGCCTGGGCCGGCACCGATAACCAGTACATCGCAACTCGCCATGCCTCCCCGAAGGGGAGGCGGGACTTCAATGAGTCGGCACAGAACAAGTATTCATGAAGAAGTTCTCCTAGCGGTACCATGGCCTGGAGAAATTCTACGCGCTGGGTCGCCCACCTTGAGAAGCGGGGCGAGCTGATTCGCATAACAGAGCCTGTAGATGTAGAATTAGAGGCCGGAGCAATTGCGGATCGGCTGGTAAAGAACAACGGGTCGGCTGTTCTGTTTGAGAAACCAAGACTCCCTAACGGAGAAATCAGCGAGATTCCGCTTGCAATGAACCTATTTGGGTCACATGACAGAACTCAGAGAGCACTGGGCGCATCACATCCAACTGAAGTCGGTGAAAGATTGGTCGCTTTAATGAAACCAGATATTGGTGGAATAATGAAGAAACCTTGGACTGGACTCCCACTATTGAGAGATGCAATGTCGCTACCCCCAAAGAAGGTCTGGAGAGGATCTTGTCAAAGAGTAAAAATGGACCTAGATGTCACACAATTACCAATTCCAAAGACATGGCCAATGGATGGTGGAAGATACATCACACTTCCTCTAGTCGTTACCAAAGACCCGCACTCGGGAGAGCACAACCTAGGAATGTACAGAGGTCAAGTGTTCGGTCCAAAAGAAGTCGGCCTACATTGGCAAATTCACAAGCATGGTGCAGACCATGCTGCGGCTTGGCCGGATGGAAAAATGCCAGTTGCGATTTGTATCGGCGGCCCCCCAGAATTGATTTTCTCAGCGATTGCCCCCCTACCTGATAATTTGGAAGAATACATGTTTGCGGGATTCCTAGGTAAAAGACGCCTAAGAATAACCAAAGCACTAACTCAAGACCTCCTAGTTCCTGCTGATGCTGATATAGTAATCGAGGGATGGGTTGATGCAACTCAAACTAGAACTGAAGGCCCATTCGGAGACCACTTTGGATTCTACTCCCTGACTGGCCAGTACCCTGTTCTGAATGTTACTGCAGTAACCAGAAGGAAAAATGCAATTTTGCCAGCGACGATCGTAGGCCAACCTCCTATGGAAGATGGATATCTAGGAGAAGCTATTGGAAAGCAATTCAGGCCGATTCTATCTTTCCAGCACAGAGATGTACTGGATTTACACTTACCACTTGAGACTGGTTTCCACAACCTTGCCATCGTCAAGAGTAAGCAACGATACCCAAGGCAAGCTAGGAAAACATGTCTTGGTTTGCTAGGTGCTGGACAAATGATGTTTTTGAAAATCCTAATCGCTACAGATGAAAATCCCAGTGATTTGGATGCCTTGTTAGATGTGCTAAACAACCGAGTCGACCCTGAGACTGATATCACCATAATCGAAGGAATAGTTAGTGACTCTCTAGAACCTGCTTCCACTTACGAAAATGTGCATTCGAAAGTAATCATTGATGCAACAAAACTTGTCCCTGCTGACCCAAGAAGTGGAAAGCCATTGGAAGGGTCTCCGATTGAAGAATGTCCTGCATGGAGAAGAGGGGAAGAAGATGCGCCAGGAATTAGTGAATCTCTGTTGAAACAAATCTCGGAATTAGAAGATGTTGAGGACTGCCTCTTGCTGAGAAATTCGATGTTAGTTGTAACAGTTGACATCGAAGGAAGACCAGATCCAAGAACCGGAATGCAATGGCCAAATGAGGACGATGCTAAGGCCCAAAGAGAGAAGATTTCTCAATTGAGAAAATCAATTTGGCAATTGGACTCTAAAAATGAATTAAGATGGTTATTTGTAACTGACAATGATATGAATCTTCACGGTGAAGGAGCGATGAGAAGGTTGCTATGGCAGCTAACTTCACGCTTTGCTGTGGAGCGCGATTTCATAGTAGAAAATGGCAGAATATTCTGGGATGCGACCACACCAATTCCTTCGCTCGAAGGACCAACTCCTGTTCGAAGATGGCCTGCAATTACTATGCATGACCCTGAAACTTTAGATGCGATTGAACGGTTCGATTTACCACCTTGGCCTGACAACTTGGTGATGTGAATGGACCTGAAGCAAATTGCATCCTTCGTAAAAATCGAACATACATTATTCAGTCTCCCATTCGTGTTCATCGGAGCCCTGATGGCTGGTGACCCAACTTACTTGCAATACTTCTGGATATTGATTGCAGCAGTTGGAGCCAGAGGGTTAGCCATGGGCCTTAACAGAATTATCGATAGAGATATCGATGCAGAGAACCCACGTACAGCAAACAGACATCTCGCTTCTGGAAGCATGTCTATGCAGACAGCATGGATACTGTGCGGGATTTTCTTGGCCATGCTAGTTGGAGGCGCTGCGATGTTGAACCCTCTGTGCCTGTACCTCTCTCCAATCCCTGTACTCGCTTTTGTTGTCTATCCATATCTCAAGCGATTCACTTGGCTTTGTCATTGGTGGCTCGGAGGGTGTCTAGCCTTAGCCCCTGCAGGCGCCTGGGTAGCAATTACCGGAGAGATCTCTTCGAACTCTTGGTACCCTGATTTGCTAATCGTTTCAATCGGAGTAATGATTTGGATTGCAGCATTTGACTTGGGTTATGCACAAATGGATATCGAAAGTGACAAAAAAACCGGAGTGAAATCGTTTCCTGCTAGATTCCAACCGCCAACAACCATGGCAGTAATGCTGGTGTCAATTCCAATATGGGCCGCTGCATTCTCTATTGTTTCACCTAGTGGAACTCTGATTTCCCTAGTGCTGGTTGTGAGCGTTCTAGTCGCATCTGGTTCCCAATTCCAAAATTGGTGGTTCCGAGCACATGTATCCACAGGATGGATTCTACTTGCTGCAATGCAACTTTCATAGAGTGGCAAGACTCCCCTTAGGCCATGAATCCAATAGTGAAGTCCTTGCTAGAATTCAATAACGCATTCGAAATTCCAAAATTAGACAAACCAGGACTTGGACCTGATGAGTTAATTGAGTTGAGAATCAAACTACTAACGGAAGAAGTTCAAGAATATGCAGAAGCAGCTAGAGCAGGAGACTTGGTAGAAGTTCTCGATGCACTAGCGGACATCGGATACATCTTGGCAGGAACAATCATCAATCATGGAATGCAAGACATCTATGACGATGCTTTCAATGAAGTTCATCGCTCAAACATGGCGAAATTGGTTGATGGGAAAGTACTGCGAAGAGAAGATGGAAAGGTGCTAAAACCAGAAGGTTGGCAACCTCCACAACTTGCACAATTCCTCCAGTGAGTTATTGAATATCTCCTCTTAGGGATTCCATGCGCACCGCACTTGTGACCGGAGGAGGCCGAGGAATTGGCGCTGCAATTTCCAAAAAATTGGCCGAAGATGGTTACAGAGTTTTACTGACGTACTGTAATTCTTCCAAGCCCGCAGAAATGGTTGTTGACGACATCCGCAATTCTGGAATCGATGCTGTTGCTGCCAATTGTGATGTTACAGATGCTAGAGAAGTGGCGCTGTTGGCAACCCATCCCTGGGTAATCGAAGGTATCGATGTACTAGTATTGAACCACGGAAGATATGACAGAATAGATGCTAAGAAACTGGACCTAGACCATTTGCGAAGAACTATGTCAACCAACTTTGAAGGAGCATTCCTAGTATGGGATGCAGTCAAACCACATCTTTCCACAGAAGCTAGAATCTGTGTTATCGGAAGCCAATTAGGCACCAGAGGATCGCCGCATGGTGCGGACTATTCAGCATCTAAAGCAGCCCTTTCAATTTGGGCACGCTCCCTTGCCCAGTCACTTGCACCTGAAGGAAAGAGGGTAAATGTCATCGCGCCTGGGTTTGTGGACACTGACATTTTGGCAGGAGATAGTCCAGAAAAAAGAGCTAGTCGGGAAGAGGAAGTTCCACTGAAAAGAATCGGAACTCCCGAAGATATTGCAGGAGTCGTGTCGTTTTTGGTAGGCGAGAAATCTTCCTACATCACCGGTGCCGTAATTCATGTCAATGGCGGATTATACCTACCTTAGGAAGTGAGAGAATGAGTGACCCCTTCGACATATCGAAGGCCCTGGAAGGGGCGGTGAAAGACACGCTTTCGCCAGAGGCATCCCGCTTCAAAATTCACTCCGAACACGGCACAGCAGGGGACCAAGAAAAAGCAATTGAAAAATTAATTTCTCAATTGGAAAATAAACAGGAAAGATGCGTGCTTTTAGGCGTCACAGGTTCAGGAAAAACCTTCGCAATGGCTAACATAATTGAGAGGTTGAACATCCCAACACTCATCATTAGCCACAACAAAACTCTAGCCCGCAAACTCTACCAAGAGATGGATGGTTTATTCCCAGAAAATGGCATCGAATATTTCGTATCTCACTATGACTACTATCAGCCTGAAGCCTATCTTCCAAAGAGAGATTTGTACATCGACAAAGAACTGTCAATCAATGAGAGAATAGAGCAAGAAAGATTCGCAACCGTTGCAAGTCTAGTGAGCAGACCTGATTGTGTTGTCGTTTCATCGGTATCTTGCATATACGGCCTTAACGCCCCTGAGACCTTCCTATCCTACCATTGTCGAATTCACGTTGATCAGGCAATCGAGCCAATTGACTTGGTTCGAGAGCTAGTAGCGCTCCAGTATGAAAGAACAAATACGGATTTGGAAAGAGGACAAGTTCGTCTGCGTGGCGAGAACCTCGATGTTTGGATGCCGAGCCGTGACGACCCATTGAGGGTCAGATTTGGATTCGATGGAGTTGAACATATACAGATTTGCGACCCTGTATCTTGGGAGATTCTAGACGAATTGGATGAAGCATGGATCCACCCCAAGGAGTTCTTCATGGTCTCTCCAGAAAGATTTGAAGAAGCTCTCGAGAATATTGAAACCGAATTAGATGGTAGATTTGCTGAACTAAAGAGTGAAGGCAAAGATATCGAGGCACATAGACTTCAACAACGCACTCAATACGATTTAGAGATGTTGAGGGAAGTAGGCCACTGCACCGCCGTTGAAAATTATTCAATGCACTTTGATGGAAGAACGCATGGCGAGCGGCCTTACTGTTTGCTCGACTTCTTTGCCGCTGCAGCAAAACAATTCCACGGAGACCCCAAAAAATTCCTTGTCATCATGGATGAGTCGCACGTGACTTTACCACAAGTTGGAGGCATGTACGCCGGAGACCGTAGTAGGAAATTGAATCTAATCGAGCACGGATTTAGATTACCGTCAGCTGCAGATAACCGCCCACTGAAATTGAAAGAGTTTCAAAACCTAGTCCCTCAAATGCTGTACGTCAGCGCTACCCCTGGAGAGCGAGAATTATTGCATCTGTGTGAAGTTACTGAGCAGGATGCTCCAATCGGCCTCAGACACGTATCAGGTGGCGGAGGAGTTGAAGAGCCAGAATACTCGAAAAAGCATCCTGACTCTGAAAGCATGTATGACATGCTGCAAATGATTGAACACATTCCTCGTATGGAAATACGACCAACTGGATTGCTCGACCCTTCGATTGAAGTTAGAGGGACTGAAGGGCAAGTTGCTGACCTCCTATCTGAAATCAACGCTCGAATAGAAAATGGCGAGAGGACATTGGTGACTGTACTTACAATCAAGTTTGCAGAAGAAGTAGCGCACTACCTCAATAAAATGGGAATCAAGGCGCACCATCTTCATTCAGAGATCGACACTATCGAGAGAACTGAAATTCTAAATGCTCTAAGAATCGGCCACATCGATGCAATTGTAGGAATTAACTTGCTGAGAGAAGGATTAGATATTCCTGAAGTCAGCCTTGTTGCGATTTTTGATGCAGACCGCCAAGGGTTCCTTCGAAATGAAAGAAGCCTGTTACAGACGATTGGAAGAGCTGCTAGAAATTCCAATGGCAAGGTGATTTTGTAGGCGGATACAATGAGTCCACCGATGACTGCTTCGATAAAACAAACATTGGAGAGAAGGGACAGACAAATGGCTCACAATGAAAAATTCGGAATCACTCCTGCAACCATCAAGAAGGCACTTCCACAGATGGGTAGCGACATTGATGACCTAATCGCTGGAACTGCCGGCGGCAAGAGATTAGTTGGTTCCAAAGGTGGTCGCAAAGGTGGAGATTGGGCCAGCAATTTGAGAGTTGGAGCAGGCCAATGGGCACGCTCAGATTCGGTAACTAGCAACATTTCACAACCAATTGAAGAATTAAATTATTCAATTGAAGAATTAAAGGAAATGATGAACCAAGCTGCGCTAGAATTAGACTTCGAAAGAGCGGCTATGTTGCGAGACAAAATACGCGACTTGGAGTCGTCATGAAACCGTCATGAGGTTCATATGCGAAAGCCTCGCCCACTGGTTATGGCAATCGACCCTGAGTCATTTGACGAGCCGGTCAAAGACTACGATTTTGCATCATTAGGAGATGCTTCTTCACTTATCGACCAGATGGCAACAGCCGGTGGTTTCACAGCAACCAAACTTGCCTATGCTAGAGACATTCTCAAAGACATGAAGGCAGAGATTGACGAAGTTGATGGCGATGCAAGCAAAGTCACTAATTGGCTTTCTTTCCCTGCATGCCTGTGTGCCACCGGGACAAGGGGATTCTTTGTTGAAGCTGTAAAGCGAAAAATGTTCAACGTAGTGTCAACAACATGTGGAATGCTTGACCACGATATTGCTAGAGCGTACAAGCACTACTATCACGGCGCGTTCGAGTTAGATGACATTGAGTTGGGGGAGCATGAATTGATGCGACTAGGTAATGTAATCGTTCCAAACGCTAGTTATGGTGAAATTATAGAAGCAGTGGTCCTTCCAGTGCTCGAAGATATCAGAAATGCCGGCCTATCTGAAACTGGTAAAGAAGGAGCTGATGCATGGGTCGGATTCGGTTCAATCCACTTAGTTTGGGAACTTGGCAAGAGAATCGGAACCCCTGATTCTTTGATATATTGGGCTTACAAGAACAAAATCCCTGTATGTATCCCTGGAATCACTGATGGCAGTATTGGCGCTCAGTTGTTCATGTTTAGGCAAAAATATCGTGATTTCCACATCGATACTCTGGCTAATGAACAAGTAATGAGCGACCTAAC
>JAKURJ010000020.1:0-5903 GCA_022452125.1 Candidatus Poseidoniaceae archaeon
CGCTTGCCAGTTCAGTCAGCAACCTAGCAGGGTCGCCCAAATCTCTCTCGATACGGCTGGCTTGCACTTCGACTTCTGTTAATCTGCCGTAGAGTGAACCGTACATTCTGTTTGCGTACCAAATCAGGAAGGTCACTCCAAATACTACGACAATCAAGTACGTAACTAATGAGAACATGTTTGTTGAGTCAGGATTCATTTGTGGTGGGAAACCTAGGATAACACCGATCATACCTAATATCGGCATTGCAAGGATAATCGATAGCTGGCGTTTCGAATTAGATAGAACGTCGAAGTGGTCGCTGTAAAGGGTACTAATACCCTTTCTAGCACGCTGATAATCTTCGTGAATTAATTGGAACTCTACTGTTGACTTCCACGTCATTACCCACACCCATAACGCTGCGATGAGCAGGATTGCAGGTCAGCCCCAATCGCTTGAAACAAGGCCCATTAGGTGGAAGGCAAATCCAAGTGCAAGGACTCCAGAATAGATTGCTGCGAGGCGGAACTTGTCATTTTGGCCGACCAACCTAAGTAGGACTACAGATGCACCTAGCAGCACAAGGACTGCAATAAATGAAATCGTGACCCCTGGAGACCAAGAGTTGACTGTAGTATCACGAGTTACGGTGCTAGACGCTAGAGGAGTCCCATTCCATGCGATTCCATTCATTTGCAGTTCACATGAAACTTCAGTAGATTGTGACCACCAATCAAGGTGGTCGCTTTCGACTTCCCACTGCACGTTACGGGTTTCACTTGCAACCATCATTCCATGGTCAATTACTGGGTCAAGAACTTCAACGCCTTCGCAGGTTAAAGTTGAGGTTACTCCAATTGCTATCGAGGTTCCGATGTTGCCAACTGTTGCAGAAATTGTTGAAACTGAGCCTTCTTGCATTTCATCATCATCGAACTTGAAATTGGCGATGTTAAGAGAAGCCTTCTGTGCGAAGTAAAATGAGAATGTCTCTTCTGTATATTCTGTAAAGCCATTATGCTCGTTAGGATGGTACAGCCTGAATGTTAAATCATAACCATCGTTCTTCAAGATGTACGGGAGATTTGGAGTGTCAATAATCACAACCAATGGATTGTTGGTTTCCCATGCTGGCCTTGCTGGCAGAGAAATCACTGAATGAGAAAGGCCATCACAATCATTGCCCAAGTTCAGTTCCTGATTTTCACCGCCTACTTCTAGAGCAAACGCCCACTCAAAATCTTCAGGATCAAGATTTAGCTGAGTCAAATTGACTCTTCTTTGTGCATCACACAACTCAATCATGTACTCAACAGGAGTTTCTCCAGCAAGTCCTGGAATGTGTGACCAAATTACCTCCTCAGTTAGATTAGAATTATCTTTAGGAGGAAGGCTGAGTTGATAATCCTTGTATGCGAACATTCTCGACATTTTCAGTGCAGTTTCCGCTATTGCTGAGCCATTAACTTCTGAGTCATCAGGAGTCAAGGTTAGTCGTAGCAATGCCTCCAAATAGAGGTCGGGCTCGAATTCTTTAGCTTCTACCGAGAAAGAAAGTTCTCTAGATTGTCCGACAGGTAAGAACATCGAGGTTGGCGCAGGCTGAGATACTTCCCATGCCAGAGAGTTGATTTCTAATCCTGCACGAAGGACATCGTATTGCAAGTCTGCTGTGACATCCTTGTTTCCAACATTGGTGATAGTTACCTTCCAATCTCTGACCCATTGCCTGTGATAATTCACTTCAGTTGGCCAGTCTTCAAACTCGACTAAGAATAGTGGAGCGACTTCCAACTTGATGGTCCTAGAGAAGAGGAAGTCTCCATCATTTGTGTGGTAGAGAGAAATTGTGACATTGTGAATGTCGCCGTTGGCTAGTGAGAAATCGCCTCCTAATGCAGGCACTACGATTGTCAAATCATTCTCAAGGCTGCCATTGATCGGCAGAACCATCTGGTTTTCGACCCAACTGGATTCCCAGCCACCCTCAATAACTGCAGTGACGTTGAGGAATTCTTGCAGGTTTCCTTTGTTGGTAAATTCCACATCGATTGTTTGATTGACACCTGGTGTCACAGAGATCAAATCTTGCACATCAATCTCAAGGTGATGGTCAGCAGACATGTTCGCAACAATGCTTGCTGACAAATTCATTCCGCCTACTGCTTCAACCCAAAGTGTGGTCATGTGTAATTCATCAGCACTTGCTTCTAGGTCGGGAGTTAGTCTAATCTTGACCGAATCCGTATATCCTGGAGCAACAATTACTTCTGTTGGCGATTCTAGGGAAAAGTCGACATCGTTAGATTGTGAATTATCTAGCCATACTAGGAATGTTGTAGCTACGTTACCTGTATTGTTGATGTAGACACGAGTTAGCGGGTTTTCATATGGGGACAATTCCACAGTATGATTGGTAGGTTGAAGTTCAAAGTTAATCGATTCTTCAACTCTAATCAGTAGCGTATTTAGTGAAAGAATTTCTCCTGTATCTCTGTCTTCTACTCTGATGGTAAGTGGTTGTAGTGTATCTGCAGGAGCCTGTGGATCGGTAGTGACTTTGAGAGTAACGTTGGAAATGTGAGCATTCCCTGTAATTGGATGGTCTGCCATTGAAGGAGACAGATTAGCAACAATTGATGGGTTATTTTGGTCAGAGGTTTCGATACTTGCAGACCATAGGTCAGGAAGGTCATCTTCGATTACTAGCCTGTAGGATGATAGGTCGTTTCCTGAGTTTGCCAACTTGATTGTGAAGTTGGTTAGATTACCTACGTCTGCATCAAGTGGTTCTCCAGTTATGATTTCTCCATCGATAACACTTGGAACTACAATAGTGATGTTTCTTGTGACGCTACTAGCTAGCACACCGTTTGCTTGCTGACTCGCCGTCAAGATTGGAGTTGCTGTAACTGGAATAACTAACTCTCCAGCGAGCGGAAGTTCATCTCCCGGACCGTCTATTGCGAGCCAAGATTGGAAAATTTCTCCGACTTCTAGGCCAGATACGGAATTAGGGGTCACATTGGTAATCCATCTTGCAGCCTCGTTGTTGCCTCCAGTATTTACTGGTGTGAATAGAGCAGAGGATGTTGTAATGTTGGCGTCTACGCCTCCAGTCACTGTACCTCCAAGGTTGTGTCTAACTTCGACAGAAAGAGATAGAATTCGATCAATTCCTCCAGTCCCGTTTGCTTCAATAATGTCCTGTTGAGTCAGAATAATTTGGTCTGTCTCTGGACCTGGGTCAACTGCGATAACGGCTCTAATCACTAGTTGTGTCGAGTTGATTGCAGGAATACCGCCATCCACCGGAGTTGCTGATAGCCAAGCATACAGGCTATCTCCTGCTGCGTTTCTCTCCCCCGGGTCAAGTGGAGAGGAGATAGGAGCAGGTGTGACCTGCACGGAAACCGAAACATTTGCTCCAACCGGAATCACATCCGTCCTAGTTGCAGATGCTTGTACCTGCCAATTATCAGCTGCAGCAGATAAGCCAGCCGTGACATCAAACGCAGCAGGTACGTTTCCGCTATTTGTTATTGTAAACAGAAGCGAGGATGTCTGTGCGGGAGTAACAGTGACTGGCCCGCTAGGACCTACCACTTCCGCTTGATATTGGTCGCCGACCATGACGTGGGCTACGCTTCTGGCAGTGTATGGGGACGCAGAATTGCTTGTCAAATTCAGGTAGACATTCTCTAGAGTAGGCTTTACTGCGTTAGCAGGCACCGTCACTGGCACAACTATTGATGTAGATTCACCAGCATTTATGCTGATGACGTTTCCGTTCTGACCGTTGTCATGCCATCCAAGATCCGAGCCCAATTCAATTGTAAGGGTGTCCGTGTTTCCGATGTTTGATACAATCCAAGTAAGCGTAGTAGTAGCGCCTGGTTCAATTGCCCTATCTCCTGGAGTAGACAAATCTACAATGAAATCTGAGAATGTAACAACGATTACATCTGCAACAATCATGTTTGTCCACATGGTTCCATTGAAGTAAACCTTAGATGCCATCGTCCAAGAACCCATCATCGAGGTCGAATCAAATGAGACCGAGAGTGGCGAGCCACTAGATGGGTAAAGCAAACTTCCTGGTGCTAAGATTTGAGTGTTTGACCAGTAGGAAACTTGGTTACTTGGATTCGAATTGTCGGTGAAGTTCAATTCGTAAACAGCTGACAAATCCATTACTCCGTCATTCCTGACGGTAGCGGTGTAAGAATGTACAGAGTGGTTTAGCCTCAAATCAGTAAATCCTGGAGTTGGCCCCGGCACATTGTGCCCTAGAACCGTTCCCTCGTGATACATGGTAACATCGAAGTCAATTGGACGCTCATTGTTCGAAGTATCTGTGTCTGCTACAGAAACAACTCTAGCGTAAAGAGTCTGTCCATCGCCAGAAGATGCTGTCCAGTTAATCAAGACCGGATTCGAGGAGGATGCGCCTCCAATGGTCCCCAAATCGATTGAGGTCACAGGAGTTTCGCCAGAGGATGCTGATGCTCGGTGAACAATATTCAGTACTGCTGAACCTGCCCCTGCGCCGTTATTGGTGACGACAACTCGGAGAATGTGATCACCAGGTGCGAGTTTGATTTGCCCTGCATCGTCTATTGAGCCGCCAGAAGAGAAGGTCATCACTGAGACATTGAAATCGGGGGAGCTTCTTCCTGACGTTGCATCGGCAGGAATGATTGGAACTACAACCTGCACCAAGAGGAGAAGAAGCATTGAGAATGCAACTTTACGATTAGACATCTGTCATACCTCCTCTAAACGCATGAATCTGAACCGATTTTCCTTGACGAGTCCAAACAGCCAACAATTGCTCCATGAGTTGATTGTGAACTTGGTCGCCAATACCTAGCCTCCTTCGCTCTTCCCAAAGCAGAAGTTGTTCTGCCTGTGTTAAGACACCGTCCTTGAGATAAAGTTCGAGCGTTCGCCTGTATGAATCACGGTCTGAAACTGCGTAGACAATCTCATCGCCTGGCAAAGTGTCAGCCCTATCCTGCAGAATGTTTCCTAAATTTAGCGCCTCTTCGTAAGAAAGATTTCTTCTGTCGAGGTCGCTTTGGATATTGGAAGCGATTTCCTGCAAAGCATACCGAGTGGTAGCCTTGTGGATTTGTCGCATGAACTTGCGACATCTCCTTGACATACGTCCGGCTGCCATGGCAGTGTGTTAGAACCGGGCGGATTATAAGACAATCGCTCGCAGTACCTGATTTGATGCGTTATGAATGCAATATTATTCATACTGCATAAAAGGGCTACATAGTTGCACGATATTGAAAAAACAGCCAATGAAAGCCTTGATTTGCTATCACTTTCTGGCGTCGCCATGGCAGAAGCAATAACACTCGAAACCGGAGACAAATCACCGCTGTTTGACGCACTTGATTCAAAGGGAGAAAGGCATAATCTAACAGATTTGATTTCATCTGGAAATAAGGTCATCCTGTACTTCTATCCAAGAGATTCCACACCAGGTTGCACAGTTCAAGCATGTGACTTCAGAGATGACATGGCCAGATTAGCCTCGCTTGGATTCAAGGTCTTTGGCGTATCCAAAGATTCAGTAAAGAGCCACGAGAATTTCATCGACAAGCAGGAGTTAAATTTCCCATTGCTAATGGATGAAGATGGAGCTATTCACGAAGCATTTGGTACATGGAGAATGAAGAAAAATTACGGCAAGGAATACATGGGTTGTGCAAGATCAACTTTCGTAGTTGGCGAAGACGGTAATCTGATTTTCGCTCGCTACAATGTGAAAGCAAAGGGCCATGTCTCTATGCTTATGCGAGAGTTGGGATTAGATGAGTGATCTCAACGCCCAAAAGGTCGGGTTGCCACATGGCGCAACTGGTTGGCTACCTTGCAAGATTGCAAGCGATTCTAGTGGTCCGGG
>JAKURJ010000020.1:5913-18412 GCA_022452125.1 Candidatus Poseidoniaceae archaeon
CACAAACATTGGCGCATTATCTCACATCGGTAGGAACGTTAACATAGGCTCAAGATGCAAAATCCAAGGCTCGGTTTACATTGCAGATGAATGTGTAATCGGTGATGAAGTATTCATTGGGCCAAATGCAACACTCACAAACGATCGCCATCCGCCATCAGGAGGCAATTGGTCCCCGGTTGTGGTTGAAGACAAAGTGGTAATAGGAGCTAACTCTACAGTAGTGGCAGGAGTTAGGCTAAACACAGGTTGTGTAATCGCAGCAGGTTCTGTCGTAACAAAGGATGTGCCAAGTGGGGAAGTGTGGGCAGGGAACCCTGCAAAATTTCTAATGACCTTAGAGCAGTACGAATCAAGGAGGCAATCAAATGAGTAAAAAATCTGTATGCGATTTCCTAAGAAGATGCATTGAATATGCAGACGCTTCGATGAAAAGAAAGGAAGAAAGGGGCGATGATTCCAATATAATCGATGAATGGAAAGCATATCGCAACTATACTCAATACGCACTCGAAGAAATTGAAAAGGGTGATTTAGACCACTGGTTTGAGCGAAAATTCTCCACAGCAGAAATGGAGGTTGAAATGGATGAACTCGACCACATCACCCGTGCAAAGTGGCTGACTGCTACTGCATCTCCGAGACCACTTGCCATGGTATCTACCAGAAATCAAGAACGAGAAAATATTGCTCCGATGACTAGTATTTCTGTTGTTTCGAATACTCCACCACTTATCGTGATGTCGCTATCACAAAACAGAGAAGGTAGGCAGAGAGACACCTACCTCAACCTCATTGAAACCAAGGAATGTGAATTACAATTCCTTGCCCCTACTAAGAAAGCCGCAGAAGAAGTCGACCTTGCGAGTAAGCCCGTAGAAGGTAGTGAATGGGAACTGCTTGAAAGCGATGGACCAATTCATCCACTAGCAGTAGTGGTAATGAAGTGCAGATTAGTTGAAGATAATCCACTACCAGAGGGTGCTGTTGCTAGGCTAATTACATTGAGAGTTGAAAGTATGATTGTCCCATCATACCTACCGCCTGAAGAAGGGCTGTCCTTGCTATGCCAACATGGAATGGACATGTTGACTCCTAGCCCAATCGACTGGTCTCATACTGCTACTCATCACAGAAGTTGAGACAAACCGTCATCAAGGCCTGTCTTAGCAACCCAGTCGATTTCTTTGTTCATCGACAAGTCTGGCAATCTCCTCTTGCTATCTCCATGATTTGATTCACCGTGAATGATTTCAACGCCCCTGAGGTTTGCGATTTTTGTTGCCAAATCCAACATGCTAATCTCATCGTTAGTACCGAGATTGAAGGCCTTTCCAGAGAGATTACTTGCATCATTTACTTTCAACAGGCCCTCAGTAACATCATGAATCCAAGTGAGACTTCTTGTCTGTAGTCCATCCCCGTGGACCACTATCGGATTGGATTCCATCATCATGGAAACAACTTGTCCATTGTCATCTCCACGAAGCCTAGGGCCGTATACATTGCATGGGCGCACTATCCTCACATCCAATCCTTTCCGGGATTCGAATTGACACAATAATTCACCAATATGTTTTGATGCACCATAGGAGTGGCGCTGGTGCAAATGTGCAGGCGTGAATATGCTTGTTGAATCGTTTCGCAGTGGCATGTTTTCCTGCTCACCGAATGCTTCAGGAGATGAGTAAAAAATGAGTGTTGAGCCATACTCTTTCGCTGCCTTCAGTGACATCCTAGTGCCGTTGACATTGACATCTACTACCAAATCCGCCTCTTTGTGGAATCTGCGTGTACCGTTAATTGCGGCCAAGTGATGAATAACCTCTGGATCAAATCCCTCACACGCTTTCTCCCAATCTGAAAATAAGCGTACATCGCCTTGAACGAATCTCGCACCGCTATTGATTTGCGATTTCTCTCCCCTAGACAAATCGTCCAAGACAACTACTTCATCGCCACGCTCGACCAAAGCATCTACTAAATGCGAGCCGAGGAAACCTGCTCCCCCTGTTACGAGAATTCGCATTTACTCACCTACGCGCTCCAGCACCTGGAGTGTCACCTTGTCACCAACTTTGCTGACTCTGATTTTGTCACCATGGTTGACAGCTTGACAAGGGTCCTCATCGAATCCATGAGAATAAGGCATGTCAAGGAGACTGCACGCAGGTAAGGTAAGGGAACATACATCACGATTGACAATAGCTCTAGGACCCTTGCCAGTGTAGATTAGACCCATCAGTACGTAAGGTGCAACCGTCGAGCCTGCACCCTTTGGATAAATCAGAATCTTGTCTTCGATAGCCTGACCGTCAAGGGGGTGGCCAACTTCCTCAATCACACCACTGTCTCTGTTGACATAACCAAGGTATGTGATTGGCACATCTGTAACCATCGCTATTCCTTCAACTTCCCAATCGCCTTGAGAATTAAGACCACCACCAATGAGTGAACACTCTCCAGATTGATGTGTCTTTGCAGAAGCATGCTGAGGCTGAGCCTTGGGCTGCAGTTGAGTGACTTCACCCTCGCTCAAACTTGGATTGAAGGCGTGACCTACGCAATCCTGAATCGTTCCAACAGAGGTTGGCATCTTGTTCAGACCACTTGTAAGATAGTGCTCTGCCTTGAGTGAGTTTGTCATCAAATGGTTGTAGTGGTTGCGATTATAGGGAGTAACTTCAGGACACGTATCTTGTAAAATTACGGCTCCTGCTTCTTCGAGAATACCAATTGAACCGTCTACCTCTGCGAGTTCGTAATTGTGCCTCGAGGTGAAAACCCACAATCGCTCATCGGGGATTAATTGCCCCATCTCACTGTATGAGCGTACTGCAGCGGCTGTTATTCGAATCTCTTCGAGGCTGGCTTGGGGGCAACCGATTACAATGAGGTCAACTTGTCCTTTAGGCGCGAGTTCATCGTATCGTGCGAACAAATCCTGCTCTGTGAATACGAGTGATTGTTCAGCACCTGTCAAAGGAGGGTATTCGGTGTGACCTTCCGCCCAAAGCATTGCACAACCATAATTCGCAGCTGCAGCAGTCAATGCTTTCTTCGATGCGAAACTGATGTAGGAAGGAAGTCCTCGAATCAACGGCATAGGTCCGAATGGAACATTCCATCCTGGCCTTACCTGCTTACCGATCCAATCTCCCAAGATTGACCAATCTGCCAATGAGGACAATTCGCATTCAACATCTACAACGATGTTTGGAACTCGATTTTCTTCCAAGTGCAGACCCCATTTAGGAGCATATCCCGTCAAAGCAGTAGCCAGTGCTGACAACCCTGATTCGCGATTAGTAACCAAATCTGTCCATGAATTTGAGAACGCTACAGCATTGGACTCAGCCCAAGAAGCAATCCCTGATTCTCCTTCAATTCCCCTATCATAGGGAGTACAAGACAGAGTTGATTCAATTCCTAATTTCTCGTAAGCTGTGATGATTTCGAATTGTTGTTCTAGGAAATCTGGATATTCAATATCCATCTCTTCCATCTTCCTCTTGTCACAACCTGCTGAATTCAAAGTGGTGGGAATTGCCACTGAACCCTCTCCTGCCAAATCGGCGAGAAATCTTCGCAATCCGTGACCTCCAGTGATCACTGAAACCCCTGAAACGTGACTATGGTCTACCTCGATGAAGCCTTGAGCCCCAGCAGTTTTGGCTAAATCTATCACCAATCTAGCGGCTTTCTGTCTAGTGAGACCTTCTGCGCCCGAAAACATCGATGCGAGCCTTTCGGGTAACTCCATGAATAGACGCTGGAGAAACACTCACATGAACACTTTGTAGGGAATAGGCTCTAATCCAAGGAAGTCTGTGACACGCCTATGAAGGGTGAAAAGGGCAAGCGGAAACAAAAAATAATGATTAGCGAGGAATGGATAATCATTCATTGACGCCAATCGTAACGAGCAGCTAGAGGTTGACGCCAGCCCTGTCCGAATGCTCGCTTGGAAACTCGTGGTGCTGGCGGCATTTGCCAACGCTTGTGTTCGTTCTTCGCAAGTCGAATCAGAACTTCCTTCACGGTCTTACTGTCATAACCTTCGGCTGCTATTTCAGTCGCATCAAGTCCATCTTCAATGTGTAAGCGTAGAATCTCATCAAGAATAGGGTAAGGTGGCAAGCTATCTTCGTCCTTCTGGTCAGGTGCCAATTCCGCGCTAGGAGGTTTAGTCAGGGTTGATTCGGTTACCGCTTCAATTCCCATCCTCTCGTTGAATTGCTTAGCTAATGCATAGACTTCCATCTTGTATAAGTCGCCCAACGGAGCATATCCTCCCGCCATATCTCCGTATAGTGTACAATATCCTTGACCCAATTCTGATTTATTTCCTGTAGCAATCGCCATTGCCCCGTGAGCATTTGCGTGTGCCATTACAATCAATCCACGAAGTCTTGCTTGCAAATTTTCACCTGCAACTGGATGTCCGCCTTCTAAGATATCCTCGAGCGCCAAATCAGAAGCTGCATGTAAATCTGTAATTGGTTGAATGATGAAGTTGAGACCTAATGCCTCTGCAGTTGCCTTTGCATCATCGATGCTGTGCTGGCTTGAATGCTTGGAAGGCATAGAAATTCCTGTCACATTTTGAGCACCTACTGCCGCACTCGCCACACATGCTGCTAGAGCAGAATCGATTCCTCCTGACAGACCTAACACTATTTTCGAAATTCCACTCTTTCTGCAATAATCTGCTAAGCCGATCACGATCGCATCGAGCAAATCGTTCTCGTCTTCTTCCAACTCTTCACCTGGCTTGAGAATAGTAACTTCGCCATCACCAATCCATGTGCATCCCTTAGGGTCCGACAAGTCCGTTAGCAAAACACCTCGAGTCCATGCAGGTGCAACAACTGCTGTGCCATCTGGCCAAGCAATGATTGAGCGACCATCGAACAACAAATCGTCATTACCGCCTACCTGATTTGCTAGTAAGAAGGGATGGTTGAGCGATGATGCTGCGCTGCGTGCAACTGCAATTCTAATTCCAGATTTGTTTGCGTGATAAGGTGATGCGGAAAGGTTCACTGTTGCATCTAAAACAACACCTTGGCGGCCCCATTCAACAATTTGAGCGATAGGGTCGCTATCGTAATCATTCGGTGTTGCTCCACAATGCTGCCAAGCATCCTCACAAATTGTAACTCCAATGTCAAGGCCCGCAATAGTTCTAGCAATACCTGGCCTTTCATCAGCCTCGAAATATCTTGCTTCATCGAATACATCGTAAGTTGGTAGCAATTGTTTGCGGGTGACTTCTCTTACCGAATCGCCCGCTCTAACCACTCCATTTCCTGGCAGTGAGCGGTCGTTAACCGGAGGAACTGGGGTTCCAACCAATACCGGAATCTCTGTTTCTAGTGAACTTGCAACTTGATGGCACTCGGTTACGAAATCAGATTGAATCAACAAATCACGCGGTGGATAACCGCTTATCGCTAGTTCTGTAGTAACTGCGAAACTAGCCCCTTCTTCGGCTGCAATCGAAGCCAGACCACAAATCATCATTGCATTACCAGCAATATCCCCCACGACAGGATTTGCTTGCAATAAGGCGATTTTTGAAGTCATATTATCCCTCTTTGACACAACAGACTCAATCTTCGTCGAACTCTTCGTCGAATTCCCATTCTAATTCAGATTCTCCTTGCTTTGCGGTAGCGACACGCATCCAAGACAGTACGAACAATAACCCAATGCAGGTCATTGTCATGGTCGTACCTAGTATCCATGGATTTGTTGCGCCGATTGCGTCCTCAAGGAATCCTCTTTCCTTAGTTGGTTTGACGTCGATAAACTCTGATTTATCAGTTGTCTCACTTAGTGTAACTTCTATTCTTTGCATTCCCGGAGCATCTGGGCGCCAGTCTACTACTAATGTTGAGACAGACTCTGCTTCTACAAATATTGACGACTTACTCAATTGAGTGCGTGCTCCAGACAAATCTACAACTTCTACAAGCACTTCAGCATCGCCTCCAAGCATACCGTCATTGCGTACGTGAACTTGGACAATTGTCGGTTCATCGACTTCTAAGTTCGATTTCGACAACTCTATGCCGCTCTGCTCCAAGGAGAAATCTGGGGTATAGTGGATTAAATTCCAAACACCAGCAGGGAAAGCTTCGCTATTGCCGTCTCTCTCAAACTGATTTCCTGCGATATCCCTGCCTTCGAATCTCATTTTCAATACAGCTTGCTCCTGCAAAAATTCCGTATCCATTCCTGAAAGATCAATCATACCTGTGAACGATAGACGCAAACCTGTGGTCTCACTTCCTTCCAAGGTCAATGGTGTTGAGCCAGAGATTATCGCATCGTTCTGGCCTTTGCTTGTAACCCACCAAAACAACTCAACAGAATCCGCATCAATTCCATAATTTTCTGAAATAATTACTCTAACAAAGTGCTCTCCTATCTCAAGAGTTGATGACTCCCTAGGAGATGAGAACTCGACAACTTGTGGACCGACTGCGTCTACTAAAATCCACATCACTGCCTCGGTAGGGCTGGTCATGTCAATGCCCTGCTCAGGCATGCAATCAACACTCCAAGTCATAGCGTGCTGCCCGGATGAAACCGGTGCATTGAGGGATGCTGTAAACAATCCATCAATTGCCACTGTAGGTGATTTAACACCGTTTAAGCGCACTTCAATATCGCAATCGAATTGCGGCTTTTCCATGCTTTGTGCGAATACAACGCTGCCAGATAATTCGAGTGTTGAACCTGGGGCAACGCGTGCACCATCGTCATTCAATGCGCCACTTTCAACCCATAGAGAGAGGTCGTCTGTCACCATCATTTCAGCAGAGAATCGCCACCTATTTTGCGGGAATGTCGCAATATCCTGGTTTCCTGCTCTATCATGAATAATTACTGCGGGCTCCCTCCTAGTTTCTCCCAAATCAGGCATAGTCCATTGAGGTACTATTTCGAGATAGAGAACCAAATCTTTGTCATATGGGCCCGGAGCGATTCCATCTAGGTCGTTGACCTTACACGATGCAACAATAATGTGAGCAGTCTCACTGTGACATTGCCTTGTATCTGAATTCCATTTAACAGTCAATTTGTCACTAGGAATGTTATCAGCAAGGGATATTTCGATTACATCAATGTCTGAGATTCCATTCAATTCGGTGAATGAAACATTTAGCCCATATGTTTGTCCTGGATGAAGCCAAGCTCGTCTGTCGTCGACCCATTCAAATCCATCTGAATCGATAACAGGAGTCCCATCATTCATGATTTGATACATGAATAGATGATTATCTGCGGACTCAGATCCTCCACCTAGAAGGGTGTGTCCGGATGGGTCGACTCCGTTTACATAACCAGCAACTTTCTCTCCTGGGAAGGCTGCTGTATCGTCAATAATCGCCTGATATAGGCCGTAATTTTGGTCTAAATCGGCAGGATTAGACATTGTTCTAGCCATGAATTCACCTTCGCTAGGCCAGCCATCGCCGTCGTAATCATTTGCCCATTCAGTCCAAAGCATCAGAGTGACGTCTTCTGGCAACACAGGCTGGTCTGAGATATTGATCAGCAATTGTTGACTTGCAGAGGATTGCAGGTGGTCGAAATGCCGAATGTTTGAGTGAGTTACGACAGGTGCAAGCGGATCGATTTCGAAGGTTCTGTTGAGAACGATTGTATCTCCAACTCCTCCTCCCGCTAAAGGAGTGACACTGAGTTCGTAGGTTATGTTTCCACTAGTGAATGGCGTTCTTGTATCAACTACCCATTCGGCACCTTCGTATCCGGTAGTGTTAGCCAGAAGTTCTCCGTTCCGGGTTAGTGTAAGTTCATATTCTCCCGGGAATGGTTTCTCGTCTGCATCACTATTTTCGAATCCAACGTCGACTTTGATTGTCAGATTATCTTCTGCCATCAAGTAGTTCAAACTAGGAGAAACCATGCCTCTGTCTGTGTAAATATTCATGGATTCGAGAATCATATCATTGTCTATCGCCCCATTATTCCAATAATGTACAGCAGGCATAGACACTACGCCGTTAGCCAGTTGTATTCTCGATTCAAATCGTAAATTGCTTTGGTCATCGAATGATTGCGCAGTTCTGAATCCTGTCATCAAGTCATGAATGCCTCCGGATTCGCTATGTGCGATAGCAGCATCTGAGAAGATGAACATATCGTGGTCACCTGTTGCAATCATACTGCCGCCTAGTATTGGCAAAAACCACATTGCAGATTTATCATCTGAATACATATTCACTATCAATCGATGTGGTGAGGAATCATGTGCCTGAGCTCTGGTGTTAAACTCACGCCAATGCTGAGAAGGTGTGAGAGTCTGTGAATGATTATTCCAAGTTAGGGCACCCATCGTTATGTCTCCCGACGAGGTAGAAGACAGCAATGATACCTTGAGTGAACAAGCAGAATCTGCATAGAATGTCAGAGGTAAATTAGCCGCTTTATTCGGCACAAGACGTGCCCGGTTCATTGCAAGAACTAGTTCATCGATTGCAGTTGCAGAAACTGTATCTTGGGCATCATAACCGATACTTAGACCACCAAGTCGATGTCTCCCTGCATCGGAAATCAGTTCTATTCTTGCGTGGACAAACTCGGTCCCTGCTACTATTTTCACTGGAGGAGTAGTACCAGTTTCATAATTCAGTAAATCGATTTCAGACTCATTTAGTGTCAATCGCAGACTATCAACATGTCCAACTCCACCAGTCTGAGCAACAATCGTATTGCCCACCCACAACGCAACTGTTTGGACTCCCAATCCTACTGAATCAATATGGTCTGCAGATACTTCGAATGATTTTGCATTTCTTGGAACTAACACACTTTGCCATGAAGTTGGGTTGAAACCAACTGAGAATACGGCACTAGAGTTACTGTCAATGAAGACGTCCTGGTTGCCCCAAGTACCTACACCTTCGCTGGATGCTGACCATTCATTTCTACCGTCTTGGTCTATATCCATTCGCGGAGAAATGATTGCACTGCTTGGATACAATTGCAATCGAATGTCATCCAGAGACCAACCGTTTCCTAAGCCTTGGTACCTAACTTGAATCACGGAAGATGGCTTGTCGAGGTCAATTCTTTGTGAAGATGAATTGACCTGTGTCCAGTTTCCACGATCGATTGCAACAAATGCGATGACATCACCCAATTGTGTGGATTGGAACTTGTATGAAGAGAATGGCATATTGATATCTAGCTCTGGAGATTTTACAGCAGAATTGGAGTTACCTGAAATTGTGAATGTTGTATTGCTCCAACTTGAATTATCCAATTCCCAACCCATTGCTTCAGGGTCTGAATTGAAGCCGTCGTGGTATTTCCCACCACCAGATATTCCGAACAGCCTAGGTGAATCGCCCCGCGGGTTTGAGGCAAACTCAAGATTCAGTCGAAGCGATTTGTGCTTCTGCCAATCAACCGCAGCCAGGTCAATCCAATGACCTGTACGATTAGTGAATCCAGGTATCGGAATACCGGTATCTGCATCGATAACTGTCCAATTAATATGCGCATCTTCTGGAATAACCGCATCGATGAAAACTGGAGAATATCGCCCCTCATCGATTTTTTCATGCGAACCTGCAGACCAACCAAATGAGCGTGTTGTCAAGTTTGCTCCACTAGTTCCCGGAATGACGATGTCATCGAAGAACCAGTAGTCACAACAAGTTCCCGAACCTGCGTTTTGCCTTGCTCTAATTTGGAAACTAGGGTGATATGCATTAGAGGGAAGATTGTAATTTACGTTGGTAACAGTACCCCCAGATGTCGCACCAGATAGGTATTGGACCTGAGTCCACCCATTGTTCGAGTTCTTGTATTCAAGGTAAAAATTCTCGTTAGAATCCGGTTCTTCACCACACTGGTAGTTACCTTGCTTTATCCATGCTTGCAAAGATAACCCCGAATGGCCCGCGAGATTAACTTGCGGGCTTGTGACGGAAACTGAGCCGCCTCTTGTCCACCAAGATGCTCCGCTACCCCCGCTCATTCCACATGTTGTCGCAGTGTTTCTCTGGCCGTAACTTGAACTCGATGAAGTCCATCCGTTTGCGTTCTTGTCGAAATCCCAATTTATTCCTTGGAACCCAAGAATCAATGCTCCATCATCGTCCAAAGTTAGCCCCTGCTTAGAAAATCCAGTCTGGTCCCAATCAGACCAATTGAAGCCGGACGCTCGAATATCGTCACCGGGTGATACTGAGAACGAAACAGTCTGCAGAGCGTGAGTAGCATCTAACGCGAGATTTGGACCCACTCCTGCAGAATTAGGACCTGAAATCACAACCTCAGTATATTCTGAGACTTCGCTTGAAAATGTAGCAACTTCATCAAGCTCAATTTGGACATTGTGGGGCAGAGAAAAGTGCGATAGCGGGCCAGAAAATAGGAATAAGAGACTTAGCGCGAACGCCAGAACTCCTCTATTTGGGGTTGCCATGCGTACACTGGATGGAGTCAATGTAATTCAAAGCAACCCCTGCCACCCACTTCTACGAAGTGGAATTTTCCGAGGAAAATCCGAGGGTTTTGGAAACGACTGTTTCAAGACATGTTGGCATCTCGGAATGAACATGGCCACTCCTCGGACGACCAGCGAATTAGATTCGGTTGCATTAGAAACCGAACTACTTTCCACTTGGCAAGATGAGAAATTGTTCGAGGCTACAGTCGAAAATAGGGCTGAAGGAGAGCCTTTCATTTTCCTAGAAGGACCGCCTACTGCGAACGGTAAACCGGGAATTCACCACGTTGTTGCAAGGACCTACAAGGACTTGGTTTGCAGATGGAAAACAATGCAAGGAAATTTCGTTGAAAGAAAGGGTGGCTGGGACACTCACGGACTACCGGTTGAAATCGAAGTCCAAAAGCGTCTGGACTTGATGAGTAATGAAGCGATTGAAGCATTCGGAATGGAAGAGTTCAACAAAGAATGCCGTGAATCTGTTTGGACCTATGAAGCTGCATGGAGAGAGATGACCGAGAGAATGGCATATTGGTGTGATTTGGACGACCCATACGTCACCCTACACAACGAATTCATCGAATCTTGTTGGTGGGCGCTCAAGCAAATGTTCGACAAAGGTCTGCTGTACCGTGGATACAAAGTTCTGCCGTACTGCCCGCAAACAGGTACATCCTACTCCAGTCACGAAGTTGCTCTTGGATACAAAGAAGTCGAAGAGCCATCCGTATATGTCAAGTTCAAATTGGAAGATACCAATGCTTCTATCCTAGCATGGACTACAACCCCTTGGACACTTCCAGGAAATGTTGGATTAGCAGTAGGCCCAGATGTAGAATACGTCAGGGTTCGAGTAACCGCTACACCAGAAAAGTGGGAAGGACACGGCGGAGCCGAAATTGGTGAAGAATTGATTCTAGCAAAGGACCTATTCAAAGAGGTGATTCGCCACCACTGTGAAGAGGTTGAAACCTTCCCCGGAAGCGATTTAATTGGCCGGTCATATGAACCACTATTCCCTGGCGCAGTAGACAGAAACGGCTCAGAATCGGCATGGACTGTAATCGGTGCAGATTGGGTTACTACTACTGATGGAACAGGTGTAGTTCACACCGCTGTAATGTATGGTGAGGATGACTACAATCTAGGAATGGAAGTTGGTCTACCTGCGCAACACACCGTTGCCATGGATGGTTCATTCTTGGAAGGTACACACTCAGAACTTGACGGCCGTTATGTCAAAGACTGTGACGAAACCATAATCGGTTAACTACACGATGGAAATCTCTTGTACAGGGAGAAGATGTATCTCCACGATTACCCACACTGCTGGAGAACAGGGCATCCATTACTCTACTACGCAATGGATTCATGGTTCGTGAAAATGACCGCTGTCAAAGACAAGCTCCTGGAGTTCAACTCTCAAGTTGAATGGGCGCCTGATTGGGTTGGAGAAGGTCGATTCGGCGAATGGCTGCGCAATGTCAAGGATTGGGCAATTAGCAGGGAGAGATACTGGGGTACTCCACTTCCGGTTTGGATCTGTGGCGAATGTGGCACACAGCATTGTGTTGGCTCTACTGAAGAAATGGCTAGTATGGCCAAAGAAGGAAGCCCCGTAGCATAAGATTTGCATCGCCCATATGTCGATGACACGGTTTTGGTTTGCCCAGAATGTAGTGGCGATATGAAGAGAGAGCCATTCGTGATGGATTGCTGGTTCGATTCAGGTTGTGCTTCATTCGCACAATGGCATCATCCATTCGGAGAAGAAGGGAAGTTCGAGAACAACTTCCCAATTGACTACATCTGTGAAGGAGTAGACCAGACACGGGGTTGGTTCTACACCTTACTGGCGGTCAGCACCACTGTTTTCGATTCGATTTGTTACAAGCGATGTCTATCCTTAGGATTGATTTTGGACGCAGAAGGGAAGAAAATGTCGAAATCAAAAGGCAACATTGTCGACCCATGGGACCACTTTAACCGGGAAGGAGCAGACGC
>JAKURJ010000021.1 GCA_022452125.1 Candidatus Poseidoniaceae archaeon
ACTCTTGTAAATTAGAGAAGCCATCACCATCAGGGTCGCCTATTGCACCATCATCATTTGTTGCAGATAGTGGGTCCAAACCGTATTGCCATTCCCATCCATCTGGCAATTGGTCGTTGTCCGAATCCCAGTCGTTTGGTTGAGTATTAATGAGGTACTCAAGCCCATATGTCAGACCGTCTCCATCTTGGTCTGTAGAGGCTAGAGCGGTGAATGAAACAAATTCGATGGATGCTATTGTTGAGAACAACATTAGCAGTGCAAGTCCCATAGACTTGACCTTCTGATTATCGATTTCTCTGAGCAGTTTTGGACGCGCTGAGGAGTGGATGGAGGACATACGCACGGCTAACACCAATCTATGGGTTCACTTGAAGCCTATTAAGGGAAATGGAACATTGTTCATACAATATTTGATTGAAAACTCTCCCCTACGGGGAGAAAATCAGTAATTTCAAGACTCAAAGGTCTTCTAAATCCTCTAACAATTCTAGGTCATCATCGAGATCTTCTTCGTCCACAACCACTTCTGGAATATCCTTGATTTCCTCTGCCATGGATTCGAATTGCATATCTTCTTGTTCGACCAACGCACTCTCACGTGCAGCTGATTGACCTCTGCGATAAATCGCTAGGAATACAACCAGAAGAATACCAACATACAGACCGAGAGTTTGAGGATTCTCAAAGTCCATTGCAGCGTTGACTAAACAATCCATTCCTTCACAAGTCGTTGTGAATTTGAATTGAGGAGTCTGTTTAAGTTGCACAGTACTAATCTCGCTGTCTACAGGCTCAACGGACAACACAACTACTGCCTCTTTGCCAGCAACCAAGTCGTCTGGAGCAGTAAGAATCATTGTAAACTCACTGGTCGCGAAAGGACCGATTTCCAATAGGATTGTATTTCCTTGCTGTGTTGAACCACTGGTGGTGAATCCTGCAGTCCAACCCGTAGGTAGAGTTTGAACAGAAATAATCACGTCCAATACAACATTGTTTGCGTTCTCAACACTGAACTCGTAGCGCTGCTCTTGATTAGGCAAAAATGGTTCTAACTCGTCAACTCTTTGGACGAAAATTCTGCCTTGTAGGACTTCTTCTTTGACCTCTATCTCAAGGGGCAAATCGAAGTAACGAGGGTCGCCTTCAGACACTTCTTCTGTTACTCTTAGGTACAATGTGTGATTTCCTGCCAATACTTGGTCACGTAGTTCAATCTCAACTTCAATATCTCCGGAATCTCCCGAAGACAACTGAATCGCTACAACATCTTGACCACTACCATCTGTGATCGAATAATCCCAAGTACCGTATGAAGGATCTCCGGTCTCTTCGTCGGTATTCTTGTCGAGTTTACCAGGAGATATGATTCTCCATGTGTTCTCTCCAACACTATCACTACTGTCGGTAATTCTAATGTCGAAACTTACTGTTGCTCCCGGGTCAACTGGCCCTACACTGCCAATCTCTTGACCGTCTGAGTCAGCAATGACCTCAGCTAAGATTCCAAATGTTCTGTGAACTGTAAACGAAACTGACGAACTGAGTTGGTCATCTCCTGCACTGTAACAAACAATAGTGAACAATCCAATATCAACGTCATCGCGGTTTGTAGGAGGATATATCTTCATCATCAAAGACATCGTTTCATGGGAACCAATGTCAGGTGTAATCGCGTATGGTCCTTCAGTAGTCAACTCATTACCTGTATCGTTGTCGATAAAAGAATAAGACCAACTTGAACTCGGGGTTTCATCAACCTTCAGCCTGTAGGTATCGGTATCGAATCCTGCATTGAACAAGTCGATGTAGAAAGGCTCTCCGGATTGTGCCATATCTGAATCAATGTAGTGTGACAGTGTCTCATCAAATGCCTCAGGACGGTTAGAGTCTGCAATCTGGATTTGGTGCTCTTCATCCTCGAATACGTTCAATCTAGGTGGTGCGAACACACCCACTTCTTCAACATCAAGAACAATCTTTTCGATTACTACCTCTTCTCTGACGTTATCTTCATTCTCCACGAAGCCTCTAGCCCACACCTCAATGCGTTCAGGAGCAGTAGATAAGTCGCCATCTGGAGTTTCAATTGAGAGAGTGGCTATCTTGAATGAGCCACCACCTGCTAGAGAATATCCGGCAGGTTGGTCCCAAATAGGGTCAGACCATGATGAAGGAAGTGAAGTGAACAATTCAAACTCTACATCCATTTGGATTCCTGCTGATCCTGTGTGCTCAACCATGAATTCAACGCTGCTAACTTGGCCAGGTGCAATCAGGACGCTGTCAGACTGATCGACTGGAAGTGATAGATACATTCCATACTCCATGAAGTCTATTCCAACGTGCCTGTAGACTACTACATGGCCTTGAACATCTGTAATCTCAAGGGAGAGATTGTAGTGCCCAGCTGCGATTCCTGCATCATATGTCCAGGTATAGTTGCCAACCAGACCATTATTGTCTAATCTCAAATCGTCATCTTCGAATTCCTTGTCGAATACTGTGCTGGTACCAGAAGGTGTTGAAAGAACGAGATTAACCGAGTTAATGTCATCTCTGCCAAATGCATCTCTAACATCAACTGAGAATTGAATTGTTCTGAAATCTGGGCGGTGGTTTGGAGACCATTCCAGTTTTTCAGCATCAGACCAGATTCCGCCAGGAGCGTGTACCTTGACACTGGAATCTGCCAATGCGTTAGCTTTCACTGTAAGTCTTGAGAAACTGTTGGTGTTGTCTAAGTCACCGTATTGAATCTCGACATCACAATCGCCACCTTGGCCAATTCCACCTTGGCCCTCGCAAGATGCAGAACCATCGATTTGTAGCCTTAGTTGTGAACCTTTTTCTACGAGGAAACCATCTTCTGGAACGTCAAATGCAATTTCGTTGATTGTCCAAACGCATCCAGAACTCCCGGGGAGCACGCTGTCTTGACAAGGCGATGTTAGTTTCTCAGTAACGGTATATGTGGGTCCACCAACTGAATTTAGAGTGTAAGTTAAATCAGCCTCAGAGCCTTCCTGGCCTTTGAATTTGAGATATACGTACAATTTCACTTCAGAAGCGCTACCTTCTCCGTATAGCATGATATCTCCGATTAGGTCATCTGAGCGGAATTCAACTCCTGAGAGGATGCTTGCTTCTTTGTTTGCACCTTCTGGTTCAGTAGTAGTGATGGCACCGTCGCCGCCCGAGTCACCTGCTTCGTCTAGGTACAAATTGTAATTTTGAAGATTAGCAGGAACATGCTTTGTTTGTACTTCATCTTCAAGGGTTTCAAACTCTACCGCAGGTAGGCCTGAAGATAGCAACAAAAGCAGCACGAGGACGGGAACAACTCGAGATTTTAGCATGCGCACCAAATAACCGTCTGCTCCGGGGGGTTAAACCGTTTTGCATACATTGTGCTATTAGGAAGTCACCCTACGGGTGATTTCTATTTCGCCGAAGCGACCATGCTGTTGCCAAACAAAGTCCGAAAATTATCAGTACTGTTGGGTCAAAAACAATCTTTGTAGAAATTTGAGATATTTCGGATTGTGCACCTTGGCCACCACCACATCCTGGAGGAGGTGGACCTATTCCTGGCCCCCATGTTTCTCCATAACCGTCACAGTCTCCGCCACCACCGCCGCCTTGGCCGGCTCCTGCATCACTCGACATATCCGCTTGACCATGATAGCAGATCAGGAAGTATGGGAATCCCATGTCTCCATCTCCATTTTGAATTGTCGTGTGGTAGTGGTAAATCCCCAGAGGGAATTCCGGAGTTGGGCCAAAGTGACCGTTGCATCGGTCTAGGTGGCCTAGCCCTTCTGTGTACTTGTAATCATCAATTCCATTGTATCCGGTTTGTCCATCTTTTAATTCGTATGAACTTTTCATCTCAACTACGTTCATTTGGTCATCATAGCCCCAAAATCCGTAAATCGGATAGCCGTCAAATGCGACTCCAATCACCTTCGAATGATTACCATCGTAGGTATTTTGAGCTACTGCTTGAATAGTAGATTCATCATAATCATTTTCTATAGATTCTCCTTCTGCGGGATGCCAATGCATACAATTGCCATCTGCATGGTAGTGATATGTACCACCTTGCGCAGCATGGCCATGACAAATTCCTAATTCGATAGGTTGTCTATCTTCATTGTAGACTCCATGGTGAGCAGCAACGGCATCACCTCCAGGGCCATCTTCCGGGCCATAGATAGGAACCCCATTGATTGCAACAGCAACAGCACCTCTATCTGGGGCGCATTCTTTGTCACCATTGGATTCGGGGCAATTTGTGCTGTCATGACCTCCCGAGGTATCATTAGTTGGACTCCTAGGAATCGACCAGGTGTATGACTGAGCTGTGGCACAATCACCACCACCTGAACATGCTAATGTCGATTCAAAATCATGATTTGGAAGCCCATTTGTAGTGATTATCAAGTGTGTTTCATTCAACGTGATAGATACTTCGCATTGATGATTTTCTGTATTTGAGGTTGTAAGATCGTCAACAAATGGTCTATCATCATTTGATTGGCATTGGAAGAAGTCCAACCAAAATTGAGCTAAATCTGTTGCATCATAGCCCACATCAATCACAGTCAATGTAACACTTGCAGTTCCAGAGCCTGCAGAATTATTGGCGAATACAGTGAATGTAGTTTCTGGCATTACTTCTTGAGGAATTCCACTACTCCTTCCAGATTGGTCATCAAATGACAAGCCTTCAGGCAATTCAGGATGTATCTCCATTGAGACAATATATCCGCCAATGCTTGAGAATGTAATATCAGTCATTTCAGTACCGTTAGTTAGTGACTGTGATACGGTGTATGGAGTGATTTCTGGAACTGTGATTACTGCAGTTAGAACAAGTGTCTCTTTGCAGAAATCTTCGCCATCATCAACATAAAATTCCATTGTGTAATTCCCAATCTCATCAGGAGTGAATTCAGCAAATATGTTTGACGGATTGACTATTTCGGCTGTCGAGCCCTCCGGGGCGTCGATAATTTGCCATGAAGGATTTTGAAGCGTGTCGCCATCTGCATCATTGGAATTGCTTGCATCAAGATATGCCACTTGATTTACATCCGTAGTTAGATCGCCCCCCACATCACAACTTGGGGCAGTATTTTCATCAGAATTGTTTGAGTTTTGGTCGTATTGACAACTTCCATCTTCATCTGTAGCCTCTGAATTGTAGTTATTTGCAGATTCATCAGTACAACCTGCAATCTCATCTGAATCTAATACTCCGTCATCATCTTCATCATAATCACAACTACCATCATCACTGTTTGCATTTGAATTGTAATTATTTGCAGAACTATCTGTGCAACCATCTACTTGTTCTGCTGATATCAATATTGTAAGATTATCAGACCAGGTGTCTTCGGGAAGATTATGTGCTCTAAATGTAATCGAGATATTTTCACTTCTATCTTCAACATCTATGTTGAATGTCCAAGCACCATTCATATCTGTTGCCAAATTATCTCCACTTGATATTCCATCAGCAGATTGCATTACCCAATTGATTCGGACTTCCATGGGATGATCATGAATCACGTTTCCAGTAACGAATTGTTCGCCTTCAATTTCAACTAAAATAGCCTCTAAGACGGGATCAGCATGAAGGTGTTTGGAATGGTCTATAACATCCTCATCAGAACTATCAGAACAATCCTCAAAACCATTATTCTGTAAATTTGAGGAAATCTTTTCTCCGTTATCACAGATGAAATAATCTTCATTGGATTCATTTGAACTAGAATCCATGGCTATGTAACCTAAAACCGAAAATACAACAACGAAAGATAACACAATAGGTGCTGCCTTACTCATAAATTCCTATCGCATGCGATAGCATATAACACTACATCGAATATGTTCACAAATATTTGCGAAATTAGAATTCTCCCGACTCATTCATTAGTTCCAAGCGTTGCCCGGGGTTTGAGCGGGGGTTGCCGAGTGGTCAAAGGCGCCGGGCTTAAGATCCGGTCACGATGTGTTCGTGAGTTCAAATCTCACCCCCCGCACCAATCAAGTTAGCGACCAACCACCGTCTACTGGAAGTATGAATCCGGTGATGTACTCTGCTTCTGAAAGGAATTTTACAGCATGAGCAATGTCTTCTGGTTTGCCAGCACGTCCCAAAGGTACGCGCTTCAAGACTTCCTCGAATCTTTCTTTCTCCCATTCAGCTGCTAGGATTGCGCCAGGAGCGATTCCATTCACTCGAATATCAGGAGCCAATTCTCCAGCCAAGTTGACCAGCAATTGTCGCAATGCCGCCTTGGTCGAAGTGTAGTGAGCCAACTCTTCCCAAGCATGGTTCCAACTTGTATCAACCATGCCAATCACAGACCCCTTTTTGGCCTTTAATTTAGGGACCAAACCTTGAGTTATGAAGAATGGAGCATCTAAGTGAATCGATGAAAATCGACGCAACTCTTGAGGCGTAACTGTAGAGAAGTCTTCTTGATTATAGATTGAAGCATTGTGGACTAGCAGGTCTATACCACCCGCTTGAGCCACTAATTCATGGTCGTGGATTTCTTCGATTATTCTGAACAAATCTTCATCGTTGGATAAATCTCCACTGACGATTGCTCCTTGACCTCGCTGAATCAGTTGTCTGGCCTGAGTAAGTGATCGGTTACAATGTACAATGACAGCCAATCCGTCATCTATTAAGGAATTCACAATTGTCGCACCAATTCTTCGTGCACAACCAGTTACAACCGCCACTCGCATGACAGTTCATGCACGAGTTTGGCCTTGAAACTTCGTAAACTCCCATAGCGACTCTTTTTGCACCCCATCCCTTCGGGATGACTAGGGGGAGAGGTATGACCGTCAAGAAATTGGACATGGCCAACACTCGCCCTCGTCTTCCAGACTGGTTCAGAACACGCCTACCATCTGGCGAATTGCAACAAAAATTCAAGGAAACAAAGGATACTGTTACCGACAATATGTTGCACACAGTGTGCCAAGAAGCGCGCTGTCCGAATATCCATGAATGCTGGGCTGCCAAAGACGCAACCTTCATGGTAGCTGGCCAAGAATGTACCCGAGGTTGCCGCTTTTGCGCAGTGGGTTCAATCAAAACTCCTCCTCCTCTAGATGAGAACGAGCCCGAGAACCTTGCAGATGCAATTGCTACCATGGGCTTGAATCATGCTGTAATTACCGTAGTCAACCGTGATGATTTACCAGATAGCGGAGCTGGACATTACAGAAAGTGCCTCGAAGCGGTTCGCAATAGAACTCCAGAAGTCACCCTTGAACTGCTGTGCAGTGATTTAGCTGGGGACCACCAAGATTTGGCCGATCTGTTAAATGGTTTAGAATTGGAAGTATTCGCTCATAATGTAGAGTGTGTGCCTCGATTGGATTCCAAGGTTAGAGACCACAGAGCGACTTTTGAGCAATCGATTGGGATTTTGAAGGAAGCCAAGAGATTGCGCCCAGACATATTGACAAAGTCGTCAATAATGGTAGGTCTGGGAGAAACAGACGAAGAGATAACTGAAGCAGTACAATTACTTAGAGATGCCAAAGTTGACCTTGTTACCATAGGTCAGTACCTTGCACCAAGTCCTAAGCACCTCGCTGTAGATAGATTCCCTGAACCATCAAGATATGATGAGTGGAGTTTACAAATCGAAGAAATGGGATTCTTGGGATGGGCTTGTGGACCATTGGTAAGGTCTTCATATCGTGCAGGCGAACTATTAGCCAGAGCATCGGTAAGGCTTAGAACGGACAAGGAGTGAGCGAATCATGTCGGGGAAAGATAAGGGGTCGTTGGACGCATATACGGTACCCACCGCACCTTTCCGCCCCGGTGACGAAGCCGATTTTGGCGGAACTTGGAAAGAGCAACCCGGAGACCTTTCTAGGCCTGACCCGGCAACCTGTACCACTCCTGAAACTCACGACCACGCCCATGGATTGATTCGTGTGCTTGGCGACGATGATTCAGCATCAGGAGAATGGAATCCTGATTTGGATGCTGAAGAATTGATTCGAGGCCTAGAGATGATGATGCGCCTAAGGATATTCGATGACAGGATGATCAAGATGCAAAGAACTGGAAAGTTGTCATTCTACATGCGTTCATTCGGAGAAGAAGCAGTCGCAATTGCCCAGACAATGGCTCTGGATGACACAGATTGGATTTTCCCATCCTACAGACAACCTGGTGCACAATTTGTTAGGGGACGTGACATGGTAAGCATGATTTGTCACTGCATAGGTAATACTGAAGACAACATTCGCGGCAGACAAATGCCAGTTCACTACTCCTGGAAAGAAGGATATTTCATTTCGATTTCAAGCCCGGTAGGAACACAATTCAGCCAAGCAGTAGGTGTAGCAATGGCATCCGCATACAAGGGTGATGACCAAGCAACGATTACTTGGTTAGGAGATGGAACTAGCGCACAAGGTGATTTCCACTACGGCCTAAACTTTGCATCTGTATTCAAGCCACCAGTCATCCTCAACGTAGTCAACAACCAATGGGCTATTTCAACCCACAAAAACCTAGCAACAGGTGGTGACAACTTTGCAGCAAGAGGGCTAGCTTACGACATTCCATCTCTACGTGTTGATGGTAACGATTTCTTGGCACTGTACTCAGTTACAAAATGGGCAAGAGAGAGAGCACGTGCTGGAAAAGGTGCAACTTACATCGAAGTATACACTTACCGCGCAGGCGCACACTCATCATCCGATGACCCAAGTCGCTACCGACCTGGTGACGAGTTCAAGTGCTGGCCTGGAGGAGACCCGGTTGAACGCCTAAAGAAGCACCTAATCAGTATAGGTGCTTGGTCAGAAGAAAAGAATGCAGAGTTAACCGAGAAAATCGATTCAGAAGTTATGGCTGCTTACAAGGAAGCATGCACCTTTGGAGATTTAGCAAACGGTCCATTCCCTCCAGCATCAACTATTTTCACAGAAGTATACGAAGAAGTTCCTTGGCATGTTCAAGAACAAAGAGAGGAGTTAGGGAAGTGAGGTGATATTATGACAGAAATGAACATGATTGCATCACTAAATAGCGCTCTAGACAACATGCTAGAAGTCCATGACAATGTGGTAATCTTTGGAGAAGACGTTGGTTACTTCGGAGGTGTATTCCGTGTAACTGACGGATTGCAAGAAAAGCATGGAGCACACAGAGTCTTCGATGCCCCACTTGCTGAAGGTGGAATCGCAGCGATTGCATTCGGTATGGGATTGAACGGTTTGCGACCTGTTGCAGAAATTCAATTCGCAGACTATATCTTCCCTGCTTACGACCAAATCGTGAATGAAATCGCAAAACTACGTCACCGTTCTGGTGGAGAATTCTCAACTCCTGTAACGATTAGAACCCCTGCTGGTGGAGGAATCAAAGGTGGGCACCACCATTCACAAAGTCCGGAATCGCAGTTTACACATACACCCGGATTGAAGGTAGTCTACTGCTCTAATCCAAACAATGCAAAGGGTTTGCTTACAAGCGCAATCGAATGCAATGACCCTGTAATTTTCTTTGAGCCAAAGAGATGCTACAGAGGACCATTCTACGGAGACCCTCACAATGTTCCTACTTGGAAAGGACATGCTAAGGCAGATGTTCCCGAGGGCCACTATTCCATTCCTCTAGAACAAGCTGAAGTTGTGATGGAAGGAGATGCTTGTACTGTTATTGCATGGGGTGCAATGGTTCATGTTGCAGAGCAAGGAATCAAGAATTCAGGAATTAATGCAGAACTGATAGATCTTCAAACCTTACTTCCATGGGATAGAGACACAGTGGTCAATTCAGTCAAGAAAACAGGCCGTTGTGTAATTGTGCACGAGGCACCAAAGACAAGCGGTTTCGGAGCAGAAATGAGCGCATCCATTCAGGAGCGTTGTTTCTGGCATCTTGAAGCGCCAATAATCAGAGTCACAGGCTGGGACACGCCGTTCCCTCACACAACTGAGTGGGACTACCTACCTAGCCCGGAGAGAATTGCGGAAGCTATTAAGAAAACACAAGAGGCATAAACATGGGAATATTTGCATTCAAACTGCCAGATATTGGAGAAGGAGTTGTAGAAGGAGAAGTCGTTGAATGGATGGTCGCTGTTGGTGATACCGTCAAAGAAGATGACCCGATTCTATCGGTCATGACCGACAAAGCAACTGTAGAGATTCCTTCACCAACAGACGGTGTCGTCAAGTCGATTGTTGGAGAACCCGGAACAATTCTATCGGTTGGACAGGTTTGTATTGAATTCGAAACCGATGGGGAAGGAACTCCTGTTGAAGAAGCACCAGAACCAGTTGAGGAAGTCGTCGAAGAAGCACCTGCACCTGAACCTGAACCAGTCAAAGAAGAAGTCAAACCTGCACCAGCGGCCCCTGCGCCTGCACCAACTCCAGTAGTTGTAGCAGCGCCAGGAGCAAGACCGCTAGCATCGCCTGCTGTACGCCAGCGTGCACGCGAGAGTGGAATCGATTTGGCTACTGTCTCTGGAAGTGGACCTGCGGGAAGAATCACTCACGGAGATTTGGATTCATGGAAGGCTGCTGGTAGCCCCGTAGCTGCTGCAGGACCTGCTCGAACTGCTCAAACAGGAACTACTGAGGTTCCCGTAATCGGCTTGAGAAGAAAGATTTCAGAGAGCATGACTGCTTCATACACAACAATTCCTCACTTCTCATACTTTGAGGAGGTCGATATCAGTCATTTGGATGAGTTGAGAGTTCATCTAAATTCTACTCGCACAGATGGTCAACCTAAGTTGACATACCTGCCATTCATCATGCAGGCACTTGTGAAAGCATTGGGAGAAAATCCAGTTTGCAATGCCCTTTTCGATGACGACAAGGGTGTAGTAACCAGACACGATGCAGGTCAGCTAGGAATTGCAACCCAGACCGACAGAGGGCTATACGTCCCTGTGGTAAAGCACGTCGAAGCTCAAGATATCTGGCAATCTGCATCTGAAATGCAAAGAGTTAGCCAAGCAGCTCGTGATGGCACTGCAGGACTTGACGAATTGACAGGTTCTACTTTCACTATTACGAGCCTAGGAAGAATGGGCGGCTTGGGTGCAACTCCAATCATCAACAAACCAGAAGTTGGTATTCTTGGAGTTCATAATGCTGTAGACACACCTGTTGTTCGCAACGGACAAATCGTAATTCGAAAGATGTTGAGATTATCATCATCTTGGGACCACAGAGTTGTTGATGGCTGGGACGGAGCAATGCTCGTACAAAGGCTGAAAACACTGCTGGAAAACCCAGCTACAATCTTCATGTGAGGTTGATTAGAATGAAGACTCGTAAGTGCAAGGTATTAGTCGTAGGAGCAGGCCCTGGAGGGTATGTTGCTGCAATTAGGTCAGCCCAATTAGGTATGGACACTGTAATTGTCGAAGGTGAGAGAGCAGGAGGAACCTGCTTAATCAGAGGATGTATTCCTTCCAAGGCATTGATTCACGCAGCACACAAATTCCACGACTTGGCAAAGCACGCAAAGAAGGGAGGACACATGGGAATCTCAATCCCTGGGCCTGCTGAACTTGAGATGGCTGCACTAAAGGGATGGAAAGATGACATCGTTGATCGTCTAAACAAGGGTGTTGAACACCTACTGAAGAGTTCAGGTGCAGAATTAATCACCGGTTGGGCAGAGTTCAAAGACGCAAAGACTGTCGTTGTTGGAGAAACTCAGATTGAGGCTGAGAATGTAATTCTAGCCAATGGAAGCGTCCCTATCGAGTTGCCATTCATGAAGTATGGTGACGGAGTCATTTCTAGCAGAGAAGCACTCGATATCGACGAAAAGTTGGAGCACCTAGTTGTAGTTGGTGGAGGTTACATCGGCCTAGAACTCGGAATAACTCACAGAATGCTTGGCGCTGATGTAACAATCGTTGAGGCTATGGATAGCGTTCTACCAATCTTCGATAAGGAACTGCGAAGACCTCTCGAGTTATTCCTAAAGAAGAACAAGGTCAAGGTAAACACCGGAGTTTTTGCTAAGGGCGTTGAGAAACTTGACAATGGAAAACTCAAACTAAATTTCATTGACAAGAACAATGCTGATGATGAATCAAAGATGCAATCTGTAGAAGCTGACAGAGTACTGGTTACCGTTGGTCGCAGACCACGCAGTGAAGGACTTGCTCCAACAGGTGTTGCTCTAAACGAGCGCGGATTTGTCAAGGTTAATGACCAGTGCCAGACCAACATGAAGGGAGTTTATGCAATTGGAGATGTTTCAGACTTGGGAGAAATGTTAGCACACGTAGCTTCCTTCCAAGGAGAGATGGTTGCAGAAATCATCGCCGGTACAAACCGTGCTTACAACCCAGTTGCAGTCCCTGCAATCGTATTCACAGAGCCAGAAATTGTCTCTGTAGGTATGTCGCCTGATGAGGCAAAAGAAGCAGGACATCCAGTAATCACCGGAAAGTTCCCTCTTGCTGCAAACGGAAGATCGCTAACCCAAGAAGCAGAAAAGACTGGCGGATTCGTAAGAGTAGTTGCCCGTGAAGACGACCACAGAATCCTAGGAATCCAGGCTGTAGGAACTCACGTTAGCGAACTTGTCGGAGAATGGACTCTTGCTCTAGAAATGGGAGCATTATTGGAAGATATCGCTGGGACAATCCACGCACATCCAACAATGACTGAGATGACTCATGAAGCTGTACTAGCAACCCTAGGGCACGCAATTCACATTGTTTGATTTGCTCTGTAGGGTCAGTGCTTGTTGCGGATTTAATTTAACAAAATTATTTCCAACGTTTATTCCATTCCGCAGCATCAGTGAATAAATCATAGAATGCATCGAGAGTATGTTCAATTGGTTTTGAGTACCCTCCACCCATGAAGACCACTGTTGAAATTCTATTTTCCAGCATTATCTCGAACACATACCGGTTCCTCTTCATCATTCCTTCTCGGCTAACGCTAAGTTTGCCTAAATCATCTGTCTCTAGACCATCGACACCCGCCTGATATAAAACCAAATCAGGCTCGAAATCTAAGCATATCTCAAGCGAATCTCTAACGATCTTCAGATAATCCTCATCACCAGCCAAAGGTTCAACAGATAGGTCGAAATCGCTCACCGATTTTCTAAATGGGAAATTTGTTGCACAGTGCACAGATATTGTTCTTGTCCGCTCTTCATCCGATAGTATAGTCGCTGTTCCATCACCCTGATGAACATCCAAATCTAGGATTGCTACCCTGTTTACACTTAAATTCTCAATCGCATATAGAGCGCTAATCGCTAAATCGTTGAATACACAATATCCTGAACCATAATCTCGGTGCGCGTGGTGTGTGCCGCCAGCCATGTTACCAGTGACACCACCATTGTTGACGGCGTGAATCGTTGCCTCAACTGCACCACCAGTCAAGCGAAGAGTCCTCTCAATCATCTTTGGAGTCCAGGGAGTGAGACCAATCCTACGCATTTCTTTCTCGCTTAGTGTGCCACTCAGAAATCCATCTACGTAATCGGAATCATGAGCTAGAAGTAGGGTTTCACGCGATATTGATTCGGGTAACCTGAGCTTAATGTTTTGACATTGCTCAGAATCCTCCAACCGCTTCAACAGCATTTGATAGCGTTCTCTAGGGAACCTTGCTTCTTCGTGAATTCCATCCGTATACAGTGGGTGGTACCAAAGATTGAATGAATCCAAATCCGAAGAAAACGCCAAACGAACCAACTCAATACTTACAATTCATTGAACTGTATATGCTATTTCGTGGATGATTTTCCACATAAACACATGTTTCAATCGTGTTGGGGTTATGACGTATATCCAAAGTTTGGCCTAGATTGAACCCGATAACGGATCATGAACCGCACATTAGGCAGTCATCAGGAGCATCTAGAGAACATGCGATTGCTTCCATGCTAGTCGCTTCCGCACGAGAGGCTAGGCCTTCCACAGTCTCATCCTCTGCCTTCTTTTGCTCAACAGTGAACTGAATTGCGTCAGCAGCTGCCTTGGTTCTCAGGTAGTACATTCCTGTCTTCAATCCCTTTCTCCAGCCGTAGAAGTGCATGGAAGTGACCTTAGCAGGGTTTGCATCGATCATGTGGATGTTCAATGATTGGCTTTGGTCGATGTATGCACCGCGGTCTGCAGCCATGTCGATAACATGCTTCTGCTTGATTTCCCATGTGGTTTTGTACAATTCCTTCAAGTCTTCCGGAATTGTAGCAATAGCTTGCACGCTACCCTTGTGGCGCAGGATTTCGTCCTTCATCTCTGAAGACCAAAGTCCTCTCTCGATTAGGTCTCTAACTAGGTGCTTGTTCAGAACGATGAATTCTCCTGAAAGAGTTCTTCTTACGTACAAGTTAGAAGTAAATGCTTCGAAGCATTCGTTGTTTCCTAGAATCTGGCTGGTGGAAGCGGTTGGCATAGGAGCAACCATCAGAGAGTTGCGCATACCATGTTCAATGATTTGTCCTCTTAGAGTATCCCAATCCCAACGTCCTGAGTGGTCAGTCATTCCCCAAAGGTCTGGCTGTAGTAGTCCCTTGCTAGCAGGTGAACCTTCGAAGGAGGAGTAAGGGCCTTCTTCCTTTGCTGCATCTAGGCTTGCGGAGCAAGATGCGAAGTAAATTGTCTCGAAGATTTCCTTGTTCAACTGCTTTGCCTGGTCAGACTCGAATGGCAATTTGAGCATAGCAAATGTGTCAGCTAGCCCTTGCACACCCAGTCCAATCGGACGGTGGCGCATGTTGGAATTTTCAGCTTCCTTTACTGGATAGAAGTTGACATCGATTACACGATTTAGGTTTCCAGTTGCGTGGTATGTAACATCAAACAGTTTCTGATGGTCAAATGTGCCATCAGTAGAGTTAACGAACTTTGGCAGAGCAATAGATGCTAGGTTACAAACTGCGACTTCATCAGGAGCAGTGTACTCAATGATTTCTGTGCAGAGGTTTGAGGATCTAATTGTTCCCAAGTTCTTCTGATTCGATTTCTCATTGCAAGCATCCTTGTAAAGCATGTAAGGAGTGCCTGTCTCAATTTGAGATTGAGTAATTGCATCCCATAGTTCTCGAGCCTTTATGGTCCTGCGAGCACGGCCTTCTGATTCATACTTAGCATACAATGCACGGAATTCATCACCGTAGCTGTCATGAAGATCTGGGCACTCATTCGGACAGAAAAGAGACCATTCGCCATTTGCTTCGACTCTCTCCATAAACAAGTCAGGAGTCCAAAGGGCGTAGAATAAGTCACGTGCTCTCATCTCTTCTTTTCCGTGGTTCTTTCTCAAGTCTAGGAATTCGAAAATATCTGGGTGCCATGGCTCTAGGTAGATAGCGATGCTACCCTTGCGCTTACCGCCACCTTGGTCAACATAGCGAGCTGTGTCGTTGAAGACTCTCAGCATTGGAACTAGACCGTTCGAGTGACCATTTGTTCCCTTGATGTAGGAGCCCTTGGACCTGATTTGATGAATCGAAAGTCCGATTCCACCAGCAGATTTTGAAATCCTTGCACACTGCTTCAAAGTGTCATAAATTCCGTCCAGAGAATCCTCAATCATTGTTAACAAGAAACAGGAAGACATCTGTGGAGTAGGAGTTCCTGAGTTGAACAAAGTCGGAGTTGCGTGAGTAAACCACCCCTCACTCATCAAGTCATAAGTCTCCAAAGCCTTCTCGATTTTCCCGTGGTGAATACCGACAGCAACACGCATTAGCATGTGTTGAGGTCTTTCTGCAACATTACCGTCCAAGCGCAATAAGTAAGAGCGTTCCAAGGTCTTGAATCCAAAGTAATCGTAATTGTGATCACGGTCGTAGTCGATGTGTGCATCCAATACATCCTTGTTTTCCATGATGATATTGTATACTTCTTCAGAAATTAGAGGTGCATGCTTATCAGATTCTGGGTCCACATAATTTCTCAAATCAGAAATGACATCACTGAATACGTCCTTGGTTGAACGGTGGAGATTGTCGACACAAATTCGAGCTGCAAGTTTGGAGTAATCAGGGTGCTGTGCAGCGAGAGAAGCAGCGGTTTCAGCCGCAAGTTCATCGAGTTCGGTAGTGGTGACTCCATCGTATAGGCCTTCGATAACCAACTTGGTTACCAGTCCTGGGTCAACCCAGTCTTGGTTCAGCCCTTCAGAGAGTCTTGACAACTTCTCTTGAATTGCGTCAAACCTGACATCTTCCTTTTCTCCGTTCCTCTTTACCACTTGTAGACCCATAATTCCTGTCCCCCTGATTCCTTTCCTTGTGAGCGTGCAGCATCCGTGGTCGGACGCGTACGGTTTAGAAGTCTTCCTCCATTGAGAAGCGTTGTTGTACCGCTCCGAGACT
Organism: Candidatus Poseidoniaceae archaeon; assembly: GCA_022452125.1. Classification (GTDB taxonomy): domain Archaea; phylum Thermoplasmatota; class Poseidoniia; order Poseidoniales; family Poseidoniaceae; genus MGIIa-K1. The sequence goes on from JAKURJ010000021.1 coordinate 16,391, forward strand.
GGATGAACCCATTACACCAGCCTTTTGATACTCTCCAACTCTCTTTTCAAAGAAGTTGGTCTTTCCTTGCATGGAGATCATCTCCATCCATGGGAATGGATTTTCAGCATTGTATAGTTTGGTAGCACCTAGAGATACTAGCAACCTGTCAGCTACAAAGTGGATGTATTGCTTCATCAAGTCAGCATTCATACCAATTAGCGAAACCGGAAGTGCACTTGTAACGAATTCAATTTCGATCTCGACTGCTTCTGAGATTATCTGGTGAATTTTCATTTCACCAGCACCTCTAACGAGCATGGAGTGTAGTAAGCAAGCGAAATCACAGTGTAGCCCTTCATCTCTACTAATTAATTCATTAGAGAAGGTCAGACCTGGCATTAGGCTACGCTTCTTGAGCCAGAAAATAGCACAGAATGAACCTGAGAAGAAAATTCCCTCAACCGCAGCGAATGCGACCAGTCTTTCTGCAAATGATGCACGCTTGCGGTCGAGCCATCGAAGTGCCCACTTACCCTTCTTCTCAACAGATGGTACTGTTTCAAGCGCCTTAAACAAGTGGTCCTTCTCATTCGGATCCTTGATGTAAGTATCAATCAGAAGCGAGTAAGTTTCAGCGTGAATATTCTCCATCATAATTTGGAAACCATAGAATGTCCTAGCTTCTGCCCATTGAACTTCATTTGCGAAGTTGACAACCAGATTTTCGTTAACAATTCCGTCAGACGCTGCGAAGAATGCTAATACGTGCTTCAAGAAATGCCTCTCGTCTTCTGAAAGGGATGCCCAATCTTTTGCATCCTCAGCCAGATCGATTTCTTCGGCTGTCCAGAACGATGCGGCATGCATCTTGTACATCTCCCACACCTCGGTGTGTTC
>JAKURJ010000022.1 GCA_022452125.1 Candidatus Poseidoniaceae archaeon
AGAAAATACGTTCAACAGAGTGATGATGTACAATGGTTATCTGCCAACAACCCACGAGGGATTGATTGACACAATCGATGAAGCTGCACCATTTTCAATTCCTGCAATGGTGTTCTCTGGAGAAAATGATGATGGATTCAAGGACATGGCCCCAGCCTTAGCAGCTAAGTTTTCGCAATGTTTGGAGGTTCATAGCCAAACTGCAGGACATAATCCCCCTTACCAAAGCGACTCTACTTATAATCAGATTTTGAATTTCATAAGAGATGGAATGTCCTAATGACAAAAAATTTGTTTTTTGGAAGCCACTTAAGACGCTACTCTATACAACGCCCGCATTACGTAGGAGCCTCTTTCGAAAATAGTTCAGCGAAAGTTACTAACTGCTTTTTGGGGATTTAAACACCCCAAAATCAATTAAATACCCTACATTTCTTTTAGTCATGAGAACCGCTCAAGAGTATTATATTGGCGCTTTCAGTGCAGATAATCTCTTTGGATTCAGGATGATCATTTCTTTCAGCTCCCTCCTAATACTGCTTTACTGCATAGGCTTGGCAGCTTTAGTTTGGCGTGCTAAATCAAAGGGATTTGAAAACAAATTTATGTCCGTTCTACTTGTATGTGAAGGCATAAAGGCCACATTCATAGTATCGCAAGTCACTCCTTATATTAGAAGATATGAATGGCTCCAAGATATATTGTGGCATTGGACTATTGATGTGTTTTTCACAGCACATATTACAGCCATAATTATGTATCTATGTATACCGATTTACTATCGATTAAACCGTCTCAGTTTTATGCACAAGCCTTCATTCAAAAAGCATGGGTGGTATATTGCTCCTGCTTTAGGAATTACAATCTGGTTGTTGATTAGAACAGTGCCTGAATTCTATGTTTCAGACGCAACATGGGTCGTTTGTGAAGAGGGCAAAGAGCCAACAACAGATCGTTGGTTTGGTTATGATGATGAATGGGAGCAAGACATCGAGGATGGTTTCAAGGAAACTGGAGATTGTACTGCAAGCTACGAAACAACGGTGACAACACAGCCTCCTGGTTTATGGGCCATCGCTTTAGGTTCGCCTCTTGTCTCATTACTAGCCTTATTTTTCATACGTTCTTCAATAAGGTCATATCAGGAAGGTGACAACCCAGACTTTAGTAAAAGCCTCACTTCAAGATCCCTTTACATTGGATTTTTAGGAAAGGTTATTTTGCTTTTGATCTGGCTTGGACTGCTAGTACTAATTTCAGTGGTAAATGGAGGCCAGGTGACATTTGTCGATGAAACACTTTGGAGATATGGAGACCCTAATTTCACAGAACGATTGTTATTCTTTGCGTGGATTTTCTCCCTTACTTTAACACCAGCAGCTATTGCTTTTGAAGCGATGATGTTCGTTCACGCAACCTTGAAGGATACAGTATTTGGAATAGACAACAACCTTCGGAAGACATTCACAACAGCAGTATTTACTGGTCTGGGTGTAATTTCCTTCATTGTTGGAAGTGAACTAATGGAGAGTGTAATTGGATATGGGGCTGCTGGTGGAGTCTTTGTCGGTTTATCCCTGCTTGTTGTAAGGAAACCTATTTTGGTAATTTTAGACAAAGCATCTAATCGCTTCATACCTTCTACCCATACACCTGAAGAATTGGCATATCTAGACGCATATGCTACAGCAATGGAAGATCTAATTATCACCGCTGAAGAAAGGAAAATACTGGATACTGTAGCCTCCACATTTGGTCTGAATGAACACATTGTTAAACAATTAGAAGACGAATATAATTCTGCTCTTGAGGAAGAATGATTTGTTCAAGAAACTACGTTTCTGGTGAATTATTCAAATGGAATAAAATCAATGGTTTCCCTTATGCTCGAATACGCCCATATTGGTACTCTTGTATTGCGAGTGGGGCTAGGCCGATTTGGCATTTCTGCAGACTTCAACGAAATTTTCGAACATCTCTTTTCCAAATTCAGAATCGTTAACTTCTGGATGGAATTGTAATCCGAATCTATTTCCTTCTTCATTTTCCATACCCTGTACCTTGCATGAGTCAGAAGAAGCTGTGATGAAGAAACCGTCTGGAACGACATGAACCTCATCATTGTGGCTTTCCCAAACGGTTTGAGATTGCGCGGTATTGGCAAAAATCACTCCTCCGCCGTTAACCAACTCTATGCTCATGGCCCCATATTCAGGCTCAGGGGATTCTCTAGCATCTCCGCCATAGTGCCTTGCCATGAATTGATGCCCAGCACAAATCCCCAAAATTGGGATATCCAACTCAAGGAATGCTGCACAATTACCCAATTCTCCAGATAAACCAATTCTAGCAGCACCTCCGGACAAAATCAATCCGTCGAGATCCCTAAGATCTTCAATCGGAGTAGTATTTTCGATAATCTGGGTATCTACCCCCAGGTATCTCAACATCCTCCATTCACGATGAGTCCACTGGCCCCCATTGTCAACAACATCGATGACTAGTTTGCCCTCTGCCATACCATTAACGTGCCAAGTTACGCCCATGAACATTGCTTGTGACAAAGGACACCTTCAAAGAGGAGAGGCCGGTCGCGGAGATGAGCGTGAACGCCATGGCTGACCTTACTGTAGACTACAAGTGCGCAAATTGTGGTACAATTCAGAGCTTCACTCGTGACCGTGAAGGAAAGTGGCAACCTGCAATGACATGCAAGCATTGTGGAACCCGTATTTTCATCAAATTGCGAAGAACTGGACACAAAATCCTGGACGCAGAGTGAACATATTTCACCGAGGGGTTGAAAGACCCATTCGCTAACATTCTTGTTGATGGCATCTTGGCTCGAGTCATACGCGCCTCGTCGGTTCGACGAGCTAGCTATGAGTGAGTCCATTCGAGAAAATCTCGAGAGAGTTTCAGTCCAAGCTAATCCTCCCCACCTCATTTTAGCCGGCCCAGCAGGTGTTGGAAAGACGGCGGCTTGGAGATTGGTAGCGAGACAAATCTTGGGTCCTTCATGGAAATCAACAACCCACATACTACAAGCAAGAGATCTAGCAAAAAGCGCTGGCGCCATGAAAAAATTCGAGGAATTTTTGCGCCCCGAGGGAACATCATCAGGAGATACTTTGGCTGGGCGCTCTTCACTTGATTCGTTTGATGCAAACCTAACTCAAGCAGCAGAAGGAGATACCCCTCCTGCTGGAAAGGAAAATAGGGAAATCAATACGTCTGGGGAAAGTTACGTCTCACGCCTAATTATCATTGAGGATGCAGACCACTTAGGCCCGACAAGACAACCATACTTACGCAGAATGATGGAATCCACATCCTCCACCTCGCGCTTTATTTTCACAGCAAGGTCGCCTTCTCGTATCATCGATGCATTACGCTCTAGGTCCAAACAAATCAGGATCCCTTCTGGAACAAATAAAATCATCACCCAGCGACTTGAAGAAATTGCAAAAAAAGAAAATTTAGCTCCAGTTAGAGGAATTCTTGGCGATATAGCACACGTATCTAACGGTAATCTTCGCAGAGCCGTATTCCTACTCGAATTATTGGCGCGAAAGAATAATCTTCACGATAGGAAAAATTTGCAAGATGTAGTTGCTGCAACAACAATAGTTGGAGTACAGAGGGTATTCGAAGAAGCACTCAGAGGAAGAGTTCACGATTGGCGTTGGGAAAAACAGGGAGGGCGAAACAAGCGCGTTTTGAAAGGAGCACTAGGCGCCCTTGATGAGTTAATGAACGAACATGCATTGGAGGCAGAAGATGTTGTAATGCATTTACACCGCTTGCTAACCACAGGCCGATTATTATTGGATGAGAACATGCTTTGTGACTTACTGGAAGCATTAGCAGATTGTGATGTTAAATTACAAACTTCAATGCACGGAAGAGTGCAATTAGAAGAACTCCTGCACCGAGTGAAGGAGATTGCTGCAACACAATCAGTGTAGGCGGACACGGCAGGATTCGAACCCGCGATCTGTGGCTTAGGAGGCCACCGCCTTATCCAGCTGGGCCACGTGTCCATGCCGAGGGGCGAGGAACCCTTTCAACAACCTATCGCTGCAAAAAATCTTCCAAAAATGACATACCAATGTGTTGAGTGCCGATGCCATGGCTGAGGAATCTCCACTGAAGAAAGTGATTCCCGGCAAAGAATCTACTCTACCTAATCCGTATAGCAAGGATTTCGACCGTGGCGAAGATTCGCTTTCAGTCTCTCTAGCCGAATACAAATTAGCCGAGGAGCATCGAGTGAAATATGGAAAATTGGCTTGCCGGCCATCTTTACTGATAACACGTAGAGCCGTTGGTTTACTGATGGCGCTAACCGCTCTTGCGGGAGTTGTTGCTCCATTTCACCCACTCGCTAAACCAACGTTGATGATTCTACTTTGGATACCCTTGCTTGCAATCTCGATTGCGCCATCATTTATAGCTGCGGAGCGAGGAATGACCGCTCTTACTCTTCGCTCATCCCTGTGGAAAGAGGAAGCAATAGTCGAAGGGCTTCGTAGAGATATGACGGCCGAACCCGGAATGGACAGGATAAAAGCCGGCCTGAATGACGTTAGATTGCACAATGCCACAGCTACTATTCTGGCATCAATCTCTATATTTTTGCTAATTCTTGCAGCGGGCTTAGAGCCTAATGGTCTAGCGTATAACCTAGTTTTGCTAATCACACTAACTTCTAGCCTTGCCCTCTCATTCCATGCGATTTTCACTACCGATTCCATTAGAAAATTAGGAGATGAATTACCATATTTGATTATGCACTCTCCGACCCACCACCCTATGAAATTAGACACAATTCTTGGAGATTTGATTTATGCTCATCTTGACCCGGACCACTCTTTGCTGTGGAATAAATGGGAAAGCGAACTTCCAGACTCATTATTGCCAGGTGTTGAAAATAAGCAGGCGAGGGAAAGGCTTCTCTATCTTTTACACCTCAATAGCCGAGGCGATTTGAATGATGAAGAAACGATGAATGAACTGAAAGAATTCATCAAACCGATGGCGATTGAGACTTTACTATTCGATGAGAAAGCACCATTCAATTGGGTGAAGATTCAGAGATTAATTTCGCATGCTAGAGCATGGCAAGTCGAGGTTTTCGATTTACTCGACAGATTACAAAATGATTTGTTGGCAGGTTCAGCGTCGATTACGGAGAATCCGTGGCGAATGGATGTAGCCTTAGCAGACCGCTGCAGTAATCGCACAGGTCACTTGTTCATCGCCCTGAACAACCAAACAGAACAAGATCGCCACTTGCGGGTTGAGGTTATCGTTCCCGGCGGAATGCCTGAAAAGCAAGAACATCGTTTCGAATTGCTTTCGTGCCCTGGCCCAGAATCTGCAGTGAAGATCACAGATCCACTTGTTGAAGACGCTCTAGATTGGATGCCAAAATATCTAGAAAAAGGAATTATTTTGTGGATTGGCGTTGCATGGAATGAAAACGTGAAAGGCCGCAGAAATGTCCAGGTCATTTTACGTGACGATGATGGAAATGTTATCGGCTCTAGAATCATTAAAACCAGCGTACTGGCAGGTGAAAGCAATATTTCCAGACAACGCCTGAAGCGTATGCTAAAAGCGCGATTAAAGGGTGAAACTTCTCTGCCAATAGTGGATTCTGCAACCTCCGTTTAGGGAGAATCTATGCGCGTTACTTATGACATGTCCACTCTTCGCACATTCCACCGGAGGTGGAGTACGTGGAAGCATGGGACATCATCGTAATCGGAGACGGGCCAGCCGCACTAAGAGCATCAGCAAGCGCAGCAAAAGCAGGGGCATCTACTTTGATGATGTCTGCAGACAGCCTTGGAGTTGGCAATAACTCAGCATCTGATGGCATTGCAGCACCTCTCAAAGAGAGCACCACTAAATCTCACAGAGATGATACAATCCGTGCTGGCGGGTTCCTGTGTGACCAAGATATCGTATCACACAGAGTTTCTCAAGCCACTCGCCAAGTGGACTTGTTGGAGCGCTGGGGAGTAATTTTCCGTAGAGACGCAGACGGTATTCCACTGGTCCGCAAAGCATCAGGACATACTTTGCCAAGATTGGCTGGTGCAGGAGATTCGATGGTACGCGGCACTCAACAAGTTCTCGAAGAACAGTGTATGAAACATGGTGTTGTCCGCCGAGGCGATCAAGTACCCCTAGAATTGGTCCACTCAGGTAAACAAATTCACGGAGTTATCGCGTTGGATATGACCACAGGCTCACTCAACGCCTTGCAGGCAAAATCAGTAATAATCGCCGATGGCGGATATGAAGGAATCTGGACAGGAAGCAACGTAGGACTTGGTTTGGATATAGCAATGAAAGCAGGCCTTGCAGTGAGAGATTTAGAATTCGTCGCATGGGCGCCATTAGCGGTAAGCGGAACAAACGTTGTTCTGCCAATCGGTCTACTGGCAGACGGAGCGACGCTACACCATTCCAACGGTAATCCAATCGATGTCGATTTGACAGCAGATACCACTGCTTTAGCTACTGCAATCGGCTCCAATTCAGACGCTGTTTTAGATGCAAGAAACATGGGAGAATCATCAGTTTGGTGGGCTCAAACTTTCGAATTAGTTAGCCAAAGGCTTGGAATCAATATGAAGAAGCAAACAGTACCAATCCATCCAAGAGTTGCGACTACGATTGGTGGAATCGCTACTGATGAGCACGGACGTGCAGTAACTGGAAAATGGTCTCGCTGGTTCACAGGATTGTATGCTGCAGGAGACTCAGCATGCTCTGGATTACATGGTGCTGGATTAATTGCAGGCAACAGATTGCTTGATTCAATGGCAGGAGGGGCTGCTGCTGGAGAACACGCAGCAGACCATGCTGGAAAGACTTCACACACGGGAAGAGCAGCGCTTGAAATCGCACTTGGAGCGGTAGAAGCAGACTTGGATTTTGATATGGCTGCTGCTGAAGAAGGACCGGTACAGAGAGCAGGACCGCTATTCGCCAAATTAGCTGAGGTTATGCAAACAAGCATGGGCTATTCTAGAGATGCACAAGGACTCGAGTCCGCTTTGGAATCATTGGATGCATTGGCAGACTCTGCCGGCAAATTACACCTTGACGACTCTGGTAGATTGTTCAACACCAATCTACTTGAAGCACTGCGGTTGAAAGCGGGAATTAGGTTAGCCAAGGCCTCGGTTCAAAGTGCAATGTCGAGAACCGAAAGCCGTGGGACCCACCAAAGAACAGACTTCACAGAGCAGGATGATGAGCAATTACATCACACACTGATTGATGTTGATGGTAACCTTTCCACATTAGCAATTCGAAAGGGAACATCAGGCACTTGGGTACTATCTCCTAGTGAATGAAACACCCTCAAAACTTTGAGGTGTGCGTACTTCGAATGTTTATGGCAGAGCCAACTCTTTTCGAGAAAATCCTTGCTGGAGAAATCCCTGGGAACTTTATTTGCCGAGGAGACGGCTGGGCATCTTTCCTCGATGTGTTCCCTCGCTCACAAGGGCACACACTGGTTGTGCTGGAAAACCCCTCACAGAGATTAGCAGACTTATCCGATTCAGATTTGATGAAGTTATTTTCTGGAGTTAAGCAAACTCAGTCAAAATTATCCAATTATTTTGAAACAACCGATTTCACTGTTACAATTCATGATGGGCCTTTGGCAGGCCAGGAGGTCCCTCATGTTCATGTTCATGTTATTCCACGCAAACAAGGGGATGGCGGTAGAGCTTTACCGTCTATGTTCCCTAATGCTGCGCCTCCAAATCCACCAGATTTCGCCACACTTGCAAATTTGTGCAATGCAATACAGGAGGCCACTGAATGAAGAAGGGCTTTGATGGCGCAAGAGACCGTCACGGTGATTTGTTACCCGAACTTTCGGCGTCAGCAACTCGAATGAAGTATGACAAATTAATCGATGCGCCCCTTCCAACCTTTGACAAAAATTACCCCGGGTCGCCGTTTTTTACTGAATTGGGATACTTCATGCTCAGGCGAACAATGTATTCGCAATTCAGAACCTTCGAGACCACAGGTGGAGAGAATGTACCCACAGACAGAGGCAGCATGTGTTCAGCATGGCACACTAACGGTTTAATGGATCCAATTACGATTTTCTTAACCCATCCAAAGAAATTCGTTGTTGGGGGACGCCATGACTTGGTCACTCGCCCAATTCTAGGTTTCTGGGCCCGCAAATTCGCAGTTCAACCAGTAGTCCGTAAAGCAGAATTGCTGCGCGGCGGCTGTTCTGAAGAAGAAGCAAGTTACCTTAACGGACGGTCCCTGCTCAACTTAGCAACAGGAATTTCCCACGGATTTGGTTGTGCATTATTCCCTGAAGGAACCAGCCACTCAGAGAGCCACCTGATCCGACTCAAAACCGGACCTTTCCGAACAGTCTTGGCAGCAGCAGCTCACGCTAAAGCGAATGGAAGGAAGATACCAACACTAATTCCAATCGGATTACATTTCAGGACCAGGCATTTGTTCAGAACAGATTGTTGGGTAGAGTATGGAGAACCAATTGAACTTCCACACGACCAACTTCCTTCTGAATTGATTGAAACCGTAGGTGCAGGAGACTGGATGGAGCCGCCTGCAGAGGTTGTGACTGGCTTAAGGGATCTTTTGAAAGAGAAATTAGAGCCCCTTACGCCCAACCGCGAGACATTCAGCGAAGTTCACCGAGATTCAGTAATCGCTCACGTCCAAAGACGCATTCAAAAGAAACCAGAGTTGACTTGGAGACAAGAAGTGCTAGAGGTTCGCAGACTAAAGAGCGAACCAGCAACCTCCGAAATTCAAGAGATTGCTACAAGAGTTGGAGACAAACTGGACGAATTTGGATTGGACGGACGAGACATCAATTCTACGTGTGATGGTCTCAGAGGATTTTCTTCTATTGGCGCTGCAGTTGATTTATTGAAATTCATTCCATTTATGCTATTCTTACCGACTTTGATTCTTGGTATGGGCTGGCAAATCGCACTAGGCAGATACCTTGGCGATCGAACCGATGAGGGACTGGATGCCAGAACTTCTTACCACATGTTGTTCGGAATGTTCGGCTCGATGTTATGGTGGCCTATTTTGGCGACTATACTGACAGTATTGGCGATAATTTTCAATTCTGATTTGGAATATGATTTGGTTGGAATGTTTGGTAGTGAACTTTGGCAAGAAGGGCTGGCAATTGTGACGCTATGGGTTTCAGCGATTGTAATATTCTGGATTTCGGCAATTTCATTCGCCAATGGCTGGGATGCAGTATCCGATTTTACTAAGTGGGTTCGCAGAATGAAATGCAACTCTTTAGTAAGTTCAGATATCAAAAAATTGCATGACTTGCTAAAGTGAACGGTTCAAGTTAGTGGAGTGTTTCGGAATGGATATGTCGCCCGAGGAAGCAGAGAGACTTGTCCGTTCATGGCTTGCCAGCGAACGGATCGAAATACGTGAGCAAGACGACCCGCGTGCGCAAATGCATTTGCTAGTAAAATATCCTCAAGGAAAGAATGGGCACATGTTCGCAGTCGTCATTCCAAAGGGTCGAGACTTACTAGCAATTTCATCTATGACAAGAGTTGATGAAGGGCAACAAGAAGCTATGAGAGGCTTGATGAAAACAGATGAAGAAGAGTGGAAAACTTGGATGCACGAATGTCGAATGCAGTTGATCGCATCAGGAGTTGATTGGGGAATTCATCTCGGACATTCGGGCAAAGAAAGGCCCGGGCCACTACAAGCATTCAATGTCAGTGAGCCATTATGGTTTGATGGGTTAACGAAGAATGAAATGATGCAAAATCTGCGTAGTTTGTGGCTAGCAAAACTAGGAGTAATTCACGAAATCAAATTTACGTTTGGAGCGGGAACTGGAAATCCAGGGCCTGTTGATGATTGGAAAAACAGGAAAGATGGCAGACAGAGAGTTGGCAGACCTTCTTCTCCCCAACCAACAGAAATCCAAGCGGATGAATCCATGTCGTTTGGCGATGATTTCGACCCTACAGATTGGCTTTGATAGACACATGTCGTAAACCAATCGCGTATGACCCGAGAGGGTCGCGGTTAAGTACCAGTAGTGATACCAAAAAGTGTCGTTAGGAAGGTTTCTACATGGGACAAAAAATGAAGTCAATTAGCCTTGCAGCAATTATGCTGCTTTCAACACTATCTGGAATTATGATGGCAGCCCCAGCTGCTGCAACGCAAGTTGTCATTACTGAAGCGATTCAAGTCGTGGACGGCGGGGGTTCATCCGACCGCATGTCAGCGGTTGCTGCAGACTCTGAAGGAAACGTTCACGTTGTTTGGAGTCGCTCCAATCAGCACTTGTATTACTCAATGATTTCACCGCGCGGCGACACATTGATTGATGCAACCCAAGTTACAGGCGCAGGTCTTCACAAAATCTACCACCCAGATATGGTAATTGACGAGAACGACCGTGTCCACATTGTATGGGCCGACCATTCAGGACAACACAAAATCATGTACACTGCATTACATCCATTCAACACTGCAATGGATGGCTCGGTTTCTGACGACGGAACCCTAACTGCAATTGATGATTACATCGTCGCTCAGCACATCAACAACCGTGATTGGCCAGCAATCGATGTTGACTCAAAAGGCAACATACACATCGTTTGGCAAGACAACTATGATTCTCTAGACATGTTCTTCCAGCAGCCACAGATTTACTACAAGATGTTACAGCCTGACTATAGTGTACAAAATGCAATCATTCTATTCGATGATACATTATTAACTCCAATCATTGGACACAAGGGCCACCCTGACATTGTAGTTGATGCAAATGACTACGTCCAAATCGCCTGGGACGACACTCGTGGAGGAAAGGTAGAACTGGTATTCGTAGTAGATACATCAGGTTCTATGTACTCCGAGTGGGCTGATGTATGCACAGTAATTTACGGTGGAAACTTCGCTTCTGGTGGATTCTTCAAGGGAATTAAACCAATGCTAGAAGAAGGAAACATGACAGTTTACGAAACAATCTATGGATTAGGAAACACCTTACCAGGTGCTGCTAGCTCTGGTAACTGTGCACAGCATAACAAGAATTCAGGACCTCGCAACACTGCTCTTGGATTGGTTGCTAACGATGACTCCGGTGGTTTGCGAACTCTACCGGGCACAGTTTACAACGGTGCAACATATTCTGGATATTCTGGTGAAGATTGGGGACCTGGTTCTAACTGGGCATGTTTGTCTTGGAAGGATTCAGTTGGAAACGTTCCAGGCAACCCGCCAACTGCATCAGACCACCGCTGGAATCCTAACGCAACAAAGATCGTTCTGCCAGTATCTGATGAAGGACCAAAGGATGGCGACCCATCTCAGCAGGCTGATGATACAACTTCGATTAACGAAGCACACGACAACTGTGTGGCGGCAGGCGTAGTTCCTGTAGGATTGTATGGTCAATCATACGGTGGCGCTAACAACATCGAATCTCACATGCGCGACTTATCTCAATGTCCAAACGGCGTAGTTTCTACCGCAACTAGAAACTGCCCAGGAAACTCAGTTCGCGCAACTGACGCTGGTGGACAAACCTACGAGTTCCCATCCGGAACCGGCGGAGCAAGCCAGATGCAACTTCTTGTAGAAGCAATGGTTTACATCTCAACCAACAACTCTCGTGAAATTTTCATGACAGTATTGGACCCATATGGCAAGATGGAAAACGACCAATCTTGGGTACCAGGAAACCCTGGACACACCACTCTAGGAAACGGGTATGCAGAAGATATGGGCCGTGGGAGCGAAGGGCACCTAGTCGTTGTAAACGATACACGTGTAACCATTGACGACGCATTCTCATTCCACCCTTCGATTGGCGTTGACATGCAAGGTAACACCCACATTGCTTGGATGGACGGACGTGACTATGGCTTCGAAAAGAACGTACCATACGAGATTTACTACACCAAGTTGAGACTACAGGGCGCAGGAGAATGGGATGGAGTTCCAAACGGACTGTCAACTTACGCGATTAAGCGAATCGAAGACACTCCAATCTCTGAAGTTGAAGGATGGCAACAAATGCCACAAGGTAGCAGTCAGACTTCTGCTTATCCGGCACTTTTGACCGACCCACAAAACAACATTCACATCGCTTGGCTTGACTTTGGAAATGCAAGCGCTGGAGAAGAGATTCTCTATACCAGTCTGAACTCTACAGAGAACACAGGTCCGGGCGAAACTGCGCTGGACCCGTGGAACTCAACTGCAGTAACATCTTGGTCATCATTCAAGCTTGGACCGAATCAGTTGTCTAAACCATCTCTAGGACAACCACCGGCGTTTGCCAACGACCTTGGTAGCGGTGCGCACATTGCTTGGTCAGATACCAACAAGTGTTCGGATGAAAGCAACGGAGCGCAGTGGACAATCTGTTATTCTCACGTGTTAACTGGGCAAGTCGATGTTGAATTCGATGAAGGAGAGACGTATTACCACGTCATTGAACCTGGAGAGCAGACGATTTACAATCTGACAATCAACAATACTACACCTGGACCGAAGGACCTAGTTGCGGATACTTACAACTTGAATCTGACAGGAATGCCAGAGAACTGGACTGCAAATCTGTATTTCTCTAACAACCACACCGCGATTTTCCCAGACACACCAATCTTCCTTGAAGGCGGAGAGATGGCTCGCATGTACCTCAGAGTAAGAGCACCATCGATTTACCAAGCACAAGGAGACCAACTGGCTGAAATTGTAGTTACTGCGATTTCGATGAAGGACCCTGCAATCAGATCTGAGCGCCTTACACTAACTCTGATGGATGTAGTTCACGGAATAGACTTGGATACAAGCCACCGTATGGCGGATGTAGAACAAGGACAAACCGCAATCTTCTCGATTACCATTACCAATACTGGTAACGTCTACGATACATTTGCGTTCTATGACCCAAATAGTCTCGAAGGACAACAGGAATGGCTGCTGCCATTCGGTTGGCAGGTAGCTTTCCCAATGCAAGTTGCCCTGGACCCTGGGCAGTCTGTAACTAAGAACTTGGAGATTTCAGTACCTACAAGCCAAGACCCGGGAACGTTTGTCGTTTATGTGAAAGGTTGGTCAGAAGGCGAACCGATTAAGTCCCTAGAAAAAGGAACATTCGATGTACTTGAATTATGGATTAACGTCTCGATTAGGTCGATTGGAAATATTGTGTTCGAAATATATGACACAAGCGAAATCATTCTGCCGGGAACCTGTGCAGAATACGACTTGAATGTCATCAAGAATTACGAAGCGGGATACCTAGTATTCTCTACACCGGGCGCTCCAGAAGCTAAGCCTGATGAAGTCGACATGAATACATGGAGACAAGACCACTGGACAGTAACAATGGACTTCTCTAACGCACCTGGCCCAAGAGACCCTTCGGACCCGAATAGTCCGCGGTTATGGCCAGTCGGTACGACTTACACCGTAGGAGTAGCCGTATGTGCTCCATACAATGCGAATGCTGGATTAGGTCCTGCTGTCACTGTCAAGGCTCATTTGGAAGGATATCCAAGAGTTGCAGATTCTGTGATTCTTTCGACCAATGTGATACACGTGTTTGATTTGGTTGCAGATGCTGAAACCACAGAGTTCTCCTCGAATCCGGGGCAGTCATGGATTATTCCAACAACTGTTACGAATGCAGGAAATGGACCTGACAGATATGACTTGAGACTTGGGCGTGTATACGAAACAGGTAGCGGAATCGATGTTCTATGGGACATTGACATCCCACGCTCTCTGTTGACCGAACTAACTCGCGATACTTCACAAACTGTGGATATCACAATCAACGTACCTACACAAGTTCCAGCAGGCGACTACACAGTAGTTATCCAAGCATTCAGCGAGGAAGATTATCCAGACGATACTGGACACAGAACTAGACTACGTGACGAAATCATGTTCCAGGTTACTGTGAATGAGTTCTATGACATGCAAATCAGCATGGATCCATCGGTCGACAACGCAGTCAAGACAAGCGCGCCCGGTAGAATTGTTGAATTCGTAGTCAACATTACCAACGCAGGAAACGTTCCTGACACACCATCTTTGCACAACCACACATCGTCTAAGGATGGCTCAACTGGTAACGTTATTTGGAACACATTACCAGGAATGGGAGCTCTATCTGATTGGAGCGTTGATTGGAAGATGGTCAACTATGTCGGCAGCGATTTGATCGTAGAGACAGAGTGCGTTGAGACAACATCGACAGCAGACGAATTCCCAGATGATGTATGTGTGTTCATGAAAGACATTAATGAGTGGAGACTTCCAGAAATGGACCCATACACCACTCATACGATGATTGCAACTGTTAACATCGCGACCGGTGCTAAACTTGATACAAGACTAATCGGATTGAAGGTTACCAGTGAAGCTGGAAATATGGAAAACGATGGTGACCATGACGACAGCCCAGAATGGGCTGGAGATATGTTGGATACCAACGAATTCATTGTAACTCTAAGACTACGTGCACCTAACTTGGTTATCTCCGAAGTATCTGTTTCAGAGACTAGTAACGAAGTCGACAAGACAATCCCTGTTCGTGTCGTTCTGCAGAATACTGGAAACGTTCACGCTACAAACATCGAAGTCGTTCTGTGTGAATTCAGCGAAGCCGATGATGAAGTACTGAAGGATATCAGAAAGAACGGATGCCCTGAAGATTCGGTGGTAATGCGCCAGACAGTAGGAGCACTACTAGCACCGGATGCGAGTGAAGATGCACAAGAGATTGAATTGTACCTGCTTTACCCGGTTTCCGCAGGTTCTCATGATGTCGTTGTAGTAGTGGACCCAACGAACTCAATCGTTGAAGTTAGCGAATCTGATAACATCAAAGTAGTCAGCGATGAACTATCAAGCGACTCTCCGTTCCTAGACGTAGCTGGAGAAATTATCAGCGATTGGGCACTACCGTTTGGTGTTCTACTGCTAACCTTCTCTCTATTCGGTGTACTGTACCTAGTAGGCAAGGGACGCCGTGCTGATGTAAAGAGCCGCATTGCAGAGCAAAGCAGTTTGATCTCAGTACTGAACGAAGAAGATAACTGAGTTAGTTGAAGGCATTGGCCTCACTGGTTTTCAGTGGGGTCAATGCCCAATGCTGCCCACCATGGCAACTCGATGCTTTGAGGCCCAGCAATGAACTGACCGCTTCTTTCCGCTAATTGTCTGACCATTCGAGCACGGACTTCATCCATGAGTTTCTCACTGGCTTCTGCACCGAGTTTCAACTCACGCGCGAACTCTTTGAAATTGAACTTCGAACCTGGAGCTTCCAAGATATTGTGAACCATCAATCGCTGCTCATAGGATTCAAAGTCAGTATCCACGGTTGTAGATACCCTTTGCTTGATTTGTTGATGCAATGAAATCAGTGCATCCCTTTCTCTATCTAATCTCTCAATTGCTTCAGATATTGCAGACAGATGATGCGCGCCTTCTCCTACTCCAATCATCTTTCTTCCACTGACAACCTCCGCTATGTTGACCATATCGCCCTGCAACTTGTTGGATAGTTTCAGCGGCCCACCTGCTGGCAGAATCCTTTGATTGCATTGGAATAAATCAGGCCCCAAATCAATCCGGATTGAGATTGCCTGTTGTACCGAGTAGATGTTTTTTGGAGGTCCACCTTTGTTGCTTGCAGCTTTCATTTTTACAACGAAACCAACATTTTCTAGCAATCTGAGGTGTTTCATCACCGCTTGTTGTGAAATTCCAATCTGTTTAGCCAGTTGCAACGGGTAGTGCGGTTCGCGAACCAAACGCTCAAGAATGGCTCTCCGTGCTTTGTTTTGTAGGATTCCAAGGGCCTCGTCGAGGTCTGCCATGACTTCACAACCAATGGTTACCTAGCATCGGTTGCCT
Organism: Candidatus Poseidoniaceae archaeon; assembly: GCA_022452125.1. Classification (GTDB taxonomy): domain Archaea; phylum Thermoplasmatota; class Poseidoniia; order Poseidoniales; family Poseidoniaceae; genus MGIIa-K1. The sequence goes on from JAKURJ010000022.1 coordinate 15,970, forward strand.
AAGAACCCGTCGCAATTGTGCTAAGTCTCATCCAAGTTCTTCTAACAACCAATCATTAGTAGCATCATCTAGAGGATTTACTTGTTGGGTACTTTGTTCCTGTGAATCTTCAGTTTCTTCAACAACCTCATCGGTTTCTGAAGATTTATCTTTGTCTCGAATCAATTTGTATGCTTCGAACTCTAGGTCCGAAATTTCACCATCACCGTCTAAGTCAAACTTCTCCCATTCAGTTTTCGACTCTACGGTCTCATCCAATTTTTGTTTAAGCTTCTTAATTTTCCATGAAGAGAAAGCCATCCTTATTGCCATTAATACAACAAGTACGCCTATACTTTTCAAGAGTAGGGATGAATCAATTCCCTTCTCTTCCAAAAACTCGCTCCATGTCATGGACTCGGAATCTGAACTATCTTCGTTGACTTGGTTTTCAGTCTGATTGTTGTTTGATTCTTCTGCTTGACTTCTTTCTGGGTCTGCAGGGAAGGCATCAGCATTGTTTCCGACACCGTCTCCATCCGAATCTATCCATTCAGTTACATCATTCGGGAATACATCTATCGCATCATCATAACCATCGCCATCTGAATCAACTAGCAGGTCACAGTAATCTGGAACGCCGTCATTATCGGCATCGGTTAAATCGTCTCCATCAGGGCATATATCGGCATTGTTTCCGACACCGTCTCCATCTGAGTCAACGCTTTCATTTGCATCATTAGGGAATGCATCAGAATTGTCACCCACT
>JAKURJ010000023.1 GCA_022452125.1 Candidatus Poseidoniaceae archaeon
CTGTAGTTGGTCCCTTTGACTGGGTTATATGGCTGCTAGACAGGATGGAAGAGCAACCTTCCGAAACTTCGCCTGTGTATGAATTACACAAGGAATGGAAGCCATGACAATTCGAATCAAGGGGTATGTACTGATTTACAATATCCTATGGCACCACTAGAGTTAGTTGAAGTTACTTAATTGATTTTGATTTCGATGTTTCCATCTTTTACACGAGTTTCATAGATTTTGAGATCTTTTTGCTTGCTCATTTTACCAACGAGTTTTCCATACGGTGGGTATAGAGGGAAAGGAGACCATTCGACCAATTCTCCAGTATCGATTTTGTGAGTAGTTTGATGTAATGGACATCGGATACAATCGTTCTCAACCTTGGCCCCGTAAGCTAGCGGCCATCTCATGTGACGACACAGAGCCTCTGTAGCAAAATATCGGTCATCAACTTGACCAATCAACACCATCTTTTTGGCCACAGTACGCATTTTCTTCTTACCTGGCTTGAGTTTTGATTGCTTTATTGCTACATGCCAAGTCATGATATCACTCACGCTAAAATCTGTGACATGCCACCATCAAGGTGCATGATCTGTCCAGTGAAATTATCAGGAGCCCCCGTGAGTAGCCAATGGATGCTGCTAGCAACTTCGTCTGCCTCATTGATTCGCTTCAATGGAATCATCTGTGCTGAGGCTTCCCTCATGGCATCTGAGCGCAAAATGGTTGATGCTAATCGGGTGTCAGTCAGTCCCGGAGCGACTGCATTTACTCTGATTCCTCTCTTGGCATAGGTTGCTGCTGCAGACCTTACCATCGATTCTACTCCTCCTTTTGCTGCTGCAATAGCTTCATGGTTCACTAGACCTAAACTACCTGCAACGCTAGAGGTGAAAACCATTCTACCTCCACCCATTTTCAACATGGCTTTACCACACAAGGAGAGGGTCAGGAAGGCACTGCTGAGATTGGTAGAGATTACCTCATTGAAAGCATCCAAACTCAGTGCATGAGGTGGTCTGATTGCAATTGAGCCTACCAAATGAGCTACGCCTGAAATTTGCCCATCGCCTTGCTCTGAGGCTTTGGCTATGGCCTCTGAAATGGATTCTTGGTCTAGTGCATCTCCTTGAACGATTGTAGCGCCCAGTGCCTCGAGGTCTTCTACTCGAGATCTATCACGCACTAGACACGTAACTGCTGCTTGGCTTTCTAGCAACTTCTGGGCTGTAATTTTAGCAATGTCACTGCTTCCACCAACGATTAGATATGACCTCATACTTTCACGTTCGTTTGTTTCTATTTATACTACTGTTCGAGTTCATTTGTTGAGCATATGCATTAGGAATAGAACATTGATTGATAAGTAATGAGTTGGATTTTGTAACACGAAAAGGAGTTGTGCTCGTGAATATTGGTTTGTTTGACAGAGTCCTGAGGTTATTCGCTGGGCTTGGAGTAGTCCTTTTCGACTATATCGCAAACTCAACATGGGAATTCATCTTCTTGATATTCGGCGTTTGGACCGTAACCACTTCAGTTTTTGGCTGGTGTCCATTTTACAAGGTATTTGGAATGAACACATGTCCAGCTTCATTCAAATTGAAGCATGAGGTTAATCAGGCTGAATGATCAGATTTCTTCCTCGACAATATCTTCTGTTTTTGAGATAAATGAAATCGCTTCAGGGTTCTCTACAGCAACAATTCCTCGTATATTGTGAATATCCCTAAGGATATCGGTAGGAGGAGCTACCTTGATCCTTGATTCATGGATTTCAATGGTACTTCCCGGCGCAGCCTCTACACCGCCATCAGGCAGCCAAAGTCCAATCGCACCAATTTCAGGGTGGTGAGAAACCAACAGAACTCTGCCGCTTTCATCCTCATCAATTCTAACAATTGTTAGCGGTGAATTTTCCGGAATGAGTTTTGTTGATGGTTGCCATTCATTCCATGTCTCATCAAGAGGCTTGGATAGTTCCTCAGCCTTCCTGTCGATTTGAGATATCTGAGTTTCAAACTCCTTTGATGCATCTTGAGAAAGCGCGTTTAATCGGTCAACTAGAGTCCTTAAGCCCTCATATTGTATTTGCTCTTTTTCTGTCATTGCAGTGTTCGCCAACAGCAACATTTCAGCAAGCATTTCCAGTTTGTCATTACGTGCTTCCTCGATAGCACATTCCATCGCTTCATCGAGTATCTCAATCGCAAGTCCTGGACAATCTATCGCAAGTAGAGAATTACCAATATTGGTTAGAATATCAGTAGCTTCACATTTATCTTCTGATACGATTGCATTCGCTGACTTAATGTGAGCCTTTGCTAGGTCATTATCGCCATCAATGTGCCTAGAAATACCGGCTAAAACCAGATGTCCCAATCGATTTGCTCCAATAGTCTGAGATTGCCTATCAGCAGTCTCAAACAGCATTGCAGCACGATTCCAATTCTTCGCACCCAGTGCCAGTAATCCCAACTGGTGCATTGCTCGCATTTCAGCTCCAATGTCATCGATTAGAGTTGCAAGTGAAAGTGCTCGGGAAAGATGTAATCTCGATAACTTGAGATTACCAGACATTTTGGCTAACATCCCCAAAGCAGATTCCATTCTGTATAGGTTCCCCGACATCGCTCTGTGCGCTAGTTCAGCCAACTCTTCACCTAGAGGCGCTAGTCCGATTCCCGTCGTTTCCAAGACCTCGCTCATCAATTCAATTGTTGAATCGTAAGCGGTTTTTATGTCATCAGAACTTCCATCGGATGAAAGGTTAGACAAGTGCTCGTCCAACTTAGAGACTGGTGAGCAAATTTCTGGCAATGAGCCTAATTTGTTCATAGTAGATTTCTTGACGCGCTCACCACGAATAGATCGAATTAATCCCGCAATCAATTTCCCTTCATCGGTTTCAACTGTGTCCTCGACCTCCTCTGCCAAAGCAACTCTCGATGAAAGTAAGGAATCTACCATCCAAGTCAATTTTGCTTGGATATCATATTGGCCTGCTCTACTGATTGCGTATCTCATTTCAGCGGCTCTTACTGTTCTGGATAGACTTCTCATCCTAGTTCTCTGGCCTGCGTCTCCAGAATCTGCAAGTCTTTGCAGGAATGTGGATGGGGGACAAGTCTCGAAGTTTAGATTGGCTTTCTCTCCGGTTGTGGTCATCTTGTAATCGTCGGAAACAAGAGTTACTTTGTGACCTTCATGGGCTAGTTTAGAACCTAAAATCATCAATGACAAATCGACGTCTTGTGGGGATGCTTTTTCTCCAATATGTTGTGCTAGTGCTCTAACTTCAGCCTCATCAATTGTGACTGTAATAAGCAAATCACGAATCTCTTCCAATAGGTTGGGCTGACCTTTCCATCTTTGGAATCGGACTGTCTTGATTTCGCCATGGACGCCGGGAGTCACGTAAAGGGCTGAATCATCAGCGTCGAGGATCTTCTTTAGGTCGCTGAGAAAGCCGTTAGGCGCCATCGAACCGACGTGAATAAAGCAGTTTGAATCCACTACCCACACGTTCGCCATGAATTGCGTTCATGGAACTATTAGTTTGTTTTAACGCCTATACTGATTGGCCTTCAGAAGGAGTTTGCTCATTCAGATATTTCCTATCAAACCAGATTGGTCCACCTGGTGGGATTGCAGCTAGCATCCCATAAATCGCAAGATTAGAAGGCATTCTGCCCTTATGCTGTTCCCACCAAACTAGTGCGCAGTAAAGGATGAACAAGAACCCATGAATCGGCCCAATGATTTTCACGAGGATTTCATTGCCTCCAATGTATTTCAGTGGCATAGCCACGAAAAACAAAGAGATCGTAGAAATTGTCTCTAAGACTCCGGATACTCTGAACAGACTCATGCTTCCACCATCGGCCTTGACGAACCACATGATGGACATAATTGTTCGTCACTGTCCTTGTAATCATGCTTGCAAGCAGGGCAGGTAGATGCTAGGACCATCTTACCCATCGACTCTACAGACTCTCCTTGCAAAGAAATGTAACCGCTATTGATATTTCCAACAGTGTATCTGCCGGCACCACCAAGTCTGACCAATAAATCTGGAGGCAGGGTTACCGTTCCTGTTTCATCGATGATGAGTTCTCTATCTTTAGTTAGGTTCTCTACGTCAACAGATTCTCCGTGCTCTGCAACGAATCTTCCGTCTCTCAACTCCAGAGAGCGGTTAGCGAATGCTGCAACTTCTTTCGAGTGCGTAACCAGTAAGAATGAGACCCCATCGTTCTCGTGTAGGTCTTTGAACAGCGCTAAGACTTCTCTGCTGGTAACCGGGTCTAGTGCTCCTGTCGGCTCATCTGCCAATATCAATCGAGGCTGAGTGATCAATGCGCGAGCGATTGCTACACGTTGTTGTTCTCCTCCGCTTAACATGGCTGGTAGTGCCTTCAAGCGATGACTCATTCCTAGTTTAGTAAGCATTGCATCTGCTAGGGCCAAGGCTTTCCTTGACGGAACTCCTTGATGGCGAAGTGGTTGTGCAACGTTATCGCGAGCATTCAAATCGGGCAACAAATTTCCCTCTTGGAAAATGAACGATACCGTCTTTTGTCGAAGTTCGACCAATTCTTGACCTGTCAATCTGGTCATGTTTTTTCCAGCCAAACTTAATGAAACCTAACTCGGTTTCAACAATCCACCAAGGCATTTCATCAAGGATGATTTTACATAAACTCAAGATCCAACAACTGCGATCCTTCATATCGATATGAAGCCCTCTCAGAGCCACTACGTTTCCATCTTCAGCTTTGGATTCGTATACGTGATACAGACCATCTGCGTGTAAAATTGTATCAGCCATCTTCACTCCCCCTTGAGGACACTAGCCAAGTCAGACTTCAGTGCCTTGCGTGTTGTAACCAGCAATGCTACAACAACTGCTGCAAATACTGCTAATGAAACTAGAATGATTTGAGTCCATGGATATACTAGCGTGCGATCTATCACCGTACTAGAACCACCAAATATTTGGAAGATAAATCCGAAGATATCGAAGAATCCATTGAACGATAGCGAAAGGGCAACACCAAGTACAACTCCAAGAGCCATCGATACGATGACAATCGATAGAATCTCAAAGAGTACTAACCTGATTATCTGATTTGGAGAGGCTCCAATTGCCTGCAATACTGCAAGTTCTTTTTGTCTCTGATTTAGAACTAAAGACAGGAATACGAAACTTGAGGCTACTGCTGCTACACTAGCTACGACGAATTGCAAGGATAGAAGACCAGGTGTGCCGAAAATCAGTCCACCGTTGCGTTCTACTTCCTTATGCTTACTTGACCAATCCATTGTTTCTGAGACTCTTGAGTCAGCCTCCAACTGAGATGCTAGGGACTCCAATTCGTCTCCTTCAACACCGTCTACTCTAACAATCCAGGTTGTTGAAGTATAGTTGTCAGCAGCATCATTTCCAACGAGTGACCGCCACTTATCTTCACCAATAATCAATGTTGATTCGACGACTGTGGAATCTATACCAGGAAGATATTCGTGCACTCCCATGTAATACATTTCAGTGCTGAACTTTGTAATCTCTAACCTAACAGTTGTATCTGCTAGGAACAACGGTGCGGCGAGAGGTGGTGGAATCATCGAAGCACCCGATGCACAAGATGTGACATCACTGTTACTTCCATCAGGGCATGTTGTGTTAGACAAGGTTGCGCCAGAGAATTCCACTAGACCGAATAATCCATTCAAGTTTGCATCGGTCAAGTCTGCACCTTCTATCGAACCTCCAGCGAAATTAACAATGACAGTGTTCTCAAGATTAGCACCTGTAAGGTCGGCGTTTGACAAATCAGTGTCAAACAGTATCGACTCACTAAGGTTCACATTAGACATATCAGCGCCAGAAAGATTGGTTAGTGACAAGTCAACTCTTCCTAAGTTTCTCTCGTTCATATCCTGCCCAACTAAATTCAGACCGGACCAATCGCCTTCCATCAATTCAGTGTATGCAAAGAACAGCGCATTCGGGTCCTCTTCGCCTGTTCCTCCAGTTGTGAAGTTGAACTCAATCTTCTCCCATACTAGAGTCACGGTTTCTGATTTTTCATCTGATTCATCGAGTAGTTCATCATCCAAGCGATTTTCATCTCCTCCTCTATCTGAACCAGGAAGGTCAAGTGAGTATGCTGCATCAGGACCTGCGGAGAATCCGCCGCTTTGGTAGGCATCTAAGGCATCAGAAATATCATCTCCGGGAAGAGCTTGTTCACTCCATCTCAATACATCATCACTGCTCTCTAAGAGTACGTATGTTTGAAGACTCTCTCCTCCAAGTTCATCGGTGAGAGCGAGTTGTGGAACGCTCGTCGCTACAGGTTTCACATCAGCGTCAGCATATTCTTTGACAATGCTAATAATTTCTGACTCGTTGACATTTTGCTCCATTTGAATTTGCAAATCAGAACCCACAGTTGCATCAACTGTCTTCTCATCAACAATTGTTCCCGTGTATCCCTGAACAGCTGCTAGAGTAACAATTGACAAAGTAAGTAACATGATTACTGCCAATCTGTTGACTGATTCTGCAGAACCTGAACCCTTGAGGCCTCGCTTTACGTCCTTTAGCAAAGGTGTTCTTCCGAAAATCACCTGCATGATTTGCGGTCCTTTAGCACCGATTCTGCCTAACAGAAGCGCACCGCCAATCCACAAAGCGAATGGGCCAAATATTCCGATCAATCCTTCGACAAAGAAGTTGGAGACAATTCCATCTTCACTTCCATTCATCTCAAGCCATGTATCGATTACTGCTAACATTCCGAATAGGAATGCTGTCCAGTGTAGCCAACGCTTTGGTTCAGATTTCTTGGTTGTCTTCTTGACACCTTCTTCGATTTCCAACTCGATGAAGTCACGAGCTCGACTTCGACCGAATAGAATCGCAAGTCCGAGTGTTGTGACTGCTGTGAATAGGGTAGACCATATTCCAAGGGTTGGATTTACATCGAAATCTCCAGTTCTGAATTCCATGAATCCTACTGCAGACAAAACGATTGGAACTGCTAGAAGTGCCAAAATGTACCCAATCAGCCAAGCAACGGAAGACATTACGAATAATTCCAGTAATACCATTCCTTGTAGAGTACTTCCATCTGCACCAATCACCCGATGTATGCTAACTTCTCTACGTCTTTGTTCGAGCGAAAGTACCAATCCATAAATCAGTACAGCAATTGATAAAATCACAATTGGAATCATGATAATGTAATCGAAAATTTGGATTAATCCAAGGAAGATATTGAGGAACGTGATTGTACCAGTGACGATATCAGTGTAGTACAATTCTACCCCTTCATCAGTGTAATTCCCAGCTTGCACTCTGGTTCCTAAGTCCTCTAACCATTCTTCTGCATCTGCCGTAGAACTCGTTGGAAGTTGTCCTCTGTCGATTGTTACTCCCAAATACATGTGGTCATAAAACATCAGAGTTCCACGCTGTGATTCATCTAAAACTTCCCAAGTTGTGAATATAGGATTGAAAGGTAAAGTCGGATTTCCAAAATCCCAGGGCTCATATATTCCCACAACGGTTAGATCTTCTACTGTCATCCACATTCTACAGTAAATCATTTCATTGTTTTCAGGAGTGATTTCACCGTCACAATTCTCGTCGGTAATTGAACCCTCGACGAGGGTTGATTCGTCCACAACATAAGCAAATGTTAGCGAATCCAGTTTATCACCAACGTTCGCTTGTGCCTGGCTTGCAATAGCTGATGGCAGGATAATTCCGCGATTATCGCTCATATTTTCAGGAGAAGGCCATTCTCCTAGTCCTGGAATGATATTCGCTCCTAATCTCTTAGCAAGCTCACCATCAAAGGCATTGGGCCCGAGGAATCTAATTGCTCGCATGTCAGAAATTGGAGGACCATTTGCGTCCGCTTCAGGATATGAGAATGTAACATTAGACCAATACGGATTCGCATCGTCCGTTATTTCCCGCATTTCTAGGGGTTGAGCGACAACGAATTCACGATTGAAGAATCCACCACTGTGTATTCCTTGCCGGCCTAGAACCAAAGTACAGTCATTGAATTCTGAGAATTCTTCTAATAACTCATCACAAACTTCAGTCATTACTGTGGTATTGTTTGACCAACCCGATGCGTTTTCAACTGGTGTTCGACCATACTCTATCTTGGCATCAAACGGTTCTGATTTGAGAGATTCCTCGAAGAATAATTGAGACAATCCTACACCATATGCGAGTACAGTGGTGATTACTAGTGATGAAAGGAATACGCCAGTGATTACAGCCAAACCTCTTTCCTTTCCTCGCCAAGCACCTTGTGCAGCAAGGCGGAGCCTACTAGGGAGTTCGACCATCTTGTGATTAAACCTAGCAAATCTAGAGCGAGTTACGCTGAAATCAGAGTCTTTGAGTTCGATTTCTGGAGAACTCATTCTTCCTCATCTCCTTCTTCATCTAGGCCCCAAGCCGAACGTATGTCAGATGCCTCGGTCTTTCCATCCCTCAGCAATAGCATTCTATCTGCATTGGATGCGAGGTCTGGGTCGTGAGTAACCATTAGGATTGAAATTGGATTTTCTTCATCATGACACAATTCTTTGAAGAGTTTCATCACGTCCTTTCCACTGGCGATATCGAGATTGCCAGTAGGCTCGTCTGCAAGAAGAATAGGCCTGTTTCCAGCAATTGCTCTTGCTATTGCAACTCTTTGCTGCTGGCCTCCAGATAACTGGTCAGGGATATGGTGCATTCTATCACCCAATCCCACTCTTTCAAGAGAATTTTGCGCAGCAACTTCTGCCTCAAAGGAATTCATACCAGACAATTCCAGAGCCATTGCAACATTATCAACAGCGCTTAGATTATCCAACAAGTGAAAGTCTTGGAAAATCCAGCCCACTAATTCTCTGCGAACATCAACTACGCTAGACGGCCCCTTTAGGCCGTATTTACGCTCGTTGAGAGTGATGCTGCCCCCATCGCCAGCTAGTAATCCTCCAATGATATTCAGCAGAGTAGATTTGCCGCAACCTGACGGCCCCATCAGGGCAACCATCTCGCCTTTTTTGATCTCCATTTCAATGCCTTTCAAGACATCGAGTCTGTTGGAACCAGAGCCAAACGACTTCGTCAAACCAGCTACCTTCAACATGGTGCCACCCATTAGTAAGCAGCATCATGGAGTTATGCTATATCAATTAGCGTTTGACATGGGCTTTGAAACAATCACTTTCTACCTAGAGTCATTTTTCGTAGCCAATTCAGGATTCCATTGTCAGAAAAAATCCCGTTACGGTATTGTTGCTTAGCCATTACATCATCAATCCAAGTTTCGAGTTCGTGGTCCATTGCTTCTCCCTCACTTTACTTTTGGAACCGCCTCTATAATGCGTTTTGGGTGTTATGATTAAACTAGGTGTTGCAAAAAACACCAATATTCAGAGCTCTAATTGGAAGACAATTGTTCCAATTTTTTGCCCATAACTCTCTTCCACAATGGAGGGAATAAAGCCAACCAGAAGCAAACATAGTATCCACTTGGTAACTGAGGTGATTTCTCATAGGCTTCTAAATCCCACATCGGAGTACTTGCTTTGAGATGGTGCGCTGGATGAAGTGGAAGTTCGAGTAATGTCCATCTCGACCAGACGCCTCGGTGTTCCCAAGAGTGCATTTCTGTGTGCCTTTCACCTACAGCTCTCCTCAGACCATAGTGTTGCATGTAGTTAACGAACTCGAGTAAAATAATCGCTAATGCTGCTTGAATCAAGAACGCATACAGTATTGCAACAGAGAATTGCCACAGTAAGGCTAGGAATGCAATTTGCAGAATCACACCATGTAAAATCGGGTTTTTCAACCCAGTCCTACCCTTCTGGGAGTGTGTGAGCCATGCTGATTTGTATTGGCGAGGAATTGTCATTGCGATTTGAGTCCACAGACCTCTACCCGCAGGAGATGATGCTGGGTCCAATTCTGTAGCATAGTTTCTGTGATGACCGTGATTGTGTTCTGTGGTGAAATGTGAATAAAGTACCAAAAATAAGTTGATTCTTGCAACTCGCCAAATCATAGACCCTTTCTTTCTGTGTCCGGATTCGTGTGCATTGATGATACCTGAGATTCCTCCTACTATTCCGACTGATAATCCACCCAGAACTACTGGTAATCCAAACCCATCGAGGTTTGCTCGCCAAAATAGTATCCCTATCGATGCATAGTAGAACAAACCATGGGCATACAGTAACGCATTCCACGGCTTTGTGCTCATCTCACCTCTGACAGGTGCTCTCTCTGGAGCGAAGTAATCAATGAATGGACAAAGTCCTAATGCGTACACAAATCCGGAGAATGCCCACCATCCTCCTGCATAGATGCCCAGAATGGTCACAATAGGGAGAATGAATCCCAGTAGATGTGGAAGCCACGACTCTTTTGACTTCTGCATGTTTAACCCGATGCGTTCCTTCTTGATAAGCGTGGGTTTGAAATCAGCAATACTAGTCCGATAGATGATGGACCCGCTACTAAAGGCGAAGTTGCAGAAGCAGCGCTACCACATTGTCGGGGAACATGGTGGAGTCAAAGTATGTCATTGGACAAAGGAATCCTTACTGAGAGACCGCCAATGCTACAAAGGTCGGTTCTACGGTATTGCAAGCCACAACTGTATGCAAATGTCTCCTGTTGTCGACCAGTGTAACCTCGCGTGTTCATACTGCTGGAGAGAACCTCACATGGATTCTCTAGAGCTAGTTGATCAGGACCCGCTAGAAATGCTGTATGAATCTGTCAAAGCACAAAGAAGATTAATTTCTGGTTTTGGTGGAAACCCTAAGGTTCCCAAGGAAAAATTCCTAGATGCTCAAAATCCTAAGCATGTTGCAATCTCTCTGAATGGGGAGCCAACTCTTTACTCACGCCTCTCAGAATACATGGAATTATGTCACTCGCACGGAATGACCACCATGTTAGTTACCAATGGAACACTGCCGAAGGTAATCGAAAACCTGGACACACTTCCTACTCAACTATACGTTTCAGTCGATGCTCCAAATAAGGAAGTATTCGATGAAATATGCCGCCCTAAGTGGAATGCCGCGGCATGGGATAAATTTGAGGAAACCATAGATTTGCTACCAAGTCTGGATACTAGGGTTGTCTGCAGACACACTTTGATCAAAGGCAAGAATATGAATTCTGAGCACATTCCTCAATATGCTGCACTAGACAATCGAGCAGACCCCGATTGGATAGAATGCAAGGGCTATGTGCATGTTGGTAATTCAAGAGAAAACCTAACTGCAGAAAATATGCCATTCCATGAAGACATACTCGATTTCTCAAGAGCATTGGCTCCATTGACCGATAGAAAATTGTTGGACGATTCGCCACCTAGCAGAGTTGCTTTGGTGGGTAAAGAAATTGTGCCGATACCAATTCCAGAAGCTACTATGCACTTCCCTGATGATTTAGGAATTGCAGAGTCAATTAAGCACCTAAAAATAGTTCAATGAGGGATTTCATTGCGTAAAATCACACTAGCAAGAGGGGGGGCATTATCACCCTACTCAGGCCTAGGAAGTACTCATTCATCTCTAGTTCAAAGGTTGAAATCTGGCTTGGTTGAAGGTTATGAATTGGTTGATGTTCACGAATATGAAATCAAGAAAAATCCTATCTCCAGAATATGGAAAAGGTGGTTCAGTAGCCCCTCTAAAGTAGAAAAGTTATCCAAAGAATCCGATATAATTCATATCACGGACCAAGAACAGTCCGGACTCGTACCGAAATCTGGGAAATCCGTGGTGACCGTGCACGACTTATTCCATCTCTACCCGAGTGTTCGGAATGGCGTCAAAGTAGGGGATCAAAATCCATCATTCATCCGGAAATCAGATTTGAAGAAAATCAAACGTGGTCTAGCTAGAGCATCTTTACTGATTTGTGTCTCCAAAGACACTCAACAAGAATGTGAGATGAGGTTCCCGGGAACTCCTACTGCTTGGATTCCTCACGCAATAAAACTGCAAGAATATCAGATCGAAACTGAGAAGCCATCATGGTTTAATGAGGGAGTTAATCTGATTGTTATTGGTAGTGAAGAGCCGAGAAAAAGAGTTGATTTCGCTGTAAAGGTCTGTTCAGAAATGGACGTTACTCTCCACAAGATCGGTGCAGAATCTTCACTAGAATCAAAACGTGATTTGTGTTCTTATGCTGAAAAAATGAATTGCAATCTCAACTGGGTCGGTAGATTGGAACAGGATGATATGATTGCTGCATTGCAACATGCTGATGCATTGCTATTCCCATCCGTCGCTGAAGGCTTCGGCCTTCCTCCACTGGAAGCGTATGCAGCTGGTACAACTGCTCTAGTTGCTGATGCTCCTGCACACAACGAAATCCCATTGGAACATCACATACTTCCGCCCGAAAACATTGATGCTTGGCGTAATGCGATTTTAGAGTTGAAAGATGAAAGTGAATTGGTCAAAGAAAGAGCCGCATTATTTTCTGAGGAAAACTGGGCGAAGCGCCATCGAGAGGCGTATGATTCACTATTTTGAACTGAAGCCTTCCCCCGTTTAATTCATGGAGGGGTTTGATTTGGGGGGTAATATGCAACCTGTACAGAGTGTGGCAATCATCGGTGCTGGCAACATGGGTTCCGGAATTGCTCAGAAAACTGCACAAGAAGAATTTGATGTCCAAATGGTAGACAGAGAAGCAAAGTGGGTGGAAAGAGGTCAAACGATTATCGCTGATTTCTTGTCTGAGGCTGTAGAAAGGAGGATTTTTTCACCTGACCAAGTCGAACAGATTAAAGGAAGAATAACAGGTGTTGTTGGAACTGAAAATACTGCAGCAGACACCGACCTAGTAATCGAAGCCGTGTTCGAAGATTTTGATATCAAGAGCACAGTTTTCAACACTCTAAACGAAGTGTGTGGCGAAGGTACTATTCTCGCATCTAATACCTCTTCTCTATCAGTAAATGAACTGGCATTGGCATCGGGTAGACCTGACAGGTTTGTTGGATTGCATTTCTTCTATCATCCTGCTAAAAATCGTCTAGTCGAAGTCATCCCTGGTGAAGACTCATCACAAGATACGATTGCAAGGACTGTACAATATTGCAGAGGATTGGGCAAGGTCGTAATTCTGTGTAAAGATCGCCCTGGTTTCGTAGTAAATCGATTTTTCGTGCCTTGGCTAAACGAAGCTTGTTTGTTGTTACAGGAAGGAATTGCAAGCGCCGCTGCAATCGATGCTGTAGCAATGAAGGCTTTCAGAATCGGGATGGGTCCTTTCGCTTTGATGAACTTAACAGGCCCTCCAATCGCTCTACATTCAACCGATTATCTAGCTGAACAACTTGAAACTCCAAGGTATGTCGGCGCTGAAAACCTTCGTGAGATGGTTGATGCCGGAGAACAATGGGAAATTGGTGAAGATAGTGATTGCAGTGATGAGGCTGCTGAAATGATCCGAACCCGTTTATTGGGACAAGTATTCGCAGTTGCTGGGCAAATCGTCGATGAAGAAGTTTGTTCGCTTGAAGATGTAGACCGTGGTGCAAAGGTTGGACTAAGGTGGGCGCGTGGACCATTCGAGTTAGCGAACCGATTAGGTATTGATTCGGCTAAAGCGATGGCAGAAGATTACTGTGAATTGGCGAATTTCCCTGTACCAGAAATCTGGAAGAGAGATGGTGAGTTCTCTTTCTCATACGTCGATCTTGATATCAGTGATGGAATTGCAACTGTTACGATTAATCGTCCGGAGGCAATGAATGCCCTAAATGAAACTGTAGTCAATCAACTAGGAGATGCTCTTGACAAGGCTAATTCTGATAATTCTGTCAGAACGATTGTACTTGACGGAGCCGGAAAAGCATTCGTTGCAGGTGCTGACGTCAAGTTCTTTGTTGACAAAATCCGTGCAGATTCCTTCCCAGATATTTACGATTTCACAGCAAACGGTCATGCTGTTCAAAACAAACTTGAATCATCTAGCAAGACCACAATTGCCCTGACAACAGGTTTAGCACTAGGTGGAGGACTTGAACTCGCTCTATCCTGTGATTACCGTATTGGTACAAGGAAAACCCAATTCAGATTCCCGGAAACAAGTATCGGAATATTCCCTGGATTAGGTGGAACACAGCGTCCCGCTAGGATTGCAGGACTGCCTGCAGCTCGCTGGGCAGTACTTGCTGGAAACTTCATGGATGCAAGAACTGCTGCAGACCTTGGAATGGTGACAAACTTGGTTGATGTGACCAAGGTCGATGAAACAATATCAATGCTTGATGCACAAGGAAAACCTGCTGAAAAGTATCCTGCTAAACCAATGAATGCAGATTCAAAGATTGCTAAATTTGCGCAGAATTTCTACAGTGATGAAAACCTAGCAACCATCCTTGACGGAAACTGCCCTGACGGTTTTGACCCTGAAGACAAACTCGTTTCCAGACAAATGAAATCTCTATCCCGCACTGCACCTATTGCATTACGAATGGCCAGTGATTTGATCGATGCAGCGGGTGCAACTGAATTGTCTGATGGATTATCACAAGAACTTGGGAAATTAGAAGCAATTTTCTCGACCGATGATGCCTTGGAAGGTTTGAGTGCATTGATTGAAGGTAGAAAGCCCTCGTACCAAAATTCTTGATGGTTTTACATTTACACTATGTTTTATCATAGACACCTTATGGGAGATTTATGCCCGAGCCTCCTCTATCGCTGTCCAGTTCCGTTCTGACTGATATTGAGAGCCATGTTGAAGATACTATCTCCAACGGTAAGCACATACGCGAGTTGCTGGCTAACAACTCTAGAGGTGGACCATGGAATACTGAATGGGAAGTTGAGGCAGCTGTCGAAGCATTGCATGTATTTGGAAGCCGCTGGACAATTGAAATTCTATCAACACTGTACATTGCTGGACCCAGGAGATTCAACCAACTGAAAACACTACTATCCGGCATTTCAAGCCGAACCCTATCTGATAAATTGCGATTTTTGGTTGAAGAGGGCTTAGTTATTCGCCAAGTGGATGATGGACCACCTGTGAGAGTGGATTACATCCTCTCTGAACACGGCGTTACCTGCGGCAGATTGCTCTCGCCATTAGTTGCTCATCTCAAAATCCGTAGTGGCTCAATCAAGTCGAGATGATGATTCACATAACCGAATCAATTACAAGTGAGTAGTGCTGAATAATCTCCATGGCACTTCTGAAACAGTGGATTACTCAGCGACCGTGGCTTGCCGCGGGTCTTGCTGGAGCCACTGGCGGAATCTTAGGGATTGGCTCCAGCCTATCCTCACTAATGTTCACAAGAGGTGGGGTAAAGGCTAGAATCAGTGATTTCGAGCATCCGCTCAGACAAAGAATTCTCAGAACACTTGAGAAAAATCCTGGTTTGTGCTACCGTGAACTACAATCCCATTTGTCCGCTGCAAACGGAACACTAAGACACCATCTTGATGTCTTGACTAGCAGAAAAGCCATAGCCATTATCTCAGTTAATGGAAGAACTTGCTACTTTGCAGGAGCACCTTCGCAGATCGAAGTCCTTCGAGGAATGGATGTTGGTGAATCTGAAGCTGCAAGGAAGATGCCAATCGGACTTTCCCTGGTTCAAAGAACGATTATCGATGATATTAGAATAAATGGGATTCCACGCTCACAGGCTGCATTAGCAAGAAGAATCGGCCGCTCAAGAGCATCTGTTCATTCCGCAATCAAAGTCCTTCGTCGCCGTGGAATCTTGCGCGAAGACCGTCTAGAGATGGCGCCACATCTAATCGATGCAGAAGAATGGCAGAACTCCCGTTCTATTGATTATGAATGGTCGGACGAGAGAGGTTGAATCATTAATCGTCTCTCAAGAGGCGTTTGTTGCGCATTGTTCAAAGCCTCTCGGCAATCCGTTGGCTGTATGTTCGACCTGCGTTTAGATGAGATTCCTCTTCCCGCAGGCAAGAACGACAGAGAGAAACTAATCTCTTGGCTGATCGATACACTATGCTTGCATCGCCGACGTGGCGAGAATGCTGCTGATGATGGCACATTTTCCCCTATTCACAGAGTCATTTCAGAACATCTGTTCATGGACCCAAGTAAAGGGTATGAGACACGAGAGTTGGCCGAAAATCTTGGTCTAACCCCTGCTGCTATTCACCACCACTTTGTGCGATT
>JAKURJ010000024.1 GCA_022452125.1 Candidatus Poseidoniaceae archaeon
ATCCTAGCATACCTACTAGCATCAAAGCACCTGCGCCCCATGTTGCAACCTTTGTTGCCATTTCTGGGACGCCGTCCATTGCATCAACACCAGCCATTGGTAGAACCATGGTCAAAGTAATTAGTAGTGCACAGACAATTCCTGCCCACATACCAATAGTTCCGATCATTCCGCCAGTAGCCATGTCGCAGGCATCTTCGCCGTCTTCACCTTCTAGATCGTCACACTGATCACTAAACGGCATTTCAACAGTCATAACCCCGTCGCTATCACAAGAAGCTGTGCCGCCTACTGCTGATTCGGTGGCATCAATTGCATCCTCACATTCTGACTCTGTTACATCGGCGTCCAGTTCCATCCATGCATAATTCAACGCTGCACCGGATGTCATGCCCATTTCATCCGCAATTTCTTGTTCTTCATCGGATAAATCAGGAGTCAGCCAGGTACTACCCATAGCGCCCATGATTCCGAGTACGAGACATAGGGCCGACATAGCCGCCATGACCATTCCTTTCATTTTTGCATCCATCATTGTTTTCACATTCCCGAGGTCTTACCCTCAGGTGTCTATCCGACTCAATGAGTATATGAGTGTTGTACCGGCAAAATAGATAGAAAATACGGTTTCAAACTATCTTATGATTAGTCACAGTGCCGCAAACCGTGCAGTATACATTGATACCATTGATACGAGGACTTACTCCAGAAATGTCGATTTCCGCCCCGCAACGGCACTTGACTTTGGTCTGCATGTACGAGGGCAAGTGCTGCTTATTCATGAAATCAACGGAAACTAACTTCGAACCAAGTGAACTTCAATACCTACATATTCAATATTTGATGCATAAGATTTCTTTGATTTGACCTCCAAAGAAAGTACTTCTGATTTTGAAAGGTGGTTACGAATTTCTGCTTCCGCGTCCTGCAAAGATTCGGCCGGGATAATTGCCCATCCTCTGATTGCAACCTCTTGTCCTTTCTTGAGAAGCCCCAGTAGATGGGGGATGTGTTCAATACAATCATGAGGTAGATTCACCAAAAGCAGGTCGCAACATTCTGGTAATTCGGCGGACAGAGTGAGTGCATCGGCACACCTAGTATGCTGATTGGGTAAGTTCAACTGAAGTAATTCTGCAGCGTGTGGGTTAAGATCGCTGGCATATATTTCATCAACAATTTCTGGCAATTTGGTTAGCGGAACCAAAGCAGGACCAACGCCTGCATAAGGGTCGCATACCGATATTCTACGTCCGAGTTTCAGTGAGAGATTCCTAGCACATTCGATAGTCTCCAGCCTTTCATTAGCTAATCTGGGCGAATAGTACACTAGTCCCGGGTCTGTCCAAAACACGTTGCCGTGCTCCCTTACCCTGGTCCTTGTTGATTCTGTTTCATCGGCCGCTAATACGGCTAGGTCCCTAACGCGGAAATTTCCCTTCACTCCATTATCCGCGCATACAATTCTTGCACTAGGATGTTGAGCGATCATCGCTTCGCCTATGGATTTAGAATAAGGTTCCAACTCATCAGGGATTTTTACAATAATCACATCGCCGATTTGGTCGTGACTCATCGGCAACAACTCTCGTAAAGCAACAGGAATATCTTCTGAAATCCTTTCAGTCCAGTGCTTGGGTCCGGAAGTTAGAGGTTCGAGTTCAATCATTTCTAATTCGTCAATCTTAGATGGAGCCCCTTCACTAAGCGGTATACCCGTGAATTCTCCCAATTTGTGAATGCCGTGCCCTTCTGCTAGCCAGCCATTACTAGCTAATTTGTCTCTCCAGAGAGAAGTTTCTCTCCTCGGCACTCTCAAATGGCGCATGTCCTTCGCCACACCCACAGGAGCGTGAGGTTTGAGCATGGCGGCTGGATTAATTCTTATTGGAATGGGTCCGGGGGGCGTTAATGGAATGACGCGCTCTGCCATTGAAGCAGCAAAAAACGCAGACTATCGACGCTATGAGGCTTACACTGCCTTGTGGAGCCAAGAATCTCTAGAAGGTCTTGAAAATGAAATTGGAGAAATCCAGAAAGTAATGCGTCCTGAAGTAGAAGAGCCGGTTGAATTACTTGAGTTGGCAAAACAATCCAGTGTTGCTTTGCTAATAGTTGGCGACCCGCTGCAAGCGACCACTCATGTCGACTTGCAATTACAAGCTTTGGAAGCAGGAGTAACCTGTTCAGTGATTCATGGAATTTCAATTACAGGTCTTGTCACCGGAGCAATTGGCCTATCCAATTACCGATTTGGGCGGCAAACCACGCTGACATATCCCTACGGAGGTTGGGTTGCTACCTCTCCCTTAGAAGTAATTGCAATGAATAGATATCAGGGGTTGCACACTCTTGCTCTGCTCGATTTAGACCCAACTGGTGAAGGCGTTGGAGGGCAGGTTCCAATGCAACCGAAAGATGCTGCTAATGCAATGACAATGATGTCAGAAAAGTTATCCGATTCAATTCAAGAGATGCCTGATGATTCGGTTTTGGATAAAATGCGAATTGAAGCTTGCAAGCAAATATGCCAAGGTATTGATGATTTGATGGTGGTGCTGTGTAGTGATATGGGCACGCCAGAACAGAATATTACATACTGCAAATTGGGTGATTTATCGAGTGCAAAAATGGGCAGATTGCATAGTCTGGTTATTCCTGCAAACCCTGGCGATGTTGAACAAACAGCATTGAGTCGCTGGGGGAAGAAGTGAACAGGGGGCGACTGCTCCGAGGTTCAATGGCGAGGCCAGCGCAGGTTGAATTTCCAGGTCAGAAGCGCCAGCGTATGCGTATGCGTGGCACGAAACAGGCCAATTTAGACACTCAAAAACGTCTGCGCAAAAACCTCGATACCCTTCTCGAGGAAGGTGAATCTCTACTCCCGGCAATGACATGGACTGGGAAATTGAAATGGGGACGAACCGACCCTGTGACAAAAACGCTACGAGACTTGAGAAAGGTTCTCGACAAGCGCCATGATAGAAAGTGGCTGGCTAAGCGAATGATGGCTAAGCGCGGGGATGATGTTGGCAAGGCGCTCGCAGGTTCGCTCATGGCAGCACATGACGAAGATATTTCGCTGGTCGGAAATTACAGCCATCAGTCATTCGGCAAGGCCTCATTTGTTCGAAGAGGCGATGGAAAAGTAGCATACCAAGCGGGAATTCAAAACCACCACATGCCCACTCTTCGAATGCTTCCTTGGGAGGACCATGCGAAAAGAGGGTACTTCTTTTTCTCATGGAAAGGAGGGTTTGTCTGCACTGGCCCGGAGCCTGATATACCTGAAGGTTGGTTAGATGATGTCCTCAAGAGATCTAGGTTCAACTTCAATAATGAAGGAAATATTTGGGCAACCGAGGGTTTGGAAATAAGCGCCATAGCTGATGATGAAATGTCTGGTGGAGGATATCTTGTAATGAATTTCATCGATGGAAGTAAAGTTGCCATTGGATTTGACAAATTGGAGACTGCTAAAGGTAAGACATCTTTCATCCACGACCTGGCCCTGTCTATGCTTCCTCCGAATCTTTCCACAGTAATGACGCCAGATGCAATTTGGTTCCCCGAAGGGGCTTCACGTGACGGCGCTCGGGATGCATTAGACCGGGTGTTGGATGCATGGATGGGTCTAACTCTGAATGAGGGGTCAATTTCCAAGCGAGCTAAGCTAGCAGTACTACACAACCTCAATGAGGGGTTCATTGTCGGTGAGAAATGGTTTGAATCGGCCGATGATGCTGTGCAAGAATTGAATGGTTCCTCTTCAGAAAAAGAATTGGCGCTAATGTTGATGAAAGAGGCTAGCGGCTCAGGAATCAGGATTTCAAAGGGTGGAGAGATTAACGAAAGGGGCGGCGACGCGCTTGAAATCGCTGCTACATCATGTAATGACGTTTTATCTGGCCTGTGGGAAGAGCATGGGCTTGCTGGTCTAGTCGGAATTGGCATTGAAGAAGATGAAGCAGAAGATTTGTGGATTGCTCAATGTAACAAAAAGCGAGCTTTCGGTAAATTCTTGAAAGACATTGAATCACAGAGGGCAAAGGCAGATATCACCAAGAAATTCCCTTACCGTAAAGGAAAGGTCCCGGGCCCTGTAGGAATGATTCACGACCTAACAATCACTGGTTTGGTTGAAGGAATGGGTAAAGCAGAAAAAATGGCCCTTTCCAAAAAATCCGGTATTGATGAAGAGGCTGCTTCCTGGGCTTGGCTAATGGCGGCTGGAAAATCTGGTGGGCAAGAATGGCAATTCTCTTCGAACGCTAGAGACAAAGGAAGCGCATGGAGTCCAGCGGCTATTGAAGTTTGGAATGCTGGAAAATCGTTAGTCGAAGGTCAAGATGTCGATTACAAATCTTGCCTAGAGTCACTTAGAGCCTCCTGTGGACAAATCGAAGATTTACCTTAATCACAGCATGTCCAAAGAGTTTGAAATATCGCTCCAAAGGTCTTCGACGTCTTCGATTCCGATTGACATTCTAACGAAGCCTCTGCCCAAGCCTGCCGCAATTCTAACATCTTCAGGGATGAACATGTGAGATGAATTGAAAGGGCATTCAACCAAACTTTCCACGCCCCCTAGACTGGTTGCTTCAAAGATGATGTCTAGGCCGCGCATGAATTTGAGAGCGGCTTCGTCTCCTCCTTTGACTGTAAATGCAATCATTCCCGTTCCTTTAGGAATTGTTCTCTTTGCTAACTCATAATCTCTGTGAGATTGTAATGAAGGATGGTGGACTACTTCTATCATGTCGTGTGCTTCTAGTCGCTTTGCAATTTCTGCTGCATTAGAGCAATGGATTGGCATGCGCGCTGCGAGGGTTCTGATTCCTCTCTCAAGCAAGTAGCAATTGTGAGGATCTGGTGAGCCTCCAAAGTGAACCTTTTTGATGAACATTGCAGCGATTAAATCTGCTCTACCAACTACTGCGCCACCAACAATGTCGGAATGGCCGCCCAAATATTTGGTAGTAGAATGAATGACTAAATCGGCACCCATTGTAATTGGTTGGCAGCCCCAGGGCGACGCAAATGTATTGTCAATAACCAGCAACAGATTGTGCTTTTTAGCGATAGCAGACATTGCCTCAATGTCACATATCTTGATTACAGGATTGGTGATTGTTTCAATGTAGAGCATTTTGGTATTCTCTTGGATAGCTGCCTCGTAGGAGGAAGGGTCTTGCATATCTGCCATGGTAGTAGATATTCCAAATCGAGGTAATTCTTCGGTCATCAGGCCATATGTTCCACCATAGACATCGGAACTCGCAACTATGTGGTCGCCTTGCGATAGTAATCCCATCAATGTAGTAGAAATTGCTGCCATGCCGCTAGCGAATAATTCTCCATCTTCAGCGCCTTCTAGAGCACATATTTTCTCAACCACTGCTTCGGAGTTGACGCTTGATAGTCTCGCATAGAGAAGGGTGTGCTGTGCTCCAGCAGCCCAACCTGCGTATCTCTCATCGGTTAATTGATAGGTGGATGATTGGAAAATCGGTGTATTGACTGCTCCTTCGATGTGCTGCGTTCCTGCGTGGACTGCGTTCGTCGAAAACTTCCTTTTGTCGGCCATATCTATCTCCAAACTACTGTTGGCGACTAATGCACATCAACAATTCGCAATAATTGTCGGGCGGATGTCGGAAAATACCCCTATTTCCACTGTAATTACCGTCAATATGACGGAATCATTGAAAATGTAATGACTATTCGTTTGTCTATGAAACTAGATTCTAACGATTTGAAGCTGATTGAATTGTTGAAACAGGATTCTCGCGCTTCTGTGACTTCATTGGCTGATAAATTGGGAGTTGCTAGAGTAACAACCCATGATAGGATGGTTCGGTTGAAGCGCGAGGGGGTCATTCGAAGATATACAGTAGATATCGATGCGAAGGCCTGGGGTTACGATTTACGAGCATTTATCTTCGCTCGCTGTGAAAGAGGTAATGTGGATAGACGCGACATTGCAATGAAGATTTGCGAATTCCCATACGTTGTTCGTTGTAATGTGGTGGCAGGAGATTGGGACCTTCTAATCGAAGTCGTTAGCCCTTCAATGGATTCCCTAGGAGATGCCATTCTCGATGGCTTGTCGAAAGTAGGAGGTATTGCAAGCACGCAAACCATGGTTTCCTTCTACGATTATTCAGGGCCGGCTTCCTCATTAAGATGAGTGGCGCTACTGGACTCGTCGAATTCGACGATTATGTTTCCAACCAATAGTAACAAGCCCATTGCAAGCCAAATTGATATGTCGACCATGTCTTGTTGCCAGCCGTAAAGCGTAGCCCAAACCGGTTCGAAAGAATAGATGATTGCTGCATGAGTAGGGTTGAGGTGCTTCTGGAAGATGTTTAGCATCAAAATACAAGCTAGTGACCCGAATAGTCCTAAGCACAAAAGTGGCAAAACCACACCGTCCTGCCACGCAGATTCGAATACCGATATTCCGCCTCCTGCAATTACTGCAATAATGCCTGCACCCAAAACCAAAACTAAGAATGATGTAGAAGTCACTGCAATAGGATCTAGTTGCTTGGTTATTCGGTCAGTGTAAATGATGTGTAATGCAAAAAATAGTGCACAAGCAACCGTGAGAAGTTCTCCTGTGCCCCATACAATGTGCGGTGGACCATCAATGAATCCGGCTCCAAAGGTTGCTAAAGCAACGCCCACAATCATCATTCTAGTTGGCTTCCTATCGCTGATTTTGATTGACAAAATTGCAGTAAATACAACATAAAGCGAAGTCAAAAATGCAGATACTGAAGGGGTCACAGACTCTATTCCAATCATTTGCAGTACAAATCCTGCTAACATCAAACCCCCAAGAATCAGTCCCCCTTTCCAATCCTCTTTGGAAGTGAGTGCGGCTCTAGCTGTACTTGAAAACGGAAGCAATGCCGCAAATGCAATGAAAAACCGGGCCGAGACGACAACGCCTACCACTGCCGTCGTTGAATACTGTGTAATTTCAGCATCGAGTGAATTCATTGCTTGTTTCATCCAAACAAATGTCCCTCCCCATAAGAGAGTGACGCCAAATAGGCCAAGCGCTGCTTGTTGTCGCTTTGTGGCCATATTCGCTGGGCTTGATAGTTACTTTTGATGATGGCGGTTTAGTTAGTATTAGTTACCATATTATTGCTGTTTTAGCACTACCCTCTTGTGCTTGGTGCGTTGTGTAGTCAACATGGCGAGTGAGAGGTTCTGGGATGAGCCTATTGAAACCGGGTCTGTTCCTGATTCTGGGGGTGTGTTCGATTGTATCTTCGTTGTTGGCGGACGAGGTGGCTCTGCTGCTGCTTCATACCTCGCCATGGAAGGAAAAAAGGTGCTACTTATCGAAAAGGGAGTTTGGCCGCGCGACAAAATCTGTGGTGATGCAGTTGGGGGTAAGTCGCTAGGTCACGTCCAGGCATTAGGAGTCAAGGCTACGTTAGAGTCGACCCCTCACTTCCGCGTAACCGGTATTGTATTTTCATCGCCTAATGGAAGTGAGGTTACAGTCCCATTACCTGAAGAAGATGTTGAAAAAATGGAGGCGGGGTATTCTTTGCCGCGTCAACAATTCGATTGGCTTCTATTCCACAGGGCGACAGAGTTGGTTTTAGAAAGTGGAGGTTCTGTCATTCAGGGAGCTTCAGTCACCCAAGTGTTCGACGATAATGGTAAAATTTCGGGTGTTGAAATTGGTATTGGTGGAAAGAGGGGTGAGAAGCGAACTTACTCGGCTCCTTGGACAATCGGTGCTGGAGGATATCAATGCCCAGTTGCTCGAAAAATAGTCAAAGAAATGGCTGGAGAAGAATTGGTTGACAGAATGCACTATTGCGGCGGATACCGAGAATATTGGGACGGCGTAAAGGGGTGTGAAGGAAATGCAGGTAATATCGAGATTCACTTTGTAGATACCGTAGTTCCAGGATATTTCTGGTTATTTCCTCTTGGAGGTGGCAAGGTCAATGTCGGCATAGGTATGGTCATGGGGCTGCTGGACAAGCAAAAGAAGAAGCTCAAGTCATTGCAAGCAGATGTTATTGCCAATCATCCATTATTCAAAGATAGATTCGCGGATGCAAAATTGATTGAGGGTACTAGTAAAGGCTGGCAATTGCCATTCGGTAGCCCAAGAAAGGGTGAGTCGAATCAGCCCCGCCGCGCTTATGCGCCTGGTGCATTGCTCGTAGGAGATGCTGCAAGCCTAGTTGACCCGTTCTCTGGAGAAGGTGTTGGTAATGCATTGGTTAGTGGAGAGATGGCGGCGCGTCACGTAATGGAAAACAAAGGTGGCCCGGAATACCAAGAAGAGTTGTGGGCTGCTTTGGGGCCTGAGTTAACGAACTCATTCAAGATGCAGAAAATGAGTCGCCGTAAATGGTTGCTCAATTGGTTTGTAGGTAAAGCTAGCAGGAAGCCAGTTATCCAAGAGATGATGACTGAAATGATTGCAAGTAAGGAAGCCCAGGAAAATTTGCATTCCAAGTGGTTCTTGGTCAAAACTCTACTATTCTGATGTGATATGATGGATGCGAAATTGGAAGGTGTCAAAGCGGTATTTCTGGACCTTGATGGAACAATATACCTCGGTGGCAACCTAATTTCAGGTGCTCTAGAATTTTTATCAAGATGTGAAGAACAAGGAGTTCAAAGGTACTTCTTGTCGAACAATTCTTCTAGATCTGTAGACCAATATGTTGCTAAGTTGCACAAGATGAACATACCTTGTACACCTGAAGATGTCTTGCTTTCTACACATGATTTGCTGGCTTGGTTGCAAAAAGAAGGGGTTACAAAAACTTGGGCAATCGCAACTCAAGGTATGTGCCAAATGATGGAAGATATTGGGGTCTCTACTAGAGATAATGACCCTGAGTATGTAGTTCTAGGTTACGATACTGAGATTGATTATGAGAAAATATCGACTGCTTCAATCCACATGCACCGAGGAGTTCCTCTTGTAGCAAGCCACCCCGACATGGTCTGCCCTTCACCAGACGGAGGTTTGCCTGACGTAGGTGCATATCTTGCGATGTTGAAAGTTACTACAGGGAAGGACCCTGTCCATATCACTGGAAAGCCAAACCCTGGAATGATAATGCATAAGATTGAGGAATTGGGTCTCAATGCTTCAGAATGTGCAATGGTCGGAGATAGATTGTACACTGACATGGAAATGGCAATACAAGCCGGTTGTGTCTCTGTGCTAGTGTTGTCTGGCGAAGCTACAATGAAAGATTTAGAAGAGTCTGGTAAGGAAGTTAGTGTAGTGGTCAATTCTGTTGATGCGCTACTGAGGTGAGAATTTGGGTAGACTTGGAGAGTTTTTCTCGAGACGTATGAAGTTCGACCCTGAAGGACACGTAGTATCAGGAAGACTTGCTGAATTTCGATTGATGAAATTGACTCGTGCTGTTGCAGGAGATGCGCTCGTACTTGAGGGAATTAGAATCCCGGACCCCGAAGAAGGAGGTAGAAGAGAAATCGACATGGTGATAGCAACGAAGGATGAGATCCTATTCGTTGAACAGAAGCACTGGTCAGGTTCATTTACAATAACGAGTGAAGGTCGGTTTTTCCAGCGAAGAAAGAATGGTGGAACGCTAATGCACAAGGATATTGTGGCTTGGACATGCAGAAAGGGTGACCTGTTATGCGACTTGCATGAGTCGCGGACCGATTCTTCTGCGCCTCCGAGTAAAGTCGTCTTAGTATTCTCAAACAAAAACCTAGAATGGGATCCACTACCAGATGAAGTTCCTGCAGAAGCTTACGATGAAATGGGTTTCATCAACATGGTTGAAAACATGAATAAGAGTGCCCCAGATGAATTGTTAAAAGAGACACTGCTAGGATTTGGAACCTGGGATACGATTCACCTGAATGGAGGTAAAACGTTACATGGAGACATTCTCGAATATCAATTTGAAAAGAAGGATTGCTCGATTAAACACTCAGGAATCCTGGGTTTGATTACTGGACCTAAGAGTTCTCTGACCACAGGGCAAGTTGTAACAGATCAATCCGGACCATTAGTAGCGGTTGTTGGAGAGGATGATGCTCGAATTATTCCATTCGCTCATATCTCGAAAATTGAATTTAGCAACCCTCGGTCAGAATGGGGTTAACCCAAATTCGAAGTGCTGCGGGCTTGTTTATGCAAGTCTATTTCTATGCACTTCGGGTTTAAGATAATGCATTTCGCAATTCCATGACGTCTATTCGGTTGTCTCCATTGGTGTCAAACGCTGCAATGATCATTGAAATCTGGTCCGGAGTTAACGCTTCTCCAACTAATTTTTTGACTCCTTTGTAAAATTCTGGGCCGTTAATTGTCCCATCGCCATCGGCATCCATTTCTGCAAATAGCTCCTCTACAGACTTCCCTGCGTCATTCATTACATTCTTCAATTTCTCGAGTGCACTGTTCTTGGCCATAGCCTTTGCACAACTAAACAGGGCAAAACTGTTTCCAAAAACTCGCAAATTGAAAGTTTCAAACGCAACTGGCAACCAGCCCGCGACATGGCTGAGATGTGGATCGAAGCGATTGGGCTGTTCGCCGGCGTTCTCGGCATCATTGCATGGATTCCTCAGATTCGTGAGGTTTGGGTTAACAAACGACACGAAGGTATCTCTCTTGCAACCTTCAGTGTAGTAACAATAGCTCTTGGACTTTGGTTACTATACGGCATTCTGATCGAGTCTGTTTCGATGATTATTGCAAATGTAATGACGTTGAGCGTCATATTTGCTGTAATCTTAGGCGTTGTGCGCCTTCGAAAGGCAGAGTCGAATCAGTAAGCTGACTTGGTCGTCGTTATGATCGCTGCAGCAATCTTGTATGGGTCACCATTAGATGCTGGTCGTCGGTCTTCCAATCTACCAATCCATCCATCTTCCTTTGTTGTAACAGGGATCCTGATTGATGCTCCACGATCTGATACTCCGAATGAGAACTCGTGGATAGATTGTGTTTCATGAAGTCCGGTCAAACGCTGATCGTTATATGCGCCATAAACAGAAATGTGTTTCTCGATGTTCTTTCCGAACGCTTCACAAATCTTTGTCATCAGCTCTTCTCCGCCTTCTTCTCTCATCCTGGTGTCAGAGAAGTTAGCGTGCATTCCACTACCGTTCCAGTCGGTTGCTCCAAGTGGCTTAGGATGCCATTCGATGTGCAGCCCGTATTTCTCTGCGTTGCGCTCAGCTAAATAGCGGGAAACCCAGATTTGGTCGCCTGCGTCCTTTGCGCCCTTTGCGAAAATTTGGTACTCCCATTGACCGCAAGCCACCTCGGCGTTAATTCCTTCAACGTTCAATCCTGCTTCTAAGCACTGGTCTAGGTGGTCTTCAATGCAATCTCTGCCGTATGCGTTCTTCGCACCTACAGAGCAATAGAACTGCCCTTGAGGAGTTTGGTCGCGAGGGAATCCGAAAGGTAGGTTTGTCTCAGGATCCCATAGGAAGTATTCCTGTTCGAATCCAAACCAAAAGTCATCATCATCTTCTTCGATTGTTGCGCGTCCGTTTGTTACGTGTGGTGTTCCGTCAGGGTTCATTACCTCGCACATTACCAAATATCCTGAGTTTCGGTCAGGGTCTGGATAAATTGCAACTGGCTTCAATACGCAATCTGATGAACTGCCATCGGCCTGGTTTGTTGATGACCCGTCGAAATTCCATAGAGGGCACTCTTCAATAGTGCCTCCGAAGTCTTTCCTTACCATTGTCTTGCTTCTCATGCTCTGTGTTGGCTCTTTTCCATCAAGCCAGATATACTCTAGTTTTGCCCACATGGGTATCAAAACGCCCGTTATGAGTACGGTATATTATACAATCGCTCATTTTTTACTTGTTTTTTTGTGCTTTTTATCTATTCTTTCAGATATATATTGGATATTTGCTCAGTTTAGGGTGTTGATTTGACGCGTTTGGGTGTGCAAATGCTCGCGCTATTCGCGCGTAAATGAAAATTTGAACATCTGAAAGATTTTCAGTTGTTAGCTGCTTCTTCGCTTTGCGGAGTGACGAAAACTGTGCTACCATCGCGCTCGATTTGTGGGAAAGCAAAAGTCCCACCATTCACAGAGACCGGGCACGAATTACCGCAAGCAGGCGCAAGATAGTCCTCGCCGGTTTCAGTAAGTACGAGTTTTATTCCATGCCCTGCGGGCAATATAACGTCCATTCCTTGGAATTCCATCAGCATCACAAGGTTTTGTCCAGGGAATACTGTTTGTGGCTCGTAGCCGCCAGCGTGGTACCGTATATCCATTGTTGCGTGACCCAGTCTTAGCCCTGTTTCAGCATCCTGTAGTTCTGCGAAAATCTGGCCGCCATCAAATGATGCTGTTACATCCAAATGTAATGTCGGCAGGCCTGCAATATGCATATCTTGTTCGAATCCATCACAGGTAATTGTTACTGATTGTGTTCCTCCACCAATTACTGAAACTCCACCTACATTGCTGCCTTGCTGATCGCAGGACGCTATGTCGATTGATTCCCAAGTTGCATCTTGGGGTGGCCACAACTCTTCTATTCTCCATTGGCCGTCGTTTCTCTGGATTTGTGCATGGTTATCCGGTTTTGGCCCTACTCCTTTGAGATAATACTCGAACCATTCAAACAAATCTTGCCCCCAGTCCCAACGAGTCATGTTGTGAATTGCTTCGCCTCCGTAACCTGATTCTTGGTTGTTGTGCTTTGTCCACTGGTCGGGATAATTGTGCTCCCATTGACCTAACATCCCTCGAACATCATAGCCTGCTGCTGAATAATCAAGATACCAGTTAACGCCGATTGGTCCGCCGAATACTTGGTGGGGGTCTACATTCCAATCCTGCATTCCTTGAATCCAATAAATTGACCCGTTCCAATTTTGAAACGCTTTGTCAATGTGGCTTCTTTCATTGTAGTAATTCTCCATATAGGGGTCTAATTCACCCATACCATAGGTCACAGGGCCTGCAAAAATTCCCTCGACTATATCGGGACAAATGTTGTCTAAATCGTCACCATTGTAATCTACAGTGCTGCCGAAATAATTCATGTGCATGACCTGGCTTCTGGCTTCTGCACTACCGTTTTTGTATAGCAAGGGGTGAAGTGCAGTGGTCCCGGAAATTGGAACAATTGTTTTCAGATGCTCGCTAGCGAGAGCTGCTGCTTCCCATTGTGTCGCCCCTTCGTATGATTTACCATACAGTCCTACATTTCCATTCGACCAGTTTTGCTGACCTAGCCATTCTACGGCGTGGTGAATGCCAAGCCCTTCTCCTGCTCCACGATAGTCAAAGCAGCCGCTGGATTCCTCAGTTCCAAATACTGAAACCTGTGCTAGCGCATATCCGTGCGGGACGAAATTGTCGAAAATGAATTCTCCTCGTCCTGCAGCAACAACATTCGTTGCTCCAGATTCTGAGCCTGGTTGCCCGTAAGAATAGTATGGGCTAATGATTGCAATTACAGGGACTTTTTCCCCATCCAATGTATTCGAAGGTAACCAATACGATAGGTGTACATTAGAGGTCGGCGGACCTGTTTCCCAAATATCTGAAGTGTCCACCTCGATCATTGCTTCTTGGACATCGAGGGCGGAGTACGGCCCTTGTTCGAGAACCATTGCATAGGTTCCGTTCCATTCCCAGTCGAGATACTGCCGGTCTGAAATATCAGGATAATATGTATCCATTACCTTGTTTTCGATTATTTCTTCATCGCCAAAACAGCCTGCCAATGGTCCGATTAGGACCAGCGCGCACAGGAAGATGGCAATCCGCATCATTGGGTGCGTAGCACCCATGCGGCAAGAAGATGACCCTGTTGTGTATGCGAGGTTCATGCCAGTGTTGGTTACCGGAGCTAGTGGATTCATAGGCGCTCATGTGGTTTGTGAATTGTTGGCTAGAGGTTATTCGGTTAGGGCAATGTTGCGCGACACCAAACTAGCGAGTATTTTTCCAAATAGCGACAAATTAGAGATTGTTAAGGCCGACCTGTTTGATGTGGGTTCGCTAAAGAATGCGGTAGAGGGTTGTGAAGATGTTATTCATTGTGCTGCGGCACTATATGTTGGGGCAAAAGATGTCAAAAGAGACGTTGTTGACCCTTCAGTTATTGGAGTAAAGAATCTATGCAGTGTGATGGATGATGTAAAGAGAATTATTCACACCTCATCGGTTGCTGCAATACGTTCATCTAGGTTTGAAAATGGACAAATTTTCACCAACAAAGATTGGTGTGAAGATGCTTCAGAAACCTCTAACGCCTATGGTTTCGCAAAAGCTGAAGCCGAGAAACTAATACGAGAATGGGCATCTGACAAAGAGGTTAGATTGGTAACCATTCACCCATCAATTGTGTTCGGCCCAATTCTGCATAAAAGGCACCTTGAGGGGTCAATGTCATACTTGAAGCACTTCGTGAAGGGGCCTCATTTCGTCCTAGATGTTCACATCAATTTTGTAGATGTCAGAGATGTTGCAATAGCTCATGTTAACGCCCTAGAAAAAGGAGAAAATGGCCATAGGCACATTATTCACAAAGAAGGGTTATGGATGAAGGAGATTGGCAAAATATTGAATTCGTCACTGGAAGGAAAATATGCTACGCGTAAATTGCCAAGACTCTTAGCATACATTCTTGCTATGTTCCATCCTAAACTCTCAGTAAACCAACTAAAGAAAACCCTAGGAACTCATGTCGGTTACAATGTTGGAGATTCTTTCGAATCATTGGAATTGCCAAACTATGAGGTAAAGACTACGCTGATTGATTCTGTGAACTCTGTAAAGGCGCAAGATTGACACACAACCTCGCAATGCCCAGTGTAATGGCGAGTGAAGTATGGGGTGAGCGTTGGTCCGATTCGACTTCAGATATTGCTCGTAAATATATGGAGGTTGCAACTCGAAAGCAATCCCTAGTATGTTTAGCTGCTGACAGAAATACAATGTCTGGATTGTCTGATTTAATCAGTGAGGTTGGCCCCTATATTGCTGCGTTGAAAACTCATGTAGACTTAGTCGATGATTGGAGTCCTGAGGCTTGGTCGGATTTTTGTAAAGCCGCTGAAGAGGCGGATTTGCTCATCTTTGAGGATAGAAAATTTGCCGATATTGGAAAAATAAGTAGGTCACATATGGCAGGAATATACGATATTCGCTCTTGGGCAGACTTGGTTACCTCTCACCTCATTAGCGGACCAGATGTAGTAGATGGTTTGCAAGCAGGGTGGCAAGATGTAGGAAGAAGTGGTGGCGTTCTGTTATTGGCGCAAATGTCGAGCCGAGGAAATTTATTGAATCCCGATTATACTGACCAAGTGGTAAACAAAGGTCGTGAACACCCCGGTGTGTTCGGATTCATCGGTAATGGTTCTAGGCCTGAAGAATTGAGTGAATTACGCAAGAAAGTGGGTTCTGAAAAAATGATTTGGACGCCTGGTGTGAATCTTTCAACTGGAGATGGAGAGATGGGGCAGAGGTATGGAGACCCCAGAGAAGCCGTCCTTGCAGGTTCAGACTGTATCATAGTCGGAAGTGGAATACATCGAGCAGAAAACCCCGGAGAATCTGCAAAAAAATATGCTTCAGCATCATGGAATGCGCTTATTGAGAGAGAGTCATGAGTTCGATTGTTGCATTAGTTATTGGTATTCCAATGATGGTTGGAATTGCGTGGCTAGTTTGGTATGTCTGGAACAATAACCGCCTGTTAGATGCCAGATTGGCTAATGGTGATTTGGAATTACTAGATTCAACAAGTTACAAAGTAACTGAAGTCATTCGTGCTCCTGCAGGAAGCCGGGTGGAAAAAGTCGCTTTCCAACCCATGAATATCGACATGTCTGGATATGTAAGGCAGACATTACCTGATGGGAGAGTTGCATTGGTCCCGGTTGCAATGAATCAAGAGGTCAGATCAGTCCATTCGACCACACATACCAACCAGCAGCCCCCATTCCAGTAAACATTACCAAGACGATTAGTAGGCGTTTCGCTTTGCTTGATTTTTTCTTCTGTGGCGCTCTTTCTTCGATGGGAAGAGGGTTTATTGGAAGAGGTGCAATATCTGGTAAAGGATGTGGCATTGGCCCCTCGTCTTTTTCGACTTGTATCATTTCCTCAAC